>NZ_JBPXLK010000003.1:0-476414 GCF_051843015.1 Nocardia sp. JW2
TGCTCCTTAGAAAGGAGGTGATCCAGCCGCACCTTCCGGTACGGCTACCTTGTTACGACTTCGTCCCAATCGCCGATCCCACCTTCGACGGCTCCCTCCCACAAGGGGTTAGGCCACCGGCTTCGGGTGTTACCGACTTTCATGACGTGACGGGCGGTGTGTACAAGGCCCGGGAACGTATTCACCGCAGCGTTGCTGATCTGCGATTACTAGCGACTCCAACTTCACGGGGTCGAGTTGCAGACCCCGATCCGAACTGAGACCGGCTTTAAGGGATTCGCTCCACCTCACGGTATCGCAGCCCTCTGTACCGGCCATTGTAGCATGTGTGAAGCCCTGGACATAAGGGGCATGATGACTTGACGTCGTCCCCACCTTCCTCCGAGTTGACCCCGGCAGTCTCTCACGAGTCCCCGCCATTACGCGCTGGCAACATAAGATAAGGGTTGCGCTCGTTGCGGGACTTAACCCAACATCTCACGACACGAGCTGACGACAGCCATGCACCACCTGTACACCAACCACAAGGGGGGCCGTATCTCTACGGCTTTCTGGTGTATGTCAAACCCAGGTAAGGTTCTTCGCGTTGCATCGAATTAATCCACATGCTCCGCCGCTTGTGCGGGCCCCCGTCAATTTCTTTGAGTTTTAGCCTTGCGGCCGTACTCCCCAGGCGGGGTACTTAATGCGTTAGCTACGGCACGGAGTCCGTGGAAGGAGCCCCACACCTAGTACCCACCGTTTACGGCATGGACTACCAGGGTATCTAATCCTGTTTGCTACCCATGCTTTCGCTTCTCAGCGTCAGTTACTTCCCAGAGACCCGCCTTCGCCACCGGTGTTCCTCCTGATATCTGCGCATTTCACCGCTACACCAGGAATTCCAGTCTCCCCTGAAGTACTCTAGTCCGCCCGTATCGCCTGCAAGCTTAAGGTTGAGCCCCAAGTTTTCACAAACGACGCGACGAACCGCCTACAAGCTCTTTACGCCCAGTAATTCCGGACAACGCTCGGACCCTACGTATTACCGCGGCTGCTGGCACGTAGTTGGCCGGTCCTTATTCTACAGGTACAGTCACTTGCGCTTCGTCCCTGTCAAAAGCGGTTTACAACCCGAAGGCCGTCATCCCGCACGCGGCGTCGCTGCATCAGGCTTTCGCCCATTGTGCAATATTCCCCACTGCTGCCTCCCGTAGGAGTCTGGGCCGTGTCTCAGTCCCAGTGTGGCCGGTCACCCTCTCAGGTCGGCTACCCGTCGTCGCCTTGGTGAGCCGTTACCTCACCAACAAGCTGATAGGCCGCGGGCCCATCTCGCACCGATAAATCTTTCCACCCCAGAACATGCATCCCGAGGTCATATCCGGTATTAGACCCAGTTTCCCAGGCTTATCCCGAAGTGCAAGGCAGATCACCCACGTGTTACTCACCCGTTCGCCGCTCGTGTACCCCGAAGGGCCTTACCGCTCGACTTGCATGTGTTAAGCACGCCGCTAGCGTTCGTCCTGAGCCAGAATCAAACTCTCCGTTGAAGACTCTCAACCACACCCCAAAAGGGTGTAATCAGAAATATCTAACTAGAGTCCGAAAAATCTAGCAAAGCGAACACCAGCAAAAAAGATTCGCTGTTGTTCAAAATGTCCAACCTCCCACGACCGGGGGGTACGCGAAGGCTGGAACCAATAAAAATATTGGCACTGACATTCATCGACACACTATTGAGTTCTCAAAGAACACACGCACAAACATCCACCCGGTGAAGGGTTTCAGTGAGGCAAGGGTTCGTACTGTAGCTCAGAGCGTCGACCGGACGCAAATCCGGAAGAACCCTGAACACATGATCGGTCAGGCGCTCATCGTCCTACCTCGTTTCCCTGTACCGTAGCGGCCCTGTCGGACCAGCTCTTCGGCACCGGGTCGGTGTCCGTGTCGCTCTGACTGGAATAAAGTTACGTGGCTGGAATTCCGATGTCAAATTCCCTAGTCAGGCCGGGTTTCGAACCACAACAATGGGAGGGTCGCGCGTTGAGCGAGGAACGTAGTGGAAGGCGGCGGCGGTTACGTCGCGTTATGAAGGCCGGCGTGGTGTTGGCGAGTGGCGTGGTGTTGGTGACGGTCTGTGCCAATGCGGCCATGTGGATGTTGTCGTCGGGGCATCGCAGCGATGTGGCCGGAGCGCCCACTGTTCCGGTTGTCATTGTTCCCGGTGCGCGGGTCGCGCCGGACGGGACGCCGATGGCGTATCTGCGGGGTCGCCTGGATGTGGCGATCGAATTGGTCGCGGCGGGGAAGGCGCGTGAGATCCTGCTGTCCGGGGATGCCGGCGGGACGTCCGGCGACGAGATCGTGTCGATGCGGCGTTATCTCCTCGAGCACGGAGTGGATCCGGGCATCGTACGAGCGGATGGGGAAGGGTTTTCCACGCGGGAGACCTGTGAGCGGGCGCGGTCGATGTTCGGGGTGAAGCGCGCGATCATCGTCAGCCAGTACCAGCATCTGCCTCGGGCCGTCGCGCTGTGCCGGGCGGCGGATATCGACGCCGACGGGGTTGTCGCCTATTGCGAGTGCAGGCGGGCCACCGAGGTGCGCAACAACATCCGGGAGTGGTTGGCGGCGCCCAAGGCGGTCGTGGGGATGATCCTGCGCTGATCTGCCAAAGGGTTATCGGCGCAGGATTGCTACGAGCCCGGCGCGAAGTCGATCCAGCAGCCTCGGACGGTCGGGTGTTTCCGCAGGGATGTGCGGCTCGGGCGGGGTTTCATCCACCCGGCCGGCCCGCGGGTACACAGGCGCATAGGGAGGGCCCGCCAGCAGGTTTCGGCATCCTGTGCGGATCTCGTCCCAGATGATCGCGGCATCCAGGCCGTCCTCCAGGCTGATTTGCATGGTGTAGAAGCCCCAGGCCAGTTCCTCCAACTCCGGTGGTTCGGGCTCGGGACGCATCGTCAGCTCGAACAGATCAGTGAAGATCAGGCTCAGACACTCGTCGGAGTCTCCCTCGTCGGCCAGTAGGGCGGCGGCGTTGCGATTCGCGCGACTGAGCCGGACAGCTACCTCCCGTTCGCGCCAACCCCCGAGGTGAACGATCTCGAGTTCGGCGAGCGCAGCGCGGAACAGTTCCGGGGCGTCGCGGCAATCGGTTCGGTGCAGACAGACGAGTTCGATCAGCGCCGGGGAATCGACCCCTCGGGCCAAGGCCTCGGCGCCGATCATCGTCAGATGCGACTCGTCCAGCTCGCCGACGGCGAACAGGTCTGCGGCGCGGTTCAACTCGTCCATCGGGTCAGCGTGCGGTTCCGGGGGTTCGGCCGTCAACGCGAATATGGACCGGACTCGAGGTTTCTGTGGAGGGGGTTCGGTCAACCCTCTCGTCGGTCCGCGACCGGATGGACCGATTCCGATCACCGCAATTCGAGGAGAGCTAGTGCGCATCGTCAAAGCTGTTGGGATCATGCTGGCCGTTGTGGCCGCCACGGCGGTGGGGGCCGGTTCGGCTGTCGCGGAACCGGAGTCCAAGGAGAACATCTACATCGACGTCAATGTGCTCGGGTGCTCGATCGGCGCCGGACTCGGTGGTGACGTGCTGGTGGCGCTCACCGGTGGAGGCGGGTCGAGTGCGATGGTGAATTCGTCGCTGGCGGCGCGGCTTCGGGCCGCCGGGTGCCTGCCTCGCCTGTAGGACCAGCGCCGATGGTCTCGTCGACGGCGCCGGGACCATCGGCCTACCGTGCCCGTGCACGCGCCATCACGTACCGTGGTGCGAGTTGTCAGCATGCTGGCCGACGGAATGGGGTGCATCGTGAACGGGTCCGAGCATGCCGCGCGGCTCGTGCGTTTCTGGCGGACCGTCGAACTGTTCGGTCCGCAACTGGTACCGGAGATCGGGGTCTGCCGCGAAACCGGTGCGCTGGTGGTGGAACTCGGCGCCGACGAACCGGCACCGTGGGAAGACCTCACCGCGCTCCCCGCGCTGCAACCGGGCCGGGTATGGCAGTTCGTGGTGTTCGGCGGGCTGTTCGAAGTGGGGCGTGCGCGTGAATCGCTGATGCGCGCCTTCGGGCGCGACGAGCTCGAAGCGGACGCGCGACAGTCCGGAACCACAGCCACTTTCGCGGTGACATTGAGCGACGACGGCATGGTTGTCGAGGGATCGGCGACGCTGTCGGGGCTGGCGTGGGCGATCAACCGGTTGCGCTCCCCCGGCCCCGCCGACCCGGGTTGGGCCGACGGGTTCGAGCACGACTCCTCGGCCTTCACCGCCGCGTTCGACCTGCTGACCACCGAGGTACCGAGCGCCGACCCGGAGGCCGACGATCCCGGCCCGCGTTGGCGTGCCCTGGATGTGGTCGGTCGTGGCGTCGGCGCGTCGCTGATCGCGGCGGGTGCGGACGGTGTCGTTTCGCCCGGGCTGGCGGGGATGTCGGCCACCGCGTTCGTGCGCGGCGTCATGGCGAACGAGGAATTCGGTACGCCGCTGGTGACCGGGCGGGCATTGCAGACGTTCGCGGGGGATCTGTGTGGGGCGCTCTCCATCCGGTCCGAATTGCGGGCCGGTGGGGTGCGGGTGGCGTGCGTGCAGGTGGCGGCCAGGGATGCCGACAGCACGGCGGCCGAGGATCGGCTCAACAGCGGACTGGGCGTGGAGTTGCGTGCGCTCGCCGCGGCGGTGGAGCGTGGGGACGTCGGGGCAGCGCTGCGGGACTACCTCGCGGCGAGTGAAACCTTGCCCATAGATCAGCGGATCGACGTTCGTCAACGACAGGACGTGATGGTCGAAGGGCTGCTGCCCCAGCGCGTGCCGGACGGGCGGTGGCCGGGTGATCCGCTCGTCGCGGGCCAGCAGTTCGCGGTAGATCAGGCGATGACCGAACTCCGCGACAGCGCGGGGATTTTCGCCGTGCACGGCGCGCCGGGCACCGGAACGACGACGATGCTGCGGGACCTGCTCGCGGCGATCGTGGTCGAAAGAGCGGAACGGCTGGCCGCTTTCGACGACCCGATGGATGTGTTCACCGGTGTCACCGAGCAGGTGCAGGTCGCCAAGAACTACACCGTCGGCGCGCACCGGCTCGCCCCCGAGACGACCGGGTTCGAGGTGGTGCTCGCCACCGGCAGCGACCGGAGTGCCGCCGATGTGGTGGCCGAGATCCAGCACCGCGACGCGATCGACTCCGACGTGCGGATCAACCACTTCGGCGAGCTGGCCGAATTCGTCAGCGGCGAACCCGCGTGGGGATTGATCGCCTCGGCGCTCGGCGGGGCGCGACGAACCTTCGGCGAGCAGTTCTGGTTCGGCGACCGGTTCGCCACCGAGCGCAAGGCCCATGCCGGTTCGGCGGGAATGCTCGATCTGCTCAAACAGGCCGAGGCGGACCCGGATTCGGTGCCCGACTGGCAGACCGCCGTGCGCGACTTCGAGAGCAGGCGCGAGCACGTTCGAACACTCGCACAGCAGCGTCAGGACGTGGCCGACGCGGTCGCCGAACTGCCTGCGATGAACGACGACCTGCTGTCGCTGTCGGCGGAGATCGCCAATGCCGATGCGGCACACGCACACTGGCGCGCACAGCATCAGCAGGCAACCGAACAGCTGCGCGCGGCGCAGGCCACGCATCATCGGGTCAGCACGTTGCTCACCGAGCACGGCGGGCGTAAGCCAGGGTTCGCGGAGTCGTTGTCCACCGGATTCCGCGCCGGCCGACGATGGAGTGCACGCTCCAACGAGCTGTTGCGCGAACGCCACGACGCCGAGGCGGAGATGCGGCGCAGGCAAGGCGAGGTCGACCATGCGCGTGAACAGTGGGCGCAGGCGGCCGAGCACGGGCGCACCCTCATCCGCGACCACGTCGCCTTGACCGAGCGGCGGGCACGGGCACTCGACATCATCGAAGCGGCGCGCGAGAACTGGGCGGAGACTATTCCTTTCGGTGATGTCGCGGCAGACGACGAGCAGTTCCAGCTGTGCAATCCGTGGGCCGACGAGCAGTACTCGACGGCTCGGCGTGAGCTCTTCCTCTCGGCGCTGCGGCTGCACCGGGCGCTGCTGCTGAACGCCGCGCCCCGGGTGCGCGACAACTTGATCGTGGCGATCGCGCTGATCCGCGACGAGCTCGCGGTGGCGCCTAAGCCGGAAACCATCGCGGCCGCCTGGCAGACGCTGTTCCTCGCGGTGCCGATGCTCACGACGACGTTCGCCGCGTTGCCCAAGTTGTTCGCCGGGCTGGGGCGCGAGGCGCTCGGTTGGTTGTTCGTCGACGACGCGGGCCAGGCCGCGCCGCAGGCGGTGGCGGGTGGACTGTGGCGCGCGCGCCGGGCGGTGATCGTCGGAGATCATCGTCAGCTGGGACCCGTTGTGACGCTGCCGACTTCGGCGCAGGAAGCGCTGGTTCGCCAGTACGGGCTCGATGCGGAGTGGAGGCCGGATCTGGCCTCGGCGCGGCAGGCGGCAGATCGTGGCGTCCGGTTCGGGACCTGGCTGACACCGGCCGATTACGACCGGCCGGTGTGGGTGGGAACGCCGTTGCGGGTGCATCGGCGCAGCGATCTGCCGATCTTCGAGCTGACCCATCGGATCGCCTACGACGACGACCTGCTCGTCTTCGGCACGCCCGAGCGGCCCGACTTCCCGGGGCACGATCGGTGGATCGATGTGAGATCCGCACGCGCCGAGGGGAACTGGATTCCCGGCGAAGGTGAGGCGCTCGGTGCCTTGCTGACGGAGTTGCGGGAGGACGGGGTCGCGGCCGACGACATCCGGGTGGTCAGCCCGTTCCGCGATGTCGCCGACGGTGCGCGGCGGGTCGCCCGCGAGGTGCTCGGGGACGAGTTCGCCGCCGCCCAGGTGGGCACGATCCATGGCATGCGTGGAAACTCGGCCGAGGTGGTTGTGCTGGTACTCGGCACCTCACCCGCCGCGGGCGGTTCGCGGCGCTGGGCCGCGGCCAACCCGAATGTGCTCAACGCTGCGGTGTCGCGGGCGCGGCGGCGGGTGTACGTGATCGGCAACTATCGATTGTGGAGCAGCCAGCGGTATTTCGACGTGCTCGCCCGGCATTGGCCGGCCGAGTCCGATCAGCTGGTCGCTCACACCGTCAACCGGTAGAACCGCCAGAAGCCGAAATTCTCGATCGGCAGGATGTCGACGGTGGTGAAGCCCGCCTTGTGGGCGTACTCCCCCAACTGCTCGGCGCGCATCACGGTTCCGGTACCCGCCGAACCGGGGTGCGCCATGCCGTCCGGTAGGCAGATGAGCAGGCTGAAGCCGTACATGAGGCGGTCGACATCGCTCGCGGGAGAAGTGAAGTCCGGGTCTACGGCCTCGTCCATCACGATCACCACCCCGCCGGGACGCAGCGCACATCGTGCGGCTGACAGCACCTCGACCGGGTACGGCATGTCGTGCACGCATTCGAAGGCGAAGACGGCGTCGTAGGTCGATTCCGGGAGGTCGGTCGTGACGTCGGCGTGGTGGAAGTGGACGCGGTCGGCGAGGTCGGCGGCGTTGGCGGTGGCCATGGCGATCGACGGCGGGTCGATGTCGTAACCGTCGACCCGCAGGTCGGGGTAGGCGCGGGCCAGGGCGATCGAGGACCAGCCGCCGCCGGAGCCGATATCGGCGACTCGGGCGCCGGGGGCCGAAAGCAGGGCATGGATGTCGGGGACGGTGGCGAGGTCGGCGGCCAGGCGGTGTTCGAACCAGGGCCGGTTCATGTCGGCTTGGGATTCGCGCACGTCGGTGCCGTATTCGGACCAACCGACACCGCCGCCGTCGCGATAGGCGCGCACCAGGGCGGGGAGCTGGATCGCCGCACCGGCCAGCATCCGGGCGAGCGGGGCGAGGTAGTCCAGGCTGTTCGTGTCGGTGAGCACCTCGGCCGGGCCCGCCGGGAGGGCGAAGCGGCCGTCCGGCGTCACCGTGAGGACGCCTGTCGCGGCTTGCTGTTCGAGCCATTCCTGCGCGTATCGGCGGTCGCCGCCGGCGCGGGTGGTGAGTTCGGCCGCGTCGGCGGGGCCGGCGGCGAGCGCCGAATACCAGCCGAGCCGGTCGCCCAGATGGATGGCCAGGATGTCGACCGTGCCGAGCGCCGCTTCGAACAATCGCTGCGCGAACTGCTCACTGGTCTGCTCCACTGCGCTCACTTGGGTCCTCCCGATTCGATGCGGGCTGGAACAGCCTGCTGAAAGAAGAACGGACAAGGAAACGTCACGGTTCACCGCGTGCCCAACGATTCGATCTCACCGCTGTCGATTGCCGCCTGTTTGCGAGAGGCTAGGCAGAGTTCACAGGATCGGAGTTGTCATGAGGCCGAACTCATTTCTCGGACCCGTCGCTTGCGCTGCTGCTCTCGTCCTCCCTGCGGCCGGTTAAGGCGTATCGAACAGGGGTGCGCCGGGTTCCACGACTGTGTCGATCGTGTCGGGATTGATGGAGTTCTTCGGGGAGTCCATTACGACGATCGGGCAGATGATCGGGTTGCCGGTGGCGGCGATCTCGGTGGGGTCGAAGGTGACGATGGGGGTGCCGGTCTCGACGGTTTCGCCTTCGGTGGCGTGGAGGGTGAAGCCTTCGCCTTTGAGTTTCACCGTGTCGATGCCGAGGTGGACCAGGACACCGACGCCGCCGCCGAAGACGACGAAGGCGTGCGGGTGGAGTTTGAGGAGCTTGCCGCCGATGGGGGCGGTGACGGTGAGGGGACCGCGGGTGCGATCGGGGTCGATGGCCACGCCGGAGCCGACCAGTTGATCGGCGAAGACCTGGTCGGGAACCTCCGACAGCGGGATGACGCGGCCGGCGAGGGGGGCGGTGACGTTCACAGGATGTCCCCGATGTCCTCGGCCAGGGTGTCGGCTTCGGGGCCGACGACGACCTGTACGACGGTGCCCGACTTGAGGACGCCGTGGGCGCCTGCCGCCTTGAGCGCGGCCTCGTCGACCTTGGCACCGTCGCGCACCTCGGTGCGCAAACGGGTGATGCACGCCTCGATCTCGACGATGTTCTCCGCGCCGCCCAGGCCCTGGACGATCGCTTCCGCTTTGGACATGTGTTCTCCCTTTCCGCAGTGGTAGCCGGTTCCAGTATGGGAGCCTCGGTTGTGCGCCACGTCATATTTCGCGGTTGACATCCGGCGGCCACCTGGTCAAACTGACAACTGGTTATGACCGGACAGTACCCGTCAGAGCCACTGGTTCACAACCGCTGGACGAAGAAGGTCGACATGACTGCCGTTACCGACAGCCCCAAGCAAGAATCCAAGACATTCGCGGGATTGCAGCGCCTCGGGCGCAGCCTGATGCTGCCCATCGCCGTGCTTCCCGCGGCGGGCATCCTGTTGCGTCTCGGCCAGGACGATCTACTCGGCCGCTTCTCCGCGCTGGAAAGTGCGGCGTCGGTGATCTCGGCGGCGGGTCAGGCGGTGTTCACCTGGTTGCCGCTGATCTTCGCCGTGGGCATCGCCATCGGTTGGGCCAAGAAGGCCGACGGGTCGACCGCACTCGCCGCCGTGGTCGGTTACATGGTGATCAACGGCGTGTTCGAGGCGATGTCGCCGATCGTGCTGGAAGGCAAGACCGACCCCAAGGGCGCGCAGGCTCTCATCAACTACGGCGTGCTCGGCGGCATCGTGATGGGTCTGCTCTCGGCGATCCTGTGGCAGCGGTTCTATCGCACGAAGCTGCCCGACTTTCTCGGGTTCTTCAACGGCAGGCGGCTGGTTCCCATTCTCACCGCCGTCACCGGTCTGGTGGTGGGTGTCGCGATGGCCTTCCTGTATCCGGCGTTCAACTCGGCGCTCACCTGGGTCGGTGAGGCGGTCGCGGACAATTCGGTGGTCGGTGGCGGTATCTACGGCGCGGCCAACCGGTTGCTGATTCCCACCGGTCTGCACCACATTCTGAACTCCACGGTCTGGTTCCTCGTCGGCGATTACACCGATGCTTCCGGTCAGCTGGTGCGCGGCGACCTGAACCGATTCTTCGCGGGCGACCCGAGCGCGGGCACCTTCATGACCGGCTTCTTCCCGATCATGATGTTCGCGCTGCCCGCCGCTGCCTTCGCCATCTGGCGCAATGCGCGGCCGTCGCAGAAGAAGCTGGTCGGCGGCATCATGCTCTCCACCGGGCTCACCGCGTTCGTCACCGGTATCACCGAACCGCTCGAGTTCTCGTTCATGTTCGTGGCGTGGCCGCTGTACGTGGTGCACGCGATCCTGACCGGTACCTCGATGGCCTTGGTCAACGCGCTCGGTATCCACGACGGGTTCACCTTCTCGGCAGGCGCCATCGACTATCTGCTGAACTTCGGCAAGGCGACCGACGCGTGGCTGCTGATCCCGATCGGCCTCGGGTACGCGTTGGTGTATTACCTGCTGTTCAGCTTCGTGATCAAGAAGTGGAACCTGCGCACGCCTGGCCGTGAGGAGGAGACCGATGACGAGGTCTCCGGCGTGGTCGAGGCGCAAGCCGAACCCGTAGCGGCGGACAGCGGCGATACTCGAAACGATGGAACCGAGACGAAGCTGGACAAGAAGCCGGAAGGTGAGTGACGCCCGATGCCGGAACAGGTGATCCGTGGGCTCGGGGTCAGTCCCGGGGTGGTGTGTGCGCCGTGGTTGCGATTCGGTTCGCAACTCGAGACCTCCGCGCAGGACCCGGTCGGCGGGCCACCCGACGAGGAACTGGCCCGGGTGAAAGCGGCGCTCGCGGGGGTGGCCGACGAAATGGCCGCCAGGGCGTCGCGCGTGGATGGTGTTGCGGCGGAGATCCTTTCGATGTCGGCGACGATGGCCCGCGACCCGGGCATCGTCGCCGCCGCCGAGAAGGAATTGAAGGCGGGAATGCCGACGGCACACGCCGTGCACCTGGCATTCGAGGGGTTCTGCGCCAAGCTCGAGGCATTGGGCGGGTACATGGCCGAACGCGCGACCGATCTGCGCGATATCGGCGGGCGAACCATCGCGGTGCTGCTCGGTGAACCGATGCCGGGCATCCCCGAGCCGGGGTTTCCGTTCGTGCTCGTCGCGCGCGATCTGGCGCCGGCCGACACGGCGATGCTGGGTGGCAGTGATGTGGTCGGCCTGCTCACCAGCGAAGGCGGGCCGACCAGTCATACCGCCATCCTGGCGAAATCGCTCGGTCTGCCCGCGGTGGTGAACTGCCCGCAGACCGACAAGCTCGTCGAGGGCGCACCGGTGCTGCTCGACGGGTCGACCGGTGAAGTGGTGATCGACCCGAGCCCCGAGCGTCAGCAGGCGGCGGCCGAGCAGGCGGCCGCCGACAAGGCGCGGCTGGCGGCGGCCAGTGGGCCGGGGCGCACGGCCGACGGCACCCCGGTGCACCTGCTGGTCAATATCGGCACGGTCGACGACGCGGTGAAGGCGGCGCCGGTCGACAGTGAGGGTGTGGGCCTGTTCCGTACCGAGTTCATGTACCTCGGCAAGGCGTCGGAGCCTTCGCTGGACGAGCAGACCGCTTCTTACACAGCGGTTCTCGAACAGTTCGCGGGCCGCCGCGTGGTGGTGCGCACGCTCGACGCGGGCTCGGACAAGCCGCTGCCGTTTCTCGATCTCGGGACCGAGGAGAATCCGGCGCTCGGTGTGCGCGGATTGCGGATCGGGTCGGTGTTCCCGGAAACACTGGCCACCCAGCTCACCGCTTTGGCTCGCGCGGGTGAGGCGACCGGTGCCGATCTGTGGGTGATGGCGCCGATGGTCGCCACGGCCGACGAGGCCGCCGGATTCGCCGCGCTGGCAAGGGAATCCGGAGTGCGCAAGGTCGGGGTGATGATCGAGATCCCGGCGGCGGCATTGCGGGCGGCCGATCTGCTGGCGCACCTGGACTTCGTGAGCATCGGTACCAACGACCTCAGCCAGTACACCTGTGCCGCGGACCGGATGGCGGGCAGCCTCGCGCAGCTCCTCGACCCCTGGCAGCCCGCGGTGCTCGATTTGATCGCGATGGTCGGCGCGGCGGGAACGGCATCGGGCAAGTCTGTCGGTGTGTGCGGTGAGGCGGCGTCGGATCCCCTGCTCGCCCCGGTGCTGGTCGGGCTCGGAGTGACGAGCCTGTCGATGTCGGTACCCGCCTTGCCCGCTGTCCGAGCTGCCTTGGCAGGGATCGACATTCAGCGTTGTCAGGAAGCGGCCGACGCGGCGTGCGCCGCGCGTGGGCCACAGACGGCACGTGAGGTGGTCGCGGCGATCGTTGGACGGGCATGAGGTGGTGACGGCGAGGTCGAGCGGCTCGGTGGTCGCTGCGGCTGCGCGCGGCGTGCGACGTTCGGCCGCCGACAGCGTGGTGGCGGCCGTCCCCCTGGCAGTGGGGGTATCACTGATCGGGCACCGAGTCGCAACCAAGTCACCGGCAGGGGCGCCGGCTGCGGTCGTGGCAGCCGAGCTTCCGGCAGCAAGGATTTCAGCGGTCGGGCCAGTGGCGGGGATGGTGGTCGGCGCATATCGGGCAGTGACGCTGCCAACGGTTGGGCCCCTGCCGGCGCGCTGGTCGATCATCGGCCCGCGGGGTGCGGCGGTTGCGGGCAGACCGGTATCCGGCGGTATCGGGAGAGGGAAAGGTGGGTGGGCGTGACTGCCTTGCGGGGGTGGGTCGTCGGGGCGGGTGGGGGTGAGATTGCCGATGGTGTGGTCGAATTCGATGGGGCGACGATTACGTGGGTTGGTGCGGCGGCGAGTTATCCACGCCCGCAGGAACTTCCGGAGGCGACGGATGACCTTGTGCTGCCCGGGTTGATCGACCTGCATTGTCACGGTGGGGCCGGGTTCGGGTTTCCCAATGCTGACGGGGCGGGGGCGCGGGTTGCGGCGGCGCATCATCGCGCGCACGGCACGACTGGGTTGCTCGGCAGCTTGGTGTCGGCGGCGCCGGAGGTGTTGGTCGAGCAGGCGGCGGTGCTGGCGGATCTGGTGGACGACGGGGAGCTGCTCGGGGTTCATCTCGAGGGGCCGTTCATCAATGCGGTGCGGTGTGGTGCGCAGGATCCGGCGGCCATCGTCGCCGGTGATCCGGTGCTGTTCGAGCGGATCTGCCGGGCGTCGCGCGGCACCGTCCGGTCGATGACGTTGGCGCCCGAAACCGCGCACTTCGGCGAATTGCTGGCCGCGATGCGCGAATACGGTGTGCTGCCGAGCCTGGGGCATACCGATGCCGACGCGGCGACGACGTCGGCTCGGATCGCCGAGTGGGCCCACCCGCGCGGAACAACCGAGCAGGCATCCGCCCGGCGAAGCCCCGGTACGGCTCCGCAGACTGTCGAGAGCTCCGGAGCGACCCGAACCGAAGTCGGCGGCCCGGTGCGGTTCGGCGGCGAACCGATCACCGCCACCCATCTGTTCAACGGGATGCCCGAGCTGCATCACCGCAGGCCCGGACCCGCTGCCGCCTGCTTGGCCGCCGCCGGCCGCGGCGAGATGGTTGTCGAGTTGATCGCCGACGGTGTGCATCTGGCGCCCGAGACCGTCGCGATGGTGTTCGATACCGTCGGCGCCGACCAGATCGCCCTGGTATCGGACGCGATGGCGGCCGCCGGGATGAGCGACGGTGATTACCGGCTCGGCGCCCTGGATGTGCAGGTGCGGCACGGGATCGCCCGGCTCGCCACCGAAGACGGTTCGCCCGGTGCTATCGCGGGCGGCACGGCGACACTGCTCGAGGTGGTGCGGTGGTCGGTGGAGCATGCGGGTATCCCCCTCGTCGATGCGGTCAGGGCTGCCACGCGCACACCTGCACGGGTGCTCGGGCTCGGGGCCGAGCGGGGCACGTTGCGGGCGGGTGCGCGGGCCGATGTGCTCGTGGTCGATCGGCAATGGCAGGTGCGGCGGGTGTTCGTCGCCGGAACGGAAGGAAGCTGATGGAAATCGTGATCCGCGCGGACGAACACGAAGTGGCCACCACGGTCGCCGATATCGTCGGCGGCTATGTGCGCCAGGGCAACGCGATCCTCGGTCTGGCCACCGGGTCGTCGCCGCTCGGCAGTTACCGGGAACTGGCGCGCCGCTACCGCGACGGTGAACTGGACTTCACCACGGCCAGCGGGTTTCTGCTCGACGAGTACGTCGGGCTGCCGAAAAGCCATCCGCAGTCGTACTTCTCGGTGATCCGGTCGGAATTCGTCGATCATGTGAACCTCGATCCTGCGCGTGTGTTGAGCCCGAACGGGGAGGCGGGCGACATCGCGGGCGAGGGCAGGCGTTACGACGCCGCGATCGCCGCCGCCGGCGGGGTGGACGTGCAGCTGCTCGGTATCGGCACCGACGGGCACATCGGTTTCAACGAGCCCGGTTCGTCGCTGACCTCACGGACCAGGGTAAAGACGCTCACCGAGCAGACCCGCCGGGACAATGCCCGGTTCTTCGACGGCCCCGACGACGTCCCGCACCATGTGCTCACCCAAGGGCTCGGCACCATCTGCGAAGCCCGGCACCTGGTGATGATCGCCCTCGGCGCGGGGAAGGCCGACGCCATCGCGGCGGCCGCCGAGGGACCGCTGTCGGCGTTCTGCCCGGCCTCGGTGATGCAGTGGCATCCGCATGTCACCGTGGTGATCGATGAAGCCGCCGCGAGCAAACTGAAGCTGGCCGACTATTACAAGTACGCCCTCGCGAACAAGCCTGTGTGGCAGTCGTTTTGAGGTCAGGCGCGTTCGGCCAGGATGCGTTCGGCTTCACCCGGGTCGCACTCGAAGGCGGCACGCACGGCGGCCACCGCCTGTGCGTGTTCGCCCGCCGCGACGAGCCGGTCGATCTCGGCCCATTGCGCGGACGGCGCGGCCACCTCGGGGCCTAATCGGCGGTCGAGACGTTCCCACATGCGGGCGACCGTCGGGTCGTCGGCGAGCAATCCGCCGAGATGCGCTTTGAAGGTGGGGTGCTCGGTGCGGTACATGCCCATCCAGCTGGAGGCGGGTGGGCTCGCCTCGGCATTGGCCGTGCGGTCGGCGAGTTTGAGGATCACGGCGCGGGGGTGGGCGGCGATCTTGGTGTAGGCGTCCAGGTTTCGTGCCTTGCGGTCCGAACCCACGCCGGTGACCGCCCAGACGAGATCGAGAACCGCACGTCCGAAACGGGATTCGACCTCTTCGGCGGTGACCGGGGTGTCCTCGATGACGTCGTGCAGCCAGGCCGCCACCGCGAGATCGCCGCCGAAGCCGAAGTCGTCGAGCACTCCGCGCACGGCCGCGAGATGGGTGACGTACGGCCGCTCCCCATAACGCTGGTCACCGTGCGCAGCGACGGCGAATTCCCGTGCCTGCGCTTCGCGCTGATCGAACTCCATGCGACACCCCCGTGCTCGATTGCGATCCTGTTGCCCCGACCCTAGCCGAGGGCACCGACAAGTCGGGCCGATCAGCGCTGAGCGGTCACGGATGCGGGTTTCACACAGGTGAGAATGCCGGTCTGATAACGGCTCTGGGTGTAGCCGAGCTCGGTGAATCCGATGGCCGTCAGCTGGTCACGGTAGCGGCGGATATCGACAGCGTCGAAACCGCCGAACATCGGTGCGAGCAATCTGCGCATTCGAGGTGACGGTGAGGCATCGGCAAGCAGCAACCTGCCACCGGGACGCAGCACGCGCCACATCTGCGCCAGTGCCTCCGCACGGTGTTGCTCCGGGATGTGATGCATGACGAAAGTGCTGGTCACCACATCGAATTCGGCATCACCGAAAGGCAATCGCTGCGCGGGCCCCTCCTCGTAGCGGTGATGAGGAGTGCGGTCGCGCCGCCGGTTGTCGTCGATGGCGGCCGCCGACGGGTCGACACCAACTGCGGCACCGGTCGTGCCCGTCGCGATACCGAGGGCGCGGACGAGTTTTCCCGGGCCACAACCGATATCGAGCACACGGTCACCGGGGCGCACCCCTGCGGCCGTGACGAGTTCGGTGAGCAGCGCGCGATGCCTGCCGAGGAAGAACACACTGGTGAACAAGTTGTACCGGCGCAGGCCAGCGATGAGCAGACCGGTGTCACCGTCGTCGACGAACATGGGAGTGAGAAGCTGTTTTCCTGTCATGAACCTATGGTCGGGCGAGGTCGTGGCCACGACCAGGCGCAAGATGTGGCGATCTGTCCGTTTCCGCACAGATCCGGGAAATCCGTCCGGGAGGCACGATGTCCGAGCACACCGATCGCCGCGTCCGGCGCACCCGCGACGCCCTGCACCGCGCGCTGATCGAGCTGATGATCGAGCGTGGCTACGAGCGGGTGACGGTGAGCGACATCATCGAACGCGCCGACGTGGGCCGGTCCACCTTCTACGCCCACTACCGGGACAAGGACGACCTGCTGCTGGTGAGCTGCACCGAATTCCTGCGTCGCGAAATCGCGAACACCGCGGCGGGGGCCTCCCCGCTCGGCCGGCTGCGGGTGCTGTTCCAGCTCGCGGGCCGGTATCCCGAGGTGTACCGGCCGCTGGTGGGGCCCAAAGCGGCGACCACCGTGATCCACGCCTACCGGCGCGGATTGGCGGAGCTGATCGCCGAACTGTTCGGTGACTGGCCCGCGACCACCGTCGCGTTCGTGTCCTGGGGACTACTCGGCCTCACCGCGGAGATCATCGACCCGGCCGATCCGCTGCCCGCCGAGCGGGCATGGCAGCAGTTCGAGAAGCTGGTGGCGACCGGGATCAGTGGCGGCGCAGATCCGGCCACGGCGGACGGCGCAACAGGGCGAGCGCCAGGATCACGCCGGTGAGCAGACCGATCCACTCCCCCAGCTGGGCAATGCGATTGGCGTCGACCGCCGGTGACCAGTGTGCTCGGCCTTCGTGAATGACGAAGACGCCGACGGGCCGTGCGGGCCTGCCGAATCCGCCGCCGCGAGCGACGGTGATGACGGTGGCGCCATCGGCCGTGTCGGTAGGTTCGCCGAAGACTGTAGGCGGTTCGGTGATGGCCTGTTCCAGTCGATCTCTGATCGTCATCCGGACCCCCGTTGGTGTCGATGCGGCAGTGCCGTCGAACATACGCGCCATGACCGACAGGTCGCGTTCATTCGGGCTGTCATGATGGGAACTGCCGCGCCCGGCGCCCGTCCGGGACGAGAGGAGCCGCGCCGATGACCCCCGATCCGGTCCTGTCCACCGCATGGTCGCGCTCGCTCGGTCTGCGGGTCCCGATCGTGAACGCACCGATGGGCGGCGCGGCGGGTGGACGGCTCGCGGCAGCCGTGTGCGAGACGGGTGGACTCGGCATGATCGGGATGGGCAGTGCCGGTTCGGCGCAGGCACTGCGCCGCGAACTGAGCGAGGCAGGCGGTGCCCCGGTGGGCATCGGGCTGGTCGACTGGGTACGCACACGCGAAGCCGACCTGCTCGACACCGCCCTCGCCGCTCGGCCACGTGCACTGTCGATCAGCTTCGGAACGGACTTCTCCTGGGTGCCCGAGGTCCAAGCGGCAGGCATTCTCGCGATCACGCAGGTCTACGACGTCCCCGGCGCACATCGGGCACAGGAGGCGGGCGTCGACGTGATCGTCGCGCGCGGCAGCGAAGGCGGCGGGCACGGCGCCGACCGGCTGGCGCTCATGCCGCTGCTCGACGCGGTGCTCGACATCGCGAGCGTGCCGGTGCTCGCCGCGGGCGGTATCGGTTCCGGACGGACACTGGCCGCGGTACTGGCCGCCGGGGCGTCGGGCGCGTGGCTCGGTACCTGTCTAGCCGCCGCCGAGGAGTCGCTGCTGGGCGAGAACGCGCGGCGGGCCATGCTCGCCGCCGACTCCACCAGCACCGTGGTGACCACCGAATTCGACGAGGCACTCGACCTGCCGTGGCCGCCGATCTATCCGGCGCGGGTGCTGCGCAACGAATTCACCGATCCGTGGACCAGGGCCGAGGGTGACGAGAACCCGCCCGGTGTCGATGACCTGCGCGCGGCCATTGCCGCCGACGATCCACGGATCGCGCCGGTCGACGCGGGTCAGAGCGTCGGGCTGGTCACGCATGTGGAACCGGTCGCCGAAACCATCGCGCGCCTCTGCGCTGAAGCCGCCGAGTTGCTCACGGCAGGCTGACCTTGCGAAAATATGTTGACCGGTCTAGTTTTGTCTCGTGGGTGCAAAAGGAGCCGAAACCCGGTGCAAGCTGATCAGGACCACCCGGTCGCTGATCGAATCGCGCGGCTACTTCGGCACCGGACTCAAGCAGATCGTCGAGGACAGTGGAGCGCCACGCGGGTCGCTGTATTTTCACTTCCCCGGCGGTAAGGACGAACTGATCTCGGCGGCACTCACCGACAGCGGCACCGAGATGGCGCAGTTGATCCGCACTATCGAGGCTGCCGACGCGCGGGAATTCGCCCACACCATGCTCCGGCTGCTCGGGGATCAACTCGAGGCCTCCGACTGGACCATCGGCTGCCCGGTGGCGGCAGTGGCATTGGATACCGCGTCGACCAATGATGCTGTGCAACAGACTTGTTCGGCCACCTACCGCCTCTGGGAAGACGCCATCCGGGAGCGACTGACCGCGTTCGGCCACCCCGAGCCCGAACGCCTCGCCACGGCGGCGCTCGCCCTGATCGAGGGCGGATTGGTGCTGGCCAGAGCACACCGCGATCGTCGCCCTCTCGATCAGCTGGCCGACACCATCGACCTCCTCGTCTGACCCCGCAGCGCCCGCAGCGGGGCTCTTCTATCCCCACAAAATATGCCAATCGGTCTACTGAAAGTAGGACACCATGGTTCATACCGATTCGATCGTTTTCGGGGCGGCCGGATTCATCGGCCGCTCACTGGTCGCGGAATTGCTGCACACGGGGCACACCGTCACGGCAGCCTTGCGCGCCGGCAGTGAGCAGCGCCTGTCCACGTGGCTGGTCGAGCAGGGCGTGGACACCGACGGTCTGACGATCACCACGACCGATATCGCCGAACCTGATTTGGCATTGGGTGACTCGATCGAAGGGGTACGCGATGTGTACAACGCGGCCGCGTTGATGAAGTTCGGACTCGATGCCGACGTGGCGCGTCGGGTCAATCTCGACGGCGCCCTGCACGTACTGGAATGGGCGGCGCGGCAACCTGATCTACGCAGAATCGTGCACATCACCGGATATCGCGCCGAGGCCGGGCACACCGACTACCGTTCCGGCGCCTACGAGGCTTCGAAGGTCGAGGCCGACGCGCTGCTACGAAAAGTGGCTGCCGACAAGAACATTCCTTTGACTTTCGCCAACCCGTCCAGCGCGGTCGGTCCAGGTCAGTTCTTCGGGCTCGCCGACCTGATCGACTTGCTATGGCGCGGAAAGTTGCCCGTGCTGCCGGGGTCGGCCGACACGTTCATCCCGGTCGTCGACCTGGACTACCTGACCCGTTTCATCATCGGGCTGCCCACCCTGCCTGACACAGAGGGACGTTCCTACCCCGTCCTCGACGCCACGACCCCGAATCTTCCCGAGCTGATCCGCCTCGTCGCCGATCACTTGCATGTCCGCGCGCCGCGCTTCACCGTCCCTGCCGAAATCTTGCGGCGGCTGCCACGGGCACTCACCCAGACCGATCCCGAGACGCTGTCGTTCATCAGCAGCGACCGATACGACACCTCGGCCAGCGACGAAGTCGCCGCACGGCTGGGTATCACGCAGCCACCGGTCGGCGATCTCCTGCGGTCCTATACCGACCGGATCGTCGCGACTCGTAACGGTGCCGTGGAGACGACGCGGGCAGCCGGTTTCCGCACGGGAACATGGCTGAGTGGCGATCATGCCGACCCAGATTATGTGCTGCTGCACGGCATTCCGCTCGACAGCGATTCATGGGCTGATCTCGCCGATGCGCTGGACGGTTCGGTCCTCGCCGCGGACATGCCCGGACTCGGCCGCTCGGCCGCGTCGGACATGTCGACAGCCGAGTGGATCGATGACCTGCTCGCACCGGTACGCAGCACGCCCGTGCTCGTCGGACACTCCCTCGGCACCGGCGCCGCCGTCGAATACGCGCTGCGCCATCCGGATCGGGTTTCGCGACTGGTGCTGATCGCACCGTGGTTCCTCCAGTCACAGCTGCCGTGGGTTACCGCTTCACCGCTGGCTGCCGCTGTCGCGAAGCGGCTTCCGGCCGCGAAACTGGCCGCGCGCCTGGGTATTCCGAATGGCGCGGCCATCGAATCGGCGGTCGCGGGCTTGCGGCGCACCGGGGTGGCTCAGCGTACGTTCGCGATCATGCGGTCGGTACGCAAGGACCGATACCGTGCCGACCTGGCCGCGAAACTCGCCGAGGTCCGGGTTCCGGTCGACATCGTCGTCGGTGCCGACGACCCGCTGACGCAGCCGACCGCCCACCGGGTCACCACCATCGCCGGTGCCGGACACTACCCGCAGCTGACCCATCCCGACCAGGTCATCCGCGTGCTCGAGGGCTCGGAAAAGGCTGTCTCCCAGCAGGTTTAAGCAGGCAGTTCGACCCGCAGGGCCGGATCGTTCAACAGCGCCTGCCCGAGTTCCACGGTTTCGGCACCGCGCCACCGCGCATGCCAGGTCGGCACACCACCGGACAGGTTCAGCTCGCGGACGGCGGTGAGCAACGGCAGTTCCACCCGGGCCGCCTCGACGGTGACCCGCGCATTGGTCGGGGTATGCGACCACACGTCGTCGACCACATCGGTGATGCGCACACCCAACCGATGCCCGACAGCCAACCGCGCGTCCTGCCACAACAGCCGGACCTGGGTTTCGGTGCGAACCGGGGCGATCCCCCGGCTCATCACCGTGGCGCGGCCGTCGGGGGCGATGTCGTACAGCTCGAGCGCGACCGTCGCCTCGGGCGGGCCGGACAGCGTCAGGGACGCGGTGGGGCGGCCCGCCAGGTGCACCGGCTGGGTGACCGGATCCGAGATGGACCAGATCTCCCGGTCGGCGCCGGGCAGCAGACCACGATCGACATAGGTTCCGGTGCGCAACTGGACCGTCGTGCGGCGCGTGTCGACCGGCGGCCACACGTCTTCGCTGCGCCACCCACCGTCGAACTGGCCGACGGTGACCGGCGGGCCGGGCACCTCGACGTCGGCGCCGGCCACGTGCCGGTCCAGGAATGCGTACAGTTCGGCGGCGAAATGTGGTGTGCCGCACTTCTCCCGGCAATCGGAGTGGCCCCACTGTCCGAACCAGGCGCGATGCTCGCCCGGGCCCCGCGCTTCCCAGGCCTCGATGACCCGGTCGGCGCGGGTATTGGCGTCGAGGAAACCCTGGCCGAGGAACAGCGGGGTGGTGTTGCCACGCAGGTCCTCGACCATGTCGCGCTCCCGCCAGCCGGGGTCGGAGCCGTTGTGGTTCATGGTGAGCCCGAGGTAGCTGTCCGCGCAGGCCTGGGTCATCTGGACGGCGTTGGCTTTGTACTCGTCGCTGTCGGCCCAGTGTCCGGGGGTCGACGCGATGGCCAGATGCTCACCGCCTGCCATGTCGGCGGGGCGCACACCGTCCTCGGTCAGCGGTTTGCCGCCGAACTTCCACGAGGTGCCCTGCATGTACAGGTACGAATACGGGTCGACGACCGGCGCGAACGCCGCGACCGCCGCGAGCCCCTTCGGCTTCTCGGCCAGCGCCATCATCCCGGTCCAGCCCTCATACGAGGTGCCGACCATGCCGACCCGGCCGGTCGACCACGGCCTGCTCGCCGCCCACTCGACCGCCGCGACCACATCCGAGCGCTCCCCCGGCCCGCCGTAATCCGGACAGCCGTTGGACCCGCCGAAGCCGCGCAAGTCCACGATCACATAGGTGTACCCCGCGCGCAGCGCCCACTCGACCGGCAGATTCTCCGTCGACGGGCCACCACCCGGGCGCGGCACGCTCAGGTACGCCAGGTGCGCACGGTACGGACTCGCCGTCAGCAGAACAGGGGTGCGGGCGTCGGCCGCCAACCCAGCGGGCCGCAACACATCCGCATGCAACCGAGTGCCATCGGCAGCGGTGAAATACTCCTGGGTCCAGCTGAACTCGACCTCGATCGGTGGCTCATCCGCCGACACCGGCGCCGCCGCGACACCGAACACCAACGCCACGCCGACCACGGCCCGAGCCACCACAACACCCCATCGCACCCGAGCACTATGACCGCTACCGCCCACCCCGTCCAGCCCCGACATCCGGGGGCGCACAATCGACCGGGCTCACCGGCGGCTGACCACCACAGACGAAAGTCCCCTCCGACGGTGCCGGAGGGGACTTTCGAACTGCGTACCAGCTGCGGACCGAACGGGCCGATCAGGCCCGTTCGCACAGGTCAGGCTTACACGTCGTAGTAGAGCTCGAACTCGTACGGGTGCGGACGCAGGTTCACCGGCGCGATTTCGTTGTCGCGCTTGAGCTGGATCCAGGTCTCGATCAGGTCCTCGGTGAAGACGTTGCCTTCGGTGAGGTAGTCGTGATCCTGCTCGAGGCGGTCGATGACCGTCGCGAGGCTGGTGGGGGCCTGCGGGATGTTCTTGGCCTCCTCGGGCGGCAGCTCGTAGAGGTCCTTGTCGACCGGAGCCAGCGGCTCGATCTTGTTCTTGATGCCGTCCAGGCCGGCCATCATCATGGCGGCGAAGGCCAGGTACGGGTTACCCGAGGAGTCGGGCGCGCGGAACTCGATGCGCTTGGCCTTCGGGTTGTTGCCCGTCACCGGGATACGCACGGCAGCCGAGCGGTTGCGCTGCGAGTACACCAGGTTGATGGGGGCCTCGTAGCCCGGCACCAGACGGTGGTAGGAGTTGACGGTCGGGTTGGTGAACGCCAGCAGCGACGGGGCGTGGTGCAGGATGCCGCCGATGTAGTGACGCGCCAGATCCGACAGGCCGCCGTAGCCGGCCTCGTCGTGGAACAGCGGCTTGCCGTCCTTCCACAGCGACTGGTGCACGTGCATGCCCGAGCCGTTGTCACCGAAGAGGGGTTTCGGCATGAAGGTGACAGACTTGCCTTCCTGCCACGCGGTGTTCTTCACGATGTACTTGAACAGCTGCAGGTCGTCCGCAGCGCCCAGCAGGGTGCCGAACTTGTAGTTGATCTCGGCCTGACCGGCGGTGCCGACCTCGTGGTGGCCGCGCTCGAGCTCGAAGCCCGCGTTCTGCAGGTTGGTCGAGATCTTGTCGCGCAGGTCGACGTAGTGGTCGTACGGGGCGACGGGGAAGTAACCGCCCTTGTTGCGGACCTTGTAGCCGAGGTTGCGGCTGCCGTCCGGGTTGAACTCGTTGCCGGTGTTCCACGAGCCCGAGATCGACTCGATCTCGTAGAACGAGCCGTTCATGCCCGAGCCGTAGCGGATGCCGTCGAAGATGTAGAACTCGGCCTCGGCACCGAAGTACGCGGTGTCGGCGATACCGGTCGAACGCAGGTACTCCTCCGCCTTGCGCGCGATGTTGCGCGGGTCGCGGGAGTATGCCTCACGAGTGAACGGGTCGTGCACGAAGAAGTTCAGGTTGAGCGTCTTCGCGGCACGGAACGGGTCGATCCGGGCGGTGCTGAAGTCGGGGAGCAGGAGCATGTCCGACTCGTCGATCGACTGGAAGCCACGCACCGAGGAACCGTCGAACGCGAGACCCTCTTCGGCCAGGTCGGCGGTGAACGCCTTGGCCGGGATCGAGAAGTGCTGCTGGACGCCGGGAAGGTCCGAGAAACGGATATCGACGTACTCGATGTCCTGTTCCTTGATGTACTGGATGACCTCTTCGGCCGTGCTGAACGTCACTTGTTCTCCTTACGGATCGGTTCCCAGCCCGTCACGATGCGTGGGTTCGTCGCGACCTGACGTTATGGACGCGGTGTTTCCCTACAGTCAAGGCTGTGTTTCGCCAGTGTTACGCGCATGCCGGGCGACGGTGATGTCTGCCATCCGGGCGCGACCTGCAGGCCCAATCCTGCCATCTTCACCCGCGCGCGCTCACGTGACCTCCGTCAATGCGGTCGGTAGCCGCCCCTGACCCGGCTCTATCCTGGAACTCATGGCGCGCATCACCGGCACTTGGCTCTCGGGCAATCCCACCGAAGGCGACGACGAGACAGCGGGTTACCCCGGCGAGCTCTACGGGTTGCCTCGCGAGGGCGCGGGCTCGCTGGCCCCGACGTGGCGGCGGGTGGTGGCGCTGTTCGTCGACTGGTTCATCGCGGTGGGCATCGCGGCCGTCATCACCGGCAGTTTCGCGTCGTCGTCGGTGCCGCTGCTGGTGTGGTTCGTGATCGGTGTGCTCGCGGTGACGCTGTTCGGGTTCACTCCCGGCCAGTACTTCCTGCGGATGCGGGTGGCGCGGATCGACGCGCCGGTGCCGGTCGGGTTCGTGCGCGCGCTGGCCCGGCAGGTGCTGGTGTTCTTCGTGGTGCCCGCCCTGTTCACCGATGCCGACGGCCGCGGCATGCACGACCAGGCCACCGGCACCGCCCTGGTCAACGCCCGCTGATCGAGCGCGCGGCGTGCGGCGCGGCCATACGATCAGGCCGTGTCACTGAATCCGGCCCTGTTGGCCGTACGTTTTCTGCTCGAACTGATCGCCATCACCTCGTTCGGGGTGTTCGGCTGGCGTGCCTTCGATTCTCCGTGGCGATATCTGCTCGTCGTGGTGCTGCCGGTCGCGGCGGCTGTGCTGTGGGGCACGCTCGCGGTCCCCGACGACCCGAGCCGCAGCGGTGACGCGCCGGTGCCGGTCCCTGGTCCGGTGCGGCTCGGGGTCGAGCTCGCTGTGCTGTTCGGCGGGGCCGCGGCCCTGTGGGCAGCGGCGTTGCCCCGGCTGGCGCTGATCTCGGCGGCTGTCCTCGTCGGCTATCACCTGCTGGCCTACGACCGTGTGCTGTGGCTGCTGACCGGACGCACGTCCCAGGCCTGAAAAGCGGCGAGCCCATCACCTTGCACGGTGACGGGCTCGCGACGGGGTGGGTCAGCGGCGACGGATGGCGCGCTGCATGCCCTTCATCTTCGCGCCGGGGGGCATCGGGCCCTTCGGCATCGCGGGACCGCCGCTGCGGGAGCTGAGGGCCGAGAGCCTGCCCTCGATCTGGTCGATCCGCTTGACGTCGATGTTGCGCGGCAGCTTGGTGAGGAATTTCTGCAGGTCCTTGAGCGGGGTCTGGCCTTCCTCGTTGCCGACGATCACCTCGTAGATGGGGGTGTCACCGATGAGGCGCCCGGTGCGCTTCTTCTCCTGCGCGATGAGCGACTTGACCCGCTGCGGCGAACCCTCGGCGACGAAGATGACGCCCGGCAGACCGATCACGCGGTGCACCGCGTCGAGCTGGGTAGTCGCGGCCACGCCGTTGGCGACCCGCCACTTGCCCTGCAGGTTCTCCAGCACCCACGCCGCCGCGCCCGCCTGGCCCTCGGCCTTGCGGTAGACGTTCTTCTGCACGCGCCGCCCGAAGATGATGAAGGCGAACAGCACACCGAGCAGCAGACCGAGCGGCAGCAGGAACCACTGCATGTCGAAGATCAGGCCGATGACGAAGAACACCACCGTCGTGGCCACGAGTGCGCCGATCATCAGCGGCAGCAGCGCCTTGTCTTCCTTGCGCTGCATGTTGAACGCCTGCCACAACTGCTGACGACGTTCGCGTGATGCCTGCTTACGGGCCGCTTTAGCCGCGGCCTTGGCTTCCTTCGACGGCTTGCCGCCCTTGCCTCCTGCCATGGTGTTCAGCTTAGATGCACCGTCGCGCGCCGGTCGGACCGCATGACACTCGCGACGATTCGCCGCACTTTCCGTTGCGTGTCCGGCGAGAATGGCGCAGGTGCGCCCGATCACCGACAACAGTTCTCACTCCCCCGTCACCGACGGTGCCGACGACGAGGTGGCCGAACGGCTGGCCGCGGCCCTGCGCTGCGCGACTGTCTCGGCCGACGATCCCGCCCGCAGCGCCGACGCCGAGTTCGCCCGCCTGGCCGAGCACCTCGAGGCCGCGTTCCCGCTGACCCACGCCGAGCTCGAGCTCACCGTGTTCGGCCGCAGCAGGCTCTACCGCTGGCCGGGCGTCGAGGAGGGTGTGTCGGCGATTCTGCTGGCCCATCAGGACGTGGTCCCGGCCGACGACCCGCAACGCTGGACCCATCCGCCGTTCGCCGGTGTGGTCGACGACGAGTTCATCTGGGGCCGGGGCGCGATCGACGACAAGAGCCGGGTACTCGCCGTTCTCGAGGCCGTCGAGTGGGCATTGCGGAACGGAATCCGGCCGACCCGCACGGTTTATCTGGCCTTCGGTCACGACGAGGAGGTGTTCGGCGACGGCGGCGCGGTGCGTATGGCCGGGCACCTGCGCGACCTCGGCGTACGGGCCGATCTGCTGCTCGACGAGGGCGGTGTCATCACCGACGGGGTCGCCGACGGCGTCGACCGGCCGGTCGCCAGCATCATGCTCGGCGAGAAGGGCTACGCGACGGTGCGGCTTTCGGTGACCGCGACCGGCGGGCACTCCTCGATGCCCGGGCGCCAGACCGCGGTCGGCAGGCTGGCTCGCGCGGTGGCCCGGGTGCAGGACCGGCCGATGCCGTTGCGGCTGACGCCGGTGATCGCCGACATGCTCGCCCGGATGCGCGTGGCCCTGCCCGGACCGCGCCGCAAGCTGCTCGGGCTCACCGATTCCGAGGTGCTGTCGCGGCTCGCGGCACCGCTGCTCACCCGGATCATGGCGCTGGCTCCCAGCACGGAAGCGCTCGTGCGCACGACGACGGCACCCACGGTGATCGCGGGTGGGGTGAAGGCCAATGTGCTGCCGCAGAGCGCGGAGGCGCTGGTCAATTTCCGTATCCTGCCCGGTGATTCGGTCGCGGCCGTCCTCGCGCACTGCCGCCGGGTGATCGGCGACGACGGCGTGACGGTCGAACTCGTCGGCCCCACCTCCGAACCATCACGGGTCGACGGCCCCGGGCCCGCGTACGAACTGATCGCCGAGCTCGCCACGGGCCTGGTGCCCGGCATCGTCACCACCACCGGTCTGGTGCCGGGTGCCACCGATTCGCGCCACTACGACGATCTGGTCGAAACGCGCTGTAATTTCGCGCCGATTGTGCTCGACGCCAAAGACCTGGAGCGGATACACGGAACCGACGAACGGATCTCGCGGCTCAACTACGCTCGGCTGATCGAATTCAACCGGCGCCTGATCCAGCGGCTCGCCGCACCGAGCGACCGGCCAGAGCAGGCCGCGTCCACCGACCGGACAGCGCCCGAGCCGACAGGAACGCAGCAATGACCACCGAGACCGGTGAATTCGCGGGCAACGGCGGGCGGATCGCCTGGCGCGCATGGCAACCCGACTCTCCACGTGCCGTTGTGACACTGGTCCACGGCGTGGCCGAACATTCCGGCCGCTACGAATACGTCGGTGCCGCGCTGGCCGAAGCCGGGTTCGCGGTGTACGCGCTCGACCACGTCGGGCACGGGCACTCGGCGGGTCACCGGGCCAATATCGGTTCGATGGATGCCGCCGCCGACAATGTGGCGGCCCTGCTCGACATCGCCAGTGCCGCCAACCCCGGCCTGCCGCGTTTCCTGCTCGGGCATTCGATGGGCAGTCTCGTCGTCCTGCATCTGGCCACCCGCGCGCCCGTCGACGTGACGGGTGTCGTGGTGTCCGCACCGCCGCTCGACATCCCGCTCGGCAATCCGGTGCAGCGTGCGGCGGCGCCGCTGCTCACCCGGTTCGCCCCGAATCTCGGTGTGCTGAAACTGGATTCGTCGGAGATCAGCCGCGATCCCGAGGTGGTCCGCGCCTACGACAACGATCCGCTGGTGTTCCGAGGGAAGCTGCCCGCGCGCACAGCGGTGGAGATCCTGCGCCACACCGAACTGGTGAAGCAGCGCCTCGGTTCGCTCACCGCACCGCTGCTCGTGCTGCACGGCACCGGCGACGCGATCGCCGCGCCGTCGAGCGCCGACGTGCTGGAACGCGACGCGGGCTCGGCCGACAAGACCGTGCGCCGCTATGCGGGCTACTACCACGAGGTCTTCAACGAACCGGAGCGCGACGAGGTGATCGGCGACGTCGTCGACTGGCTCACGACCCATATTACCGATAAGTAACTTATCGCCTAGTAGACTCCGACCATGGGAAACACCACTTCCGGCGCCGTCGCCTTCATCCGCGCCAGCTGGCACAGTTCCATCGTCAACAAAGCACACGAGGGCTTCCTCGCCGAGTACGCCGACCTGGGCTTCGACCAGGCGGTGGTCGAGGTGTTCGACGTGCCGGGCGCCTTCGAGATCCCGCTGCACGCCAAGCGCCTGGCCGCCACCGGCCGCTACGAGGCGATCGTCGCCGCCGCCCTGGTCGTCGACGGCGGCATCTACCGCCACGACTTCGTCGCCTCGGCGGTGATCGACGGGCTGATGCGCGTGCAGCTCGACACCGATGTGCCGGTGTTCTCGGTGGTGCTCACCCCGCACCACTTCCACGAGCACAGCGAGCACGTGGACTACTACACCAACCACTTCGTGACGAAGGGAGCCGAGGCTGCCCGCGCGGTGGCGAACACCCTCAGCTCCCTTCGAACGCTGCCGGTTTCCTGATTACTCGAACTGAGTCCAGCAGACCTGCTCGCCCTGCAGGACGCCGGTGCGGAAGGCCTCGAGGCGCTGGTATCCGCTCGGCACCACCTTGCCGTCGACATCGCTGGCGGCCAGGCCGTCGGCGAGCAGGCCGGAGACCGCTTCGTCGAGGTCGCCCGCCGACAGGCGCGGATCACTGCCCGGCTCACTGAGTTTCGTGGTGAGCGCACCCGACAGGCAGGCCGTGCGAAGGCCCGCGGTGGCCGCGCCGGTCAGCGAGACCTGCCGATCCTGTTGCAGCGCAAGGGCATAGCGGGAGACGAAGACCACGGCGGCGTTGTAGTCGCCGGTGACGACCGCCGACAGCGGTTCCTCCTCACCGCTCGCGCCTTCTCCGGCCCGCTCGGCCATGGCGGGCACGTCGGTGCCGATGGTGTTGGACGACGGGCAGTACGAGACCGGTTCGGTCGTGGTCGTTTTCGCGCAGTTGCGGGTGACGCCGCTGTAGTCGAACTTCGGCACGTTCTGCACCGGCATCGACTTGCCGAGCTGAGTGGCGAGCGTGCTGAGCGTTTCCTGGTCCACCGGCAGCTGCTTGTCGCGCTCGTCCTCCTCGAAGGTGACCGGCAGCCCTTCGCGGCGCTTGGCGATCTCGTCCTTGTCGATGGCCTTGCACGCCTTGGCGCCGTCGGTGTAACCCATCTGCACCGCGGTGACCCGCTCGAACGCCGAGCCGTGGATGGCGTCGGGGTCGTTGGGGTCGCGGTCGCGCACGGCGACGGTCGCGCCGAGGACGCCGTTGAGGCCGTCGGTGGTGTTGAGGGTGAAGTGCTTCGAATTGCCTTCGGCCACATGGCGGAGGAACACACCGGCCAGGCAGTCGGCCTGCTGTTCCTTCACCAGGCCGTCCATCAGGAAGCCGCGCAGCAGGTCGGCCTGCGCCTGGATGGCGTGCCCGTACTCGTGGGCCAGCACCATCACCACCGACATCTCTTTGTACTTGTCGACCAGCAGCGGCAACAGCACCTCACGGTCCCAGCCGATGGTGTGGTTGAGCGGGCAGTACGCGGCATTGACCAGCTTGTAGGTGCTGCCGAAGCAGAACTCCACCGACTCGGCCTCCGAGGCCCGCGCCGACCAGGAGATGTACTTCGAGGCGGGCTTGAAGTCGCCGCGGAAAGTCTTGGAATACTCCCCCTGCCAGTACTCTTCGATATCGGCGATCGCGTTCATCGCGAGCTTGTCGATGGCACCGTTGTCGGTGTTCTCGGCCTTCTTGTCGGTGTCGGGCACACCCGGGCGCGGGCCGCTCGGCCCCTCGCTCGAGGTCGCGCCCGCCACCTCCCACGGGTTGTCCTGCGTAGGTACCGCCTGGTCGCCGGTGACGGTGTTCGCCGTCGAGCAACCGCTGACCAGCACCCCCACACTCATCAGTGCCGCGGCCACGGCCACGCCGAACCGATGTCTTCTCATACGCTGTCCTCCCCGGAAATGACGCGGACACGAAGCCTCCGCTGTCGAGCGCTCACATGGTAATCCAGAAGTGTCAGCGGTCCATTCGGAGCGTGGCGAGCACAGCGCGATGGTCGGTCCCCGGAAGGGTCAGTGTGCGAACGTCTTCGGCCACGCCACCGGCGACGAGCACGTAGTCGATACCGAGCAACGGCCCCCAGCGGCGGTCGGCGGGATAGGTGAGCAGGATGCCGTCGCCGGTCTGGTCGGCGGCCGAGGCGAACGGGCCGTCGAGCAGTGCCCGGTAGGCCGAATGATTCTGGGTCGCGTTGAAATCCGCGCCGACGATCGCGGGCGCGCTGGTGGCGGCGAGGATCTCGTCGACCCGGCGCATCTCGTTCGACCACGCCACGAAGTCCAGGTTCGGCGGCATCGGATGGAAGGCGAACACCGAGATCGGGCCGCGCTGCGGGTGTTCCATGGTCGCGCCGAGGTTGCTCATCACGAATCCGTCGAACTTCTCGGTGTCGCGCAAGGGATAGCGGCTGTAGATCCCGGTGCCTCCCCCGCCCGCGTGCGCCGCTTCGAGGTAGACGTGCGGAAGCTGCTCCTCCAAGCCGGCCGCGCGCAGCGCCGTGATCGCGTCGAAGGTCAGTTCCTCGACGGTGAGTACGTCGACATCGTTGTCGCGCACCGTCGAGACCACCGCCTTCGGGTCGGCCTTGCCGAAGAGGATGTTCGACTGCAGCACAACCACTTCCGGCCCGTCGGCGGCACGCGCCTCGGGAACATACGACGGCACGACCAGCGCACCTGCCCCCACCAGCACCGCGGCCCCCACGGCGGCACTGCGCCACCCGCGCGCGAGCAGCAGCAACACCACCCCCACCACGGCACCGAGCATCAACCACATCGCCCCCGAAGCCAGCAAGACCAACGTTCTCTGCTGCCAGTTCCCGACGTGCAACACGATCCCGGCCACCGCCGCGATCACTGCGCCCCACCCCAGGACGAGCAGCGCTCGATCCATCCATTCGCGCATCATGCGAGCAGCCTAAGCGGGCACGCATCAGGCCTGGATGTGGTGCCTCTGAGGATTCTCTGAGGGGCCTACACTGGCCGCCGAGAAGGAGGTGGCCGTGTACATCGAACAATTCAGTGCCGCCGGGCAGCTCACCGAGCAAGCGGTCGAGAACCTGATGACCGTCGCGACGAACCGCACCCCAGCGATCACGGTGACCGTCGGTACCCGGACCGTTCAGCTGCCGGTCCTGCCCGTCTGCTGGCCGGAACTCGACGTCCGCGCGGGCACTCCGATCACCGTGGAAACGGCCGACCCCGATGCCCTGCGCGAGTTCGTCACAACCTTCCAGCGCGTGACCGGCGCACCGGACTAGAGCGGCATGCCCGCTTCGATCCAGTTGTAGGCCTGGATCTTTCGCGACGCCGGATCGTTGACGACCTGGTTGATGAGGTCGTTGATCTGATCGGTCGACAGCGGATAACCGTAGTGTTCGGCCGCACCCGCCGAGGCCCAGAGCGAAGCGAACAGGCCCGGCCCGCCCAGGATGTGGGTGAGCGCGTTGGCCACCTCGTCGACGGTATCGATGACGCCGTGCACCAGGGCGATCGCGATGTCCTCGTCGCCGGGGACCGCACCCGGCGCCAGCGCACCGGACTCGACCGCCCGCGCGGCGAGCCACTCACGCGGGATCAACGGGTTGGGGCCGATGGCGTCGCCGAGGTAGTAGCGCCACTCACCGGGATTGCCCTGGTCGAAGGCGTGGATGTAGAAGGTGCGCGTAAGCGCCCAGAGCGCGATGTAGCGCAACGCGACCTGTTCGGGGCTCAGTTCCACCACCTCGGGACCGCTCGCCCGGTCCTGCTCGAGCAGCGCCCACGAGTAGGTGAACCAGACCAGTTCGGAATTGCCGACCCAGGTGGCGGGCAGCCGTTCGGCCAGCGCGGCCACATCGGCGGCGGGGCCGTCGAAGCCGGGAGCGCCGGACGCCTCGGCACGCAGGTTCTCCACGTAGCCGCGCAGGGCGTCGACGGAGGTGAACACCGCGTAGCCCAGCTGGGAGAAGCGGGTGAGGTCGGCATCGGCCGGTTCGAGCAGCAGCACCACGGGCATCCCGACGCCGGGCTGCAGGCCCTCGGGCCAGAACGCCTCCGCCACCGCGAGTTCGCGGCCGGTGATGGGGTCGGAGACCTCGCTGTCGAGCAGCGGGAAACCGAATCCGTCGGCGACGAGGTCCTCCACGAGGGCGTTCACCTGGTCGACGGCCGGGTCGCCGACCGTGACACCGGCGACGCCGACCGTCAGCAGCGTCGGCCGGTGCAGGTTGCCCGTGCGCAGCTTCTCCAGGAACGTATCGGCCGCCCGCGAGAGCTGCATGCGTCGCGCACGCAGGAATTCGCGATAGTTCTCCACCCGCCAGAGGTTGGGGTCGGTGGGGATCCACTGCGAGGCGAGGACTCCTGGGTTGCGCCGCTCCATCTCCGCGAAGTAGTCGGCCGGTTCGCGCTCGCCCACTTCGGCTTCCGAGCCGGGACTCAGGAAGCAGAAGTTGGCGATCGCGTTGATCTCGTTGCGTTCGTAGCCGTATTCGCGCAGCAGGGTTTTGGGGAACAGGTAGTGCACCTGCACCGGGGTGCGGTCGCCGAACTGTTCGATGCCGAGTTCGGTTCCGGTGCCGAGATCACGCGAACCGTCCACGCGGGTGAGCAGGTACAGCAGCGGGTAGAAACGCGAACCGCGGGTGGCGCCGGCGAAGTCGTCGGCACACAGGTCGAGCGAGCCGCCGCGCAGGCGTTCCAGGGAGGCGATCAGCGCGTCGATACCACCGCGTTCGAGGGTGTCGTAGTCCTGCTGCAGGAAAGTCTCGGTCGACCCGCTGAAGCGGCCCCACAGCGCCGAATGGATGTACCAGTACAGCACCCGGTCGCGGTGCAGGTCGTTGTCGAACCGCCCGCCGTTGAGGAAAAGCAGCCGGGTGATGACCGGAATCGCGTAGCGCCCCATCAGGACTCGGTCGTGGTCGAGGCCGAGCCTGCCCGCGACGGTGTCGAGGAAGGTGTCGACCTGGCGCGCCGACTCGCTCAGCGCCAGCTCGAATTCGGCGGGCTCGAGGTCGCCGAGCGCGTCGAAATGCGAGCGGCCGTTGCCGACCGCGATCACATTGCGCAGCAGCCAGTCGAGGGTGAAGGTGTAGCCGTCCTTGTCCCAGCGGATCAGGTGATCGCGCAGGTTGCCGCGCGCCTGCGGCCACTGGGCGCACAGGGTGGCCAGCGCCAGGTCGCCCTTGGAGAGTTTAGTGCCGCCGGAGTTCACCCGGTTGAAGATGTCGACCACCTCGTCGACCGTGCGGTCCGAGCCGGTGATGGTCTCGACATTGAACTCGCGGTGGGTGATCTCGCGCAGCTTGTTCAACCGGTCCAGGTACAGCGCCAGCGTTTCCGGCGACTCGTCGGGGAAACGGGACATGTAGTGCATCGGGCCGAGCGCGAAGAGTTCGGTGACATCGATCCACGCCGGACTGATGTCTCGGCCGGGCACCTGGAACTCGAAAAGCTCACGCTCGACATCGAAATGGAGACCGGTGAACGCGACGGCGTCGCCTTCGAAGAACGACGGCGCCTTCCCGCACACGATGCCGTAGAGGGTGGTGATGCGCTGCTGGCCGTCGAGCAGCAGCTGCCGCAGGCCCGAGCCGGCGGCCGTGCCGCGCACCGCGATGTCGTCGGATCCCGTCTCCCACACCAGCAAGCCACCGACCGGGTAACCCAGGTACAGCGACCGCATGAGCCCACGCACCTGATCGCGGTTCCACACGTACCCGCGCTGGAACTCCGGCAGCAGCACGGCCCCGGAATCGATCTGGTCGAGCAGGGTGGACAGACGTGTCACGACAGCCTTTCGATCGCGTTCCTCCTAGCGGCGAACCGCCCCATCGTCGCACGGATCGTACCGACAGGCTCCGACATCCCAGCGCCCGAACAGGACTGGCGGGTCGAGTGCCGCGCTACCCGGTCCCGGCCACCGCGGCACGGAACTCCGCCGAGGCGTAGAACGGTGCGAGCCTGCGTCGCAACAGTGCGTCGAGATAGCCGCGTTCGTCGAGCTTTTCGAGCACCGACGGGCCGAAACGCAGTGCCTCCTCCATGATGTCGGCGCGGCTCACGCCGAGCTCGGCCAGGAGTTCGGTGAGCGCGGTGTCGCCGTACTTGTCGAAGACGTGGTCGATGCCCTCGTCGAGCAGCGCGTGGAAGTAGTCGGTGTCGCGGAAGGAGCGCCAGAACTCGAAGGCGAGCACGACGATGTCCTCGACGTCGTCGGCCGAGACCACCTCGCGGAACGTGCCGACCGAATCGCCGACGTGCTTGCGCCAGGTCTCGCGGGCGGTGTCGATGAGCACCTCGTCGGCGTCGTTGCTGTTGCCGCGCAACACGAATCGGGCACCGGTGCGGGTGATGCGGCCGACACCGTTCTCGATCACCGGCATCGCCGGCTCGGCCAGTCGCGACAGCGCGCCGCGCAGCGAGGCGGCCAGCCCGCCGCCTTCCACGTGGCGCCCGTCGTCGACCGCGGTCACCACCGCGCGCTGCACGGCCTCCACGCAGGCATCGACGGTGACGGGGCTGTTCAGCACCATGCGCAGCAGCCGGTGCGTCACCTCCATGCCCGCGATCGCGTCGACGAGGTCGTCGAAGTGGCGGGTGTCGACCACCTCGCCGACTTCCATCTCGTCGTTGACGCGATGGTTGTACAACCGCGCGGCCACCTCACCCACGAGTTCGGGGATGGCGCCCTCGACGGGGAACTGCACCGCGTACTTGTGCGCGACGGCCTTGATCTGCTCGCGGGTGACGGCCTCGGCCAGAGTGAGCACGTCGGCCTCGGCGAGCGCGCCGTCCACCTCCTCGGTGATCAGTTCGAGAAAGCCGGCGGGATCGCGCAGCCGCCGCTTCTCGAAGGCCACGTGTGCGTCGAGTACCCGCATGGCGAGGTCGATGTCCATGGTGCCCAGATTGGCACACTTCGCGGCGGCGGGTGAGCGGGGCCGAAGGATGCCCGAAACCGCGTGCGACACGCCCGGGGATTTCCGCAGACTCCGCCCATACGGTGGTGTGATGCGGTTGGATGCGCGGTTTGCTGACGAGTGTGGCATACTTGGACGCTGAGACTGGGCTGATCGCAAGTGATCGCCGTGGCTCACCTACGGAAAAGACTTTTAAAAACATGACTCAAGGCACTGTTAAGTGGTTCAACGGCGAAAAGGGCTTCGGCTTCATCGCCCAAGACGGAGGCGGCCCCGACGTCTTCGTGCATTACTCGGCCATCGGCGGCTCGGGCTTCAAGTCGCTCGAAGAGGGCCAGCGCGTGGAGTTCGAGGTCGGTCAGGGCCAGAAGGGCCCCCAGGCTCAGGACGTCCGCGCCATCTGATTTCGGCGTGATGCTGTAGAAAGGCCCCGCACCACTGGAGCGGGGCCTTTCTCATGTCCTCACACCCCGAAGACCCGCTCGACGACGGCCCTGGCCCGGCGCGTGATGCGCAGGTAGTTGTCGAGGAATTCGCTGCCGTCGTCGTTGGGCCAGCCGGCCACGCGCGCCACCGCCGACAGCAGCCGGCCGGGACCGGGCAGCTGATCGGTCGGCTTGCCCTTCACCAGCACGAGCGCGTTGCGGGCCGCCGTCGCCGTGAGCCACGATTCCCGCAGCAGCGCAACGTCTTCCGGCTCGAGGATGCCCTCGGCCTCGATCACGTCGAGCGACTGCAGTGTCGAGGTGTTGTGCAGGGCGGGCACCTCGTGGGCGTGCCGCAACTGCAGCAGTTGCACCGTCCACTCGATGTCGGCCAGGCCACCGCGACCGAGTTTGGTGTGGGTGGCGGGGTTGGCGCCACGCGGCAGCCGCTCGGAATCCACGCGCGCCTTGATCCGGCGGATCTCGCGCACCGCCTCGGGCGACACACCGCCCGCCGGGTAGCGCACCGGGTCGATGACGTGCAGGAACCGCACACCGAGGTCCTGATCCCCCGCCACCTGGTGTGCGCGCAGCAGCGCCTGCACCTCCCACGACTGGGCCCACTGGGCGTAGTAGGCCTGATAGGCCGCGAGCGTGCGAACCAGGGCGCCTTGACGACCCTCGGGGCGCAGGCCCGCGTCGACCTGCAGCGGCGGGTCGACACTCGGGGCCCCGAGCAGCCGCTGCACGTTCTCGGCGACATTGGTCGCCCATTTCACCGCGGTCGTCTCGTCTTCGCCGGGCCGCGGATCGCACACGAACAGCACGTCGGCGTCGGAGCCATAGCCGAGTTCCTTGCCGCCGAGCCTGCCCATGCCGATCACCGCGATGTCGGCGGGCGCCGGGGCGCCACGCTCGGCTTCCGAGGCCCGGATGACCGCGCTGAGCGCCGCCTCGAGCACCGCCACCCACACCGACGACAGCGCCGCGCACACCTGCGGCACATCGAGCATGCCGAGCAGGTCGGCCGAGGCGACCCGGGCCAGTTCGTGCCTGCGCAGCGAACGAGCCGCCGCCACAGCGCGTTTCGGGTCGTCGTAGCGGGCGGCGGCGGTCTGGATGCCGCGCGCCACGTCCTCGGGTTGCGGTCCGAGCAGCTGTGGTCCGCCGGGACCGTCGGCGTACATGCGGATGGTCTCGGGCGCGTTGATGAGCAGATCGGGCAGGTACTCCGAGGAGCCGAGCACGATCATCAACCGCTGGGCGATGGCGCCCTCGTCGCGCAGTTCGCGCAGGAACCAGATCTGGTCGTCGAGGCCCTCCGACACCCGGCGGTACGCGAGCAGGCCCGCATCGGGATTCGGTGTGTCACCGAGCCATTCGAGCAGGGTCGGCAGCAGCAGCGCCTGGATGCGGCCCTTGCGCGAGACTCCACCGGTGAGCGCCTTGAGGTGACCGAGCGCGTTCTCCGGGGCGGCGTAGCCGAGGGCGGCGAGCTGGCGCACGGCGGCGTCGGGGCTCAGGCGAAGCGCGTCGGAATCCATCCGGGCCACCGCGTCGAGCAGCGGCCGGTAGAACAGCTTGGCGTGCAGGCGGCGCACCCGCACCGCGTTGCGGCGGATCTCGGTGTCGAGCACGCCGACCGCGTCCTGGCGGCCGTCGGGCCGGATGTGGGCGGCGCGCGCCAGCCAGCGCATGCCTTCCTCGTCGTCGGCGGCGGGCAGGGTGTGTGTTCGTTTCAGCCGTTGCAGCTGCAGGCGGTGCTCGAGCAGGCGCAGGAACTCGTAGGAGGCGGTGAGGTTGGCGGCGTCGTCGCGGCCGATGTAGCCGCCCGCCGCGAGCGCGGTGAGCGCCTCGACGGTATTGGTGACGTGCAGCGAGTCGTCGACCCGCCCGTGCACCAATTGCAGTAGCTGCACAGCGAATTCGACGTCGCGCAGGCTGCCCGCGCCGAGTTTGAGTTCGCGTTCGCGCAGGTCGGCGGGCACCAGGTCTTCCACCCGGCGGCGCATGGCCTGCACGTCGGCGACGAAGTCGGGGCGTTCGGAGGCGGCCCACACCATCGGCATGAGCGCGTCGCGGTACTGCTGTCCGAGTTCGAGATCGCCGGTCATCGGGCGGTTCTTCAGCAGGGCCTGGAACTCCCAGGTGCGGGCCCAGCGCTTGTAGTAGGCCAGGTGCGAATCGAGGGTGCGCACCAGCGCACCGGCCTTGCCCTCGGGGCGAAGCGCGGCGTCGACTTCGAAGAAGGCCGAGCTCGCGACACTCATCATCTCGGCGGCCAAGCGCGTGGCGGTGGCGTCGGCCGGCTCGGCGACGAAGACCACGTCCACATCGCTGACGTAATTCAGTTCGCGCGCACCGCATTTGCCCATCGCGATCACCGCGAGCCGCACGGGAACCTCGCCGTTCTTGCAGACCCGCGCCACCGACACCGACAGGGCGGCGGTGAGCGCGGCGTCGGCCAGATCCGACAGGTGCCTGCCGACCACCTGATACGGCGGCACCGGTTCGTTCTCGACGGTGGAGGCCAGGTCGATCGCGGCGAGGAGCATGAGCTGATCGCGATACCGGTCGCGCAGCAACGCGATCGACTCCGGACCGGAGATACCGGCCCGGAACAGCATGGGTCCCGCGTTGGGGCCGGTCTCGGGTTTCGCGTCGACGGCGTCGAGCAGGTCGGCGATCAGTTCGTCGCGATCCGGAAGCCGACCGGCGCGCAGCACTTTCCAGCGCTGCGGTACGGCGACAAGGTGGTCGCCGAAAGCCGTCGAGGAACCGAGCAACGCGAACAGCCTGCCGCGCAGCGTGGTTTCGGAGCGAATCGCCGAATCCAGTTCGCCCCACTCGTTTCCGAGCGCCTCACGCAACCGCACCAGCGTGGACAGGGCCAGATCGGCGTCGGGCGAACGTGACAGCGCCCAGAGCACGGGCACGCCGTCGACATTGTCCCAGCCGAGCTGGTGCAGGGAGTCCGCCGCGGTGGGTTCCAGTAACCCGAGCCGACCTACGCCGGGAACAGCGGAGCGGGCAGTCGGTGGCCGAACCATGCGTCAAAACTTACATGGTCCGGGCAACGACAGCGTCACGCCGGATCCCCCGGCTCAGGAATTACAGGCTGAGGTATTCCTTGAGCTCCCAGGGGGTGACCTGGCTGCGGTAGTCGGCCCATTCGCGGCGCTTGTTGCGCAGGAAGAAGTCGAAGACGTGCTCGCCGAGGGTCTCGGCGACCAGCTCCGAGCGCTCCATCGCCTGCAGTGCCTCGTCGAGGGTGCCCGGCAGCGAGCGGAAGCCCATCGCGCGGCGCTCGGCGTCGGTCAGCGACCACACGTCGTCCTCGGCCTCGGGCGGCAGGTTGTACCCCTTCTCGATGCCGCGCAGACCGGCCGCGAGCAGCACCGCGAAGGTGAGATACGGGTTGCAGGCCGAATCGGGGCTGCGGATCTCGACGCGCCGCGACGACGACTTGTTCGGCGTGTACATCGGCACGCGGACCAGCGCCGAGCGGTTCGAACGGCCCCAGGACGCGGCCGTGGGGGCCTCGCCACCGTGGATGAGGCGCTTGTAGGAGTTGACCCACTGGTTGGTGATCGCGCTGATCTCCGGGGCGTGCTCGAGGATGCCCGCGATGAACGAGCGAGCGGTGCTCGACAGGTTGTTCGGGTCGTCCGGATCGGCGAAGGCGTTGGACTCGCCCTCGAACAGGCTCATGTGGGTGTGCATGGCCGAACCGGGGTACTGGGAGAACGGCTTGGGCATGAACGTCGCGCGCACACCCTCGTCGATCGCCACCTCCTTGATGAGGTAGCGGAAGGTCATCACGTTGTCGGCCATCGATAGCGCGTCGGCGTAGCGTAGGTCGATTTCCTGCTGACCGGGCGCGCCCTCGTGGTGGCTGAACTCCACGGAGATGCCCATCGACTCGAGCGCGTCGATGGCGTGGCGGCGGAAGTTGGGGGCCGAGTCGTGCACGGCCTGGTCGAAGAAGCCGCCGTTGTCGGCGGGCATCGGCTGGTAGCCGTCCTTGAGCTGGTTCTCCAGCAGGAAGAACTCGATCTCGGGATGCACATAGCAGCTGAAGCCCACATCGGCGGCCTTGTTCAGCTGACGGCGCAGCACGTGGCGCGGATCGGCCCACGACGGCGAACCGTCGGGCATGGTGATGTCGCAGAACATGCGCGCCGAATGCTGGTGGCCCTTGGAGCTGGCCCAGGGCAGCACCTGGAAGGTCGACGGATCGGGCCGGGCGACCATGTCCGCCTCGGACACACGCGCGAAGCCTTCGATGGCCGAGCCGTCGAAACCGATGCCCTCCTCGAAGGCGCCTTCGAGCTCGGCGGGGGCGATGGCGACGGACTTGAGGTAGCCCAGCACATCGGTGAACCAGAGACGTACGAAGCGGATGTCCCGCTCTTCGAGCGTCCGCAGCACGAATTCCTTCTGGCGATCCATACGGCGAGCGTAGGCACCTGGCGTTAAATCCGTGTTACATACGCCGACTCGTTTGCTATCACGTCACATCGTCCGCACTTCTCACCTGGCGTGACCGGGCGGTGTGCGCGGTCTCACCCGCCGCAGGTGAGTCCGGGCGCGGGCGTGGCGAGTTCGGTGAGGTAGGCGATGACGGCGTCGTCGAGGCATCGGTCACCGGCGACGAGGGCGGCGGTGTGCCGGTTGCCCCGGAAGGTGACGAGCGCGGCGCCGAGCTGCTCGGCCAGGTCGACACCGGCCTGGTACGGGGTGGCCGGGTCCTCGGTGGTGGACACGACGACGATCTTCGCCACGCCGGGCGCCGATATCCGGTGCGGTTCGCTCGTGTTGGGCACCGGCCAGGACGCGCACAGTTCCAGCGGGGCGGCGCCGGTGCCCTTGCCGTCGTCGAGAAATGGTGCGGCCCTGCGGTATTCGGCGTCCTGACGGGCAACGACGGCGGGGTCGGTGATGCGCGGGTCGTCGACGCAGCGGATGGCGTTGAACGCGTCCTGGGTGTTGGCGTAGGTGCCGTCGGCCCGGCGGCCGTCGTAGAGGTCGGCCAGTTGCAGCATGGTGTCGCCCGTGCCGCCCTGCAGCTCGGTGAGGCCCCGGGTGAGCAGGGGCCACATCTCGTCGCTGTAGAGGGCCTGCTGGACGCCGGTGATGGCGTCGTTGTAGCTCAGGCCACGCGGATCCTCGGTGCGGGCCGGCGCGGCTTGCAGCGGGTCGACGAGTTGCCGAAACCGGGCGACGGCGCCTGCCGGGTCGGTGCCGAGCGGGCAGTCGGCGCTGTTCGCGCAGTCGGCGGCGTAGGCGTCGAACACGCCCTGGAAGCCCGCCGCCTGGCGCAGCGATTCCTGCACCGGCTCCTGGGAGGAGTCGACGGCGCCGTCGAGGACCATCGCGCGCACGTTCTGCGGGTACTTCTCGGCGTAGGCGGCACCGAGGCGGGTGCCGTAGGAGTAGCCGAGGTAGGTCAGTTTCGCGTCACCGAGGGCCGAGCGCAGCACGTCCATGTCCTGGACGACCTCGCGGGTGCCGACATGGCCGAGCAGGTCGAGGCCCGAGCGCTCGGCGCAACGACCGGCGTATTCGCGGTTCTCGGCCTCGGCCTCGGCGATGCCCGCCGGGGTGTTGTCGGTGGGCGGTTCGGCGCGCTCGGCATCGGCTTCGGGCGGGGTCAGGCAGACGATCGCGGGCAGCGAGGAGCCGACGCCGCGCGGATCGAAACCGATCCGATCGAACCGTTCGGCCAGCTCGGTGCGGTGCCCGACGGTGACCATCGACAGCCCGGAGACGCCTGGGCCGCCCGGGTTCATCAGCAGCGACCCGATCTTGTCTCCCCTGGCCGGGATGCGCGACAACGCGATCTGGGCGGTCGGACCGTCGGGCCGGGCGTAATCGATCGGCACGGTGACGCGCGCGCACTGGGTGCTCGGTGGCAGCCGTTCCTCCGGGCTGCCGAACTCCTCGCAGGAACCCCAGTCGATGCGCTGTTCGTAGAAATTGTTCAGCCCGGGGGGTGACGGCGGCAGCGGAGTGGGCGGGGTGGCGCTGTCGCTGTCGGTTGCGCATCCGGTGGCGACCAGCGCGCAGATCGCGCCGAGAACAACGACGAGCCTGCCTCGCTGCACAGTTGGCCAACCTTTCCGCGCCGGGCGGCGCAACACGACGCACCCGAACGGGCTCGCCATCACGGTAACCGAAGCGCGGGTGTGACCGATCCCACCGGCCACGCCCTTAAAACGGTTCGGGGCGAGGTGGCACACTGGATGCGTCAGAAAAACCCGGGGACCCGCTACGGGCCTCGAGGAACCAGACGAAAGTAGGGACGATGATGTCCGTATCCGATGAGCAGAGCCCTGCCTACGGTGCCGCTCCCGCTACCACCCCCAAGCCTCGCCGCAAGACCCGCGTCCAGCATCTGCAGCAGATGAAGGCCGAGGGTGAGCGCTGGTCGATGCTGACCGCCTACGACTACTCCTCGGCCCGCCTGTTCGAAGAGGCGGGCATCCCTGTCCTGCTGGTCGGCGATTCCGCCGCCAACGTCGTGTACGGCTACGACACCACCGTGCCGATCACCGTGGACGAGCTGATCCCGCTGGTCCGTGGCGTGGTGCGCGGTGCGCCGAACGCCCTGGTGGTCGCCGACCTGCCGTTCGGCACCTACGAGTCCTCGCCTCAGCAGGCGCTGGCCACCGCCACCCGTTTCATGAAGGAGGGCGGCGCGCACGCGGTGAAGCTGGAGGGCGGCGAGCGGGTCGCCGAGCAGATCGCGCTCATCACCGCCGCGGGCATTCCCGTGATGGCCCACATCGGTTTCACCCCGCAGAGCGTGAACACGCTCGGCGGTTTCCGGGTACAGGGTCGCGGCGACGGTGCCGAGCAGCTCGTCGCCGACGCCATCGCAGTGCAGGAGGCCGGTGCCTTCTCCGTGGTGATGGAGATGGTGCCCGCCGAGCTGGCCGGGCAGGTCACCCGCAAGCTGACCATCCCGACCGTCGGAATCGGCGCGGGCGCCGATTGTGATGCCCAGGTGCTGGTCTGGCAGGACATGGCGGGCTACACCAGTGGCAAGACCGCCAAGTTCGTGAAGCGGTTCGGCAATGTGGGCGACGAATTGCGTTCCGCCGCAGCGGCTTACGCCGACGAGGTGCGTCAGGGCACCTTCCCGGGACCCGAACACAGCTTCTGATCCGCACGCGTCCGGCCCCGTCACCCGGCGGGGTCGGGCAGCGGCGCGGCGGACGGCGAGATGGCAGACTCGGAGTCGAAACAGCCGACTCGAAGAGGTACTTACGCATGCATCGCCGATGGAAGACCAGTCCCGGGCTCGTTGTCACCGGTGTCCTCGCCGTCGTGACCCTGACGGCCTGTGGCGGTGCGGAAGTCACCCCGAGCGGGTCCGCCACGACCACGACCGCCGGTGCCACCACCACCAAGACCGCGACGCCGAGCACCACGCTGGAGATCAGCGACTCCTCGGCGAACCAGTTGTGCGACATGATCCGCCCTGAGCTGTCTAACTTCCGGGTGCAGGGCCCGACGCTCGGCCGGCTCGCGCTGAACACGATGGTGCACGAGTGGGCGCTGCGCAACGGCGGCATCAACGGGCACGTGCTGGCCGACAAGGCGATGATCGACCGGGTGACGACCGAGGCCTGCCCCGATGTGCGCACCGAAACGCTCACCGCCCTCGACCTGCCGAACCTCGCCGCGGGATTGGCGTTCTGATGCGCACCCTGTACCCGGAGATCGAACCGTTCGACAAAGGTCTTCTCGACGTCGGCGACGGCCAGTCGGTGTACTGGGAGGTCAGCGGCAACCCCGACGGCAAGCCGGTGGTGTTCGTGCACGGCGGACCCGGCGGCGGCACCGGTCCGCTGCAACGCCGGTTCTTCGATCCGGCGGTGTACCGGATCGTGTTGTTCGATCAGCGCGGGTGCGGAAAGTCGGTGCCGCACATCGCCGACGGGGCGAGCCTCGAGTTCAACACCACACCGCACCTGATCGCCGACATGGAGGCACTGCGCGAGCACCTCGGTGTCGAACGCTGGCAGGTGTTCGGCGGGTCGTGGGGTTCCACCCTCGGCCTCGCCTACGCCCAGGCGCATCCGCAGCGGGTCACCGAACTGGTGTTGCGCGGCATCTTCCTGTTACGGCGCAGGGAGATCGACTGGTACTACAACGGCGCGGCGGGCAACATCTACCCCGCCGAGTGGGCGAAGTTCCTGGCACCGGTGCCACCCGAGGAGCGCGGGGACGACCTCGTCGAGGTGTATCACCGGCTGCTGCATTCGCCGGATCCGGAGGTGGCACTCGGTGCCGCCGTCGCCTGGTCGACGTGGGAAGGCGCCACGAGTTCGCTACTGCCGCACCCGGATCGGGTCGCCGAGACCGGTGAGCCACGATTCGCTCTCGCCTTCGCCCGCATCGAAAACCACTATTTCCGGCACGGCGGATTCCTCGACGAGGGACAGTTGCTGCGTGACATCCATCGGATCGCCGACATCCCCGGAGTGATCGTGCAGGGCCGCCACGACGTGGTGTGCCCCGCGGTGAGCGCCTGGGAACTGCACAACGCCTGGCCCGGCTCCACCCTGCACATCGTCGAGGACGCCGCGCACACCGCGCACGAACCCGGCATCACCCATCACCTGGTGGAGGCGACCGACCTGTTCGGGAAGCGAGGCTGACCCATGGCGATCGAAGCCGGACCCGCCGTCGTCGCGGCACTACGCGAGGACATCGACCGGCTGCTCGCCGCCGAACCCGATGTCCGCGCCGACGCCGAGGACTCGGTGCACCAGATGCGAGTGGCCACCCGCCGGTTGCGCAGCGTATTGCGTTCCTACCGCAAGCTTTTCGACAGCGACGCCGCCGCCGAGACGGTGACCGAGCTGAAGTGGCTCGCGGAACTGCTCGGGGTGGCCCGTGACGCGGAGGTCCGAGGTGAGCGGTTCGCGAAACTGCTAGACGGGTTCGGCGAGGTGCCCGCCGAGGTCACCCGCCGCCTCGTCGGCGCCGCCAACGACGCCTACGCCGAGGCCCACGTCGAGATCCTCACCGCCCTCGACGGTGAGCGGTACGCGGCCCTGCGCGAGGTGCTCACCACGTGGCGCACCGATCCCCCGCTCGACGATTCCCTCGCCGGCGACGACGCGGACGACGTGTTCGCGCGCGTGCTCGGCCGCGACCGCAAACGCCTGCGCAAACTGGTCTTCGCCGAGCCGACCGCCACCCCCGCCGACCGGGTGGAACTGCTGCACGACATCCGCAAGGGCGCCAAGCGTTTACGCTATTCCTGCGAAGCGGCGGGCGAGGTCCTCGGCACCGACGCCACCGACCTGGGCACCCGCGCCAAACGCCTGCAATCTGTCCTGGGCGACCACCGCGACGCCGTGGAATCCCGCGCAGCCATCCTCGCCGCCGCAGGCGATTCCACCGACGCCACCGTCTACGAACTCCTCGCCGACACCGAGGAGGCCGCGGCGGGCCGGGCCATCGCGGGTTATCCCGCTGCCGCGGCGTTCATCTCGACCGACTGACCACCGGCGAACCCGGCTGTCACGCACGACACCGGCCACGGCATGCCGAACTGACTGTCGACCGAAAGGGTGTGCCGCCGTGCAGGATCGATGCCCCATCGGTCGCAGCGGGTTCGCAAACGTCGGCAGCGCGTCGACCTCGACGCGCGCCGGGGCTCACTCGATGCCGGCGGGCTCGCCGTTCCCATCGGCGGAATAGGCGAATTCGATGGTTCTCGTCGCGGGATCGGCGGTGCGCAGGCGCACGGAGACCCGTTCGCCTTCCGGTGGCTTGCCCGCGCAGCGCGCCAGGATCGGGGGTTCGTCGACGAAGATCTCCGCGTCGCGGGAACCGTTGGCCTCGCGCAGGACCAGGGCGGCGAAGTCGGTGCCGACGCGGGGGCCGAGGATGGTGGCCTCGGTGAGGTCGACGCACGCGCGGTCGACCTTGTTGGCGAGTGAATCGGTGCGGCGCAGGGTTTCCGCGGCGGGCGCCAGGCCGTCGAGCACCCACTGCGGTACCTCGGTGCCCGCGCAGTGCGCCAGGCAGATCTCGGTGGTGAAGCGGTCGGCCAGGCGGCGCAGCGGGGCGGTGACGTGGGCGTAGGGGGCGCCGATGGCGCTGTGCGTGAGCTGGTCGGGAGTGGGGTCGTCGAGGTCGGCGAGCAGGGTGTAGCCGGCGCCGCGCAGCAGCGTGGTCGCCTCCGACATCAGGACCAGCCCGGCCGGGGTGTTGGGGTCGAGTTCTGCCAGCATGCGGCCGACCGGCAGGTCGTCGGGCCAGGCGATGCCGAGCGCGGCGGCGGTGCGACGCATCGAGGCGACGGCGGTGTCGGGCGGCGGCGGCATCGTGCGCAGCAGGCCGACCCGGCTTCCCTTGTGGTCGAGCATGATTCGTGCCGCGCACATACCGGTGAGCAGGGACACCTGCTCGTTCCAGTCGTCGGCGGCGGTGCGCGGTTCCAGGTCGAGGCGCCAGTTGTCGCCGTGGCGCACCACGTCCTGGGCAGGCAGGCGCAGCGAGATCGCGCCACGCTCGAGACCGGCCTCGATCCGCAGCCGACCGAATTCGGGCAGCGCGGCCAGCGAGGGGTGCAGTGTTCCGGCGTCGGCGGCGGCCTGGACCTGCTGGTAGTCGAAGCGTTCACGGGAGCGCACCAAGGCGCGCTCGACCGAAAAGCGAAGGAGCGCGGCGTCGTTGTCGAGTTCGATGGTCCACAACGCGACGGGCCGGTCGACACCGGGCAGAAGGCTCGCGGTCCCCTCCGACAGCACGGGCGGATGCAGCGGCACGGTGCCGTCGGGGAGATAGAAGGTCTGGCCGCGTGATTCGGATTCGCGGGCGAGAGCACCGCCGGGCACGATCACCGCGCCGAGATCGGCGATGGCGTAGTGCAGGGTGAAACCGGTGGCGGTGCGTTCGAGGTGCAGCGCCTGGTCCAGATCCATGGCGCTGGGTGGGTCGATGGTCACCAGCTCGAGGTCGGTGCGGTCCACCCGGGTGCCCGCGAACGCGTCGACCGCGTCGCGGGCCTCGGAGACAGCCTCGGCCGGATAGTCCGAGGCCAGCCCGAATTCGGAACGGATGGCGCCGAAATCGACCGGCGCCGAGACGATCCGTTGATGGAGTTCCATCCTGGCAGCGTAGCGAGTTCTACTGCAGTGCCAGCATGGTGCCGTTGAGCTGATCGAACGGGCCGTACACGGTGAAGGTGACCCGGCCACCCGGCACCGTCGACGACACGGCGGCCGCCGCGTCGAGCGCCTGACCGAACGAGGCCGCCGACGGATGCGGCAGACCGGCGACGGTCCTGCCGAACTTGTTCTGGTGCACCCAGGCGGTATCGGCGGGGCTCAGGTCGACCTGGACCCCGCCGGGCAGCGGGGTCACCGCGACCGCACCCGCCGAACCGGCACCCATCGAGGTGAGCACCGCGGCGGCTCCGGCGATCAATGCACCGGCGACAATGGAACGAACTACCCGCATGGAAATGTGACCTGCTTCCGCGATCGATGTGTTGAGCCCACACAACGGGCCCTGCCGACGGGCAACACTCTATGACCTCGCTCACGTTCCCGACGAGTTCCCGCGCATATTCACCGCCCCGTCGCGCGTCTCGCACGAATTGTTACTGTGGCGGCGGCACATCCGGCACCAGCCGGAAAGTGTTGCACCCACGTCGATAAATGGGAGTTCCGAGCGTATGTCGTCGCTGATTTACGATTACCTGTTGCCGATCCTCGGGCCTGACCAGGCCACCTACTGGGCCCAGGTGCTGATGATCAACCCCGCCTGACTCACCGCCTCACGAATCAACATGTCGCCTCCCGTTAACCTGACGGGAGGCGCCTTGTTTCCTGGGCCGCTAGCATCCCGCTGCGTGAGTAGAACTACCGCCGCCCTCGCGGCAGGCACCGCCGCCTTCGCCCTGCTTCTGACCGGTTGCGGCGAGGACTCGTCCACCGCCGCAGCCCCCGCAACCACCACCCCGGCCGTTCAGGTCGATCCCGGCAAGGCCGGCATGTTCGTGGTGAGCTATCGCAACGCTTTCCCGAAGCTGGCCGCAGGCCGTGACGACCTAGCGGTGAGCGGGGTGCTCAACCAGACGTGCTCCGACATCAAGGCGGGCAAGTCCGAGGCCGACACCATCGCCGGCATCGTCGAGAGCTCGACCAACGGCTCCGTCTCGGCCACCGAGCAGGAAGCGCGCGCGGTCTACGACATGGCCAAGCTGATGTGCTGAGTCCCCCGGACAGACGAGGCGGCGGTCCCGTGCGGGACCGCCGCCTTCGTCGTTTCCTGGGCGGGCGAGCCGGCCTGTAAGCCGGATCCTGTCCCCGGCTCGCGCCGGGTGGCGACCATCCATCTGGACACACCGTCGCCGGGTGCCTCGAGCGGTCCACCCGCAGGCTCGGGCGAGCAGCCCTCGAACACCTGCGCAGCCGCACCGTCGCCGGTGCGGCCTTCGACCTTGCTCCGGGCGGGGTTTACCTAGCCGCCCCGGTCACCCGGGGCGCTGGTGCGCTCTTACCGCACCGTTTCACCCTTACCGCACGTTGAGCGTGCGGCGGTTTGTTTTCTGTGGCACTGTCCCGCGGGTCACCCCGGGTTGCCGTTAACAACCGCCCTGCTCTGTGGAGTCCGGACTTTCCTCGGTGGCGGGCGGCGACACCGATGTGCCCGTTCCCGTCACCGCGGTCGCCCGGCCGACTCGTCCGCTCCGCCATGGTACTCGGTACGGTTATCAGTCATGGAACGTGTCGACGTCAGTTTCCCATCGGGTGACCAGCAATGCGCCGCATGGCTCTACCTCCCCGATGGTGCGCCGAGGCCGCGCCCGCTGGTGATCATGGGACACGGGCTGGGGGCGACCCGCGAGATGGGGTTGGATCGGTATGCGCGACGGTTCGTCGCGGCGGGAATGGGGGTGCTGGCCTTCGACTATCGGCATTTCGGCGCCAGTGAGGGTGCGCCCCGCCAGGTGCTCAATATCGCCAGGCAGCGTCAGGACTGGAAGGCCGCGATCGCGTACGCGCGCAGCATTCGCGGCTTCGACGCCACCCGGATCGCGTTGTGGGGCACGTCCTTCGGTGGCGGTCATGTGCTCTCCGTCGCTCCCGACGACGACTATCTGGCGGCCGTGGTCGCCCAGGTGCCGTTCACCAGCGGCTGGGCGTCGGCGCGGGCCAAGGGACCGATCAGCCTGACCAAGGTGGCGACCGTCGCCATGACCGATCTGCTCTTCGGTCCGTTGCGCCGCAAGCCGATTCGCATCCGCCTGGCAGGCCGCAAACGCGCCGCCGCCCTGATGAGTGCCTCCGATGTGCCCGAGGGCTTCGGCAGGCTCGCCGAGGAGAGCCCGACCTACGATCCCAAAGTCGGTGCGCGCGTGGCTTTCTCCACCCTGTTCGACGCCCCCGGCCGACGCGCCAAGTCGCTGAAGGTCCCCGTGCTGTACACGATCGCCGAGAACGATTCCGTCGCACCGTCCGGCCCCACCCGCAAGGCCGCCGCACGCACCAAACACGCGGTGGTCAAGGAATACCCGGTCGGCCACTTCGACGTGTACTTCGACGACGTCTTCGAACAGGTCGTGCGCGACCAGACCGACTTCCTGGTATCGATCCTGCGCCCCTGATCACGCGGGCACCCGTCTGCGCGCCGAGCAGGATGGCGTAGGTGTGGCTCAGCGGGTGGCCTGCCGCAGGCCCGCGTATTCGAGGGCGGCGAAGAGCGCTACCAGGGCAGCACCGGCGGCGAAGAAGGCGATGCCGAGGCCGGTGAGGTCGAGGATGCCCGCGGCGGTGAAGGCGGTCATGGCGAGCGCCGACGCTGCGTTGACGGCGGCGACGGGGCGGGCGTAGCGGTGTGGATCGCGGACGGCGAACGTCAGGATGGTGGCGCCGCCGGTGATCATCACCGCGCCGAACAGTAGGCCGAAGGGGGTGGGTAGGCCGAGCGGGTCGCGCAGCAGCGGTGCCGTCAGCGCCAGGGCGGCGCCGAACAGCGCTGTGCTCCAACCGTCCACACGTAAGACGGTCGGTAGCAGGGTGCGGCGGCTGGTGATCGTGGTCATCGTTGTGCTCCTGTTCCTTGGTCGCAGAACAACAGTGCGCAGGTGTGGTCATCGCCGCAATGACCTCACAGGTCATGGTGCCGCTGCCGGCGTGGCGGATAGGGTCGGGTGGTGGTGGAGGCGCGGATCGGTTCGCTGGTGCGGGAGTGGCGGCAACGGCGCAAGCTGAGTCAGCTCGATCTGGCATTGGTGGCCGATACTTCGGCGCGGCACCTGTCGTATGTGGAGACGGGGCGATCGCAGCCGAGCCGGGCGATGGTGCTCCGGTTGTGCGAGGCGCTGGAAGTACCCCTGCGGGAACGGAATACGTTGTTGCTGGCGGCCGGGTTCGCCCCCGCCTACCGGGAGTCGCGGCTCGATGACGCCGAACTCGCGGCCGCGCGAACCGCGATCGACACCATGCTGCGCGCGCACGAACCGTATCCGGCGGTGGTCGTGGACCGGTGGTGGGATGTGGTGGCGGGCAATGCCGCCATGCCACTGCTGATGAGCGGAGTGCCCGAGCACCTGCTGCTCCCCCGGCCCAATGTCTACCGGCTGGTGCTGCACCCCGACGGTCTCGCCGGGCGCTTGGAGAACCTGCACCAGGTCAGGGAACTGTTCCTCGAACGTCTGCTGCGTCAGGCCGAGTCGACCGGCGACGCACGACTACGCGCGCTCTACGACGAGGTGAACGACTATGCGGCACCGCGGGATTCGCCGGGCAGACCCGAACCGACGGGCCCGTTCCAGGTGCCGATCCGCATCACCAGCCCGGCGGGCACGCTGTCGATGTTCTCCACCATGGCCACCTTCGGCGCACCGGCCGACGTGACCCTGTCGGAGCTGGCCGTCGAGTTCTTCTACCCGCTCGACGACTTCACCGCCGCCGTCATGAAACAGGGCGCAGCATCGTGACGATGCTGCGCCCCTGAGTGTTTCGTGCGGCGATCAGATCGGCTGGAAGCCCGCGCCGACCCCACCCGCGCGATTCACCACGTCGAGGATCACCTCGATCGGCTGGAAGTAGGCGGGCGAGTGGATCGGGTTGGCGCCGTTGGTGCAGGGCACGTCGAAGTCCACGGGGCCGAGGCCGGTGAGCCGGCCCTGGTTCATGCCGACGAGCCGGTCACCGACAACGACCGGACCACCGGAATCGCCCGGCTGCGAGCAGTACTGGTTGATCGAGTTGCCCTCGAGCTCACCCCACACCACACCGCAGCTGCGGCCGCTGGTCCGCCCGTCGGAGCACACGGTGGAGCCCGGCGCGGGTGCGGGGCCAAGGCCTGCCACGGTGGTCTGACCGATCGTGCGCGTGGGCACCACCTTGGACGCGTCCAGTTGCAGCACAGCGAAATCCAGGTAGTCACCGTCGTCGGAGAAGGCGACGGTACCGATCACGCCGGCGTGCAGCGCCTGCTCCGCGCCGACCTTGGCACCGGTCGACGCGCAGTGCCCGGCGGTGAGACCGACCAGCCGGCCCGCGTTGTCGTGGCCGATGGCCGTGAGCGAGCAGCCGGAGTTGTTGTCGAAGACGATGCCCGAACCGGCACCGAGCACCACGCTCGGATCAGCCGACACGCTGCCTACACCGGCAGACGTGGTGAGCGCCCCCGCGATGGCCGCCGCGAACGCCGCCATCCGTAGAAACTTCATCAAGTACCTTTCTCCACGGCCGCGACCGGCTATGCGTCGACGTGACGCGCATCGCGAACCCGGGCGACCGTACCGCGCCCGGGTGACACGGGGCCACCTCAGAGATAGGAAGTGTCGTTGACCAGGCGCACCGAAGCGCCACCGTCGGGATAGAACTCGGCGATACACAGCGAAGCCAGGTCCAGATGCAACCGGTAGAGCAGCGACGGGCCCACCCCGAGCGCCAGCTGCAGCAAGGTCTTGATGGGGGTGACATGACTGACCACGACGACGTTCTCGCCGGGATACAGCGCCACCAGGTCGCGGCGCACACCCTCGATCCGTTCGCGCACCTGGTCGAAGCTCTCGCCACCGGGCGCGGGGATCGACGGGTCGCCCAGCCAGTCGGCGTGCAGCGCCGGATCGCGCTGTGCCGCTTCGGCGAAGGTGAGTCCTTCCCACTGGCCGAAATCGGTTTCGATGAGGCCGTCGAGAATGCGCAGGGGCACATCGAGTGCGGTAGCGGCGGCCTCGGCGGTCGAACGAGCCCGCTGCAACGGTGAGCTCACAACGGCGGCGATATCGCCTTTGGCGGCAAGCATTTTCGCGGCGCGATCGGCCTGTTCGCGGCCCAGTTCGGTGAGGGGCGGGTTGCCGCGGCCGGAGTAGCGGCGTTGCACCGACAGTTCGGTTTGACCGTGGCGCAACAAGAGCAGGCGGGTGGGACGGCCGATGGCGCCGGTCCAGCCCGGGGAATAGGTGGAAACCTTTTGGGCGGCAGGCGATTCCGTCTTGTCCGTGCCACCGACGACGATCTGCTCACCTGTCGGCGTCACAGCCACCTGCTCGCCCGTCGGTGTGACAGCGGCCTTGTCGCCGGCCGGGGTCACGGTTACGCCCGAAGTAGTCGATGCGTCGTCGCCGGCGACGACGCTCGGCTCCACCTCGGCCGCGGTTCGATCATCCGCCGCATCGAGGGCGACCTGATCTCCCGGCGTGTAGCCCGCGGCGAGAGACTCGCGGACGGTGCCGACGAGGGCGCCGTCGTCCATCGCCTCGTTCGCCAGCCGGTCGGCGTGGGAGTTCTCGGCGCGCGGGATCCAGGTGAAACTCACCCGGTCGAAACCGGCGACCAGCCGACGTGCCTGCTCGGCGAGCGGAATCATGGAGGCATGCTTGATCTTCCAGCGGCCCGACATCTGTTCGACGACGAGCTTGGAGTCCATGCGCACCGTCACCACCCGCGCACCGAGTTCGGTCGCGGCTTCCAAACCCGCGATCAGCCCCCGGTATTCGGCCACATTGTTGGTGGTGACGCCGACATATTCCTTGCGTTCGGCCAGTACGCGCACATGGTCGTCGGCGAAGACGACCGCGCCGTAACCGGCCGGGCCGGGATTGCCGCGTGAGCCACCGTCGGCTTCGACGATCACCTCACGCACACCAACCGGCCCAGCGCTCACAGCCCGGATTCCTTGGTGCGCACCATGATCGCGCCGCATTCGGGGCAGCGGACCACCGCGTCGGGTGCGGCCTTGGCGATGCGCTGCATCTCACCGCGGTCGATCTCGATACGGCAGGCACCGCAGCGGCGGGCCTGCAGCAGGGCGGCACCGACACCGTGGGCGGCGCGCTGCTTGTCGTAGACGGCGAGCAGTTCGCCGGGGAACAGGCCGATCAGGGCGGCGCGGTCGTTCTCGCACCGTTGCTGCGCGACCTCCAGGTCGGCCATCGCCTCGTCGCGCAGGCGTTCGGCGTCGGCCAGGTCCTGATCGGCCTTGCTGAGCCGGGCACCGGCGTGGTCGTGGTCGGCGGCCATCGCCTCACGCTGCTCCATCACGGTCAGCAGTTCGTCCTCGAGGACGGCGCGACGGCGTTCCAGGCTGCCCAGTTCGTGCTGGAGTTCGGAGAGCTGTTTGGCGGCGACGGAGCCCGAGGTGAGCATGGCGCGGTCGCGGTCCTCACGCTTGCGCACCGCCTCGACCTCACCCTCGAGTTTGCGGATGTCACGATCCAGGTCGTCGATGCCGATCTCGACCGCGACCGCGGCGTCCTTGTAGCCGTTGCGTTCGGCCGCCAGCCGCGCGACCTCCTGCTGCTCGGGCAGCGCGGTGCGCCGGTGCGCGATCCGCGTCAGCTCGGCATCGACAGCGGCGAGCTGCAACAGCTTGGACTGGACCGACGGTTCGACATTCAACGGGCACGAACTCCTGAACACGGTGGACGGATGGATCGATCAACCGTACCGCGCCGCACGAGGCGAACACGCCATGACCCGGATCCGCGACCGAGCGGAACCGAATGTCATCTACTTCGGTCTCGCCCTGACCCCGCTGATGATCGGCATCGCGTGGATGACGATCCACGCGTCGGCGTTCGCGTTCCTGACCTGTGTCATCTCCGCGCTGGTGATCCTTCCGCTCGCGTTGTTCGCGGAGCAGGCGGTTTTCGTGAAGGACGAGCGATACCTCGAGGCCGAGCCGGCGCCGGACGGGAGCCGGTTGACCGTGCAGGCGCACCCGAATTTCGTGGCCGCGTGGGGGCAGCGGGTGCGGTGACTCAGCCGGTGACCGTCCACGGATCCGTGCGGAGGGTCGACACGCGGGTGGTGAGGCCGGGCAGCGCCCCGGTGACGACGGATTCGGCCTGGGCGCACCACGGGAATTCAGTAGCCCAGTGGGCGGCGTCGACGAGGGCGGGCCCGCCTCGGCGGAGGTGTTCGTCGACGGGGTGGTGGCGCAGGTCGGAGGTGAGGTAGGCGTCGACGCCCGCGCGGATGGCGGCGTCGAGGTAGGAGTCGCCGGCACCGCCGCAGACAGCCACCCGTTTGATCGTCCGGTCCGGATCGCCCGCGGCTCGCACGCCCCAGACGGTGCGCGGTAGGCCGTTGCCCACGCGGGCGGTGAACTCGCGCAGTGTCTCGGGTTCGGAGAGTTCACCGATGCGGCCGATGCCGAGGGACGACGGCAGAGGTGCGCGTTCGGTGACGTGGTAGGCCGGTTCCTCGTAGGGGTGGGCGGCACGCAGAGCCGCAAGGACAGCGGTGCGCGCGGACGGCGCCGCGACCACCTCGACCGCGTCCTCGGTGACGGTCTCGACGGTTCCGACCGCGCCGATGGCCGGGTTCGCGCCGTCGACCGGCAGGAACTGGCCGGTGCCGGAGGTGTACCAGGCTGCCTCGCGGTAGTCGCCGATCGCGCCCGCGCCGGCCGCGAACAGTGCCGACATCAGGGCGGCGGTGTGCGTCTGCGGCACCTGGATGACCCACTTGTCCATCGGGGCAACCGGTTTGGGGTCGAGCGGGCTCGTGACGGTGAGGCCGACTGCTGCGGCGAGCGCGTCGGAGACGCCGGGGTCGGCGGAATCTGCGTTGGTGTGCGCGGAGAACAGTGCGCAGTCGGAGCGGATCAGCCGGTGCAGCAGGGCGCCTTTCGGTGTATTCGCGGCCACGGTGTCGACACCGCGCAACAGCAGCGGGTGGTGTACGACCAAAGCCTGTGCGCCCCAAGCGATCGCCTCGTCGACGACGGCGGCGGTGGCGTCTACGGCGAACAGCACCTTCGAAACCTCTTGCGCCGGATCACCACACACCAGACCAACCGAATCCCACGATTCGGCCAGTTTCGGTGGGTACGCCGCGTCGAGCACCCCGATCAGTTCGGCCAGGTCGGTCACCGCTGCCTCCTTCGCTCCGCTGAGACCTGCGCCGTCGTGGGCAGGTTCGACACTCGTATCATGTTGGGCCACTGCGTTTCCGGCCATCGGGCGCCGGCCCGGCCTCGAAGGCCCTGCGGAACACGCATCACCACAGCGCGGCCCGCAACTCATCGACCAGCTGGTCCACCTCGTCGCGCCCGCGCACGGCGACACGCAAATGGTCGGGGCCGAGGCCCGGGAAGGTGTCGGCGCGGCGGACGGCGATTCCACGGTCGGCGAGATGTTTGCGGATCAGCGCACCGTCGGTAACGCGCAGGAGCAGGAACGGGCCGGTCGCCGGAGTGTGCACGTCGATGCCCAGGGCTATGAGGCGGTCGATCATGACGTCGCGGTCGGTCGCGATGCGATGGGCGAGGCGACGGGATTCGGCGACGGCGGCGGGTTCGGCGGTGGCGCGGATCGCCTCGAGCTGCAGGGTGCCCAGCGGCCAGTGCGGGCGTCCCTCGGTCAGCCGGGCCAGCACCTCGGGAGCACCGAGTGCATAGCCGCAGCGCAGACCGGCGAGCGCCCATGTCTTGGTGAGACTGCGCAGCACCAAGACGTCCGGTGCGCTCAGCCCGGCCAGCGACTCGGGTTCACCACTGATGTCCTTCGGACGTACCGCACCGGGAGCAGCCGCGACATCCACGCGCGGGATCGCAGCACCACCAGCATCCGCACCCAGAGTCGCAGCACCACCAGCATCCACACGCAGGGCCGCAGCAGCGTCGGCGTCCGTGCCCAGGGCCGCGGCGCCACCTGCCTCTACACGCTGGGTCGCAGCGCCACCGGCCCCGGGTCGTGCTGTCGGCGAACCCTCCGACGCTCGGAGACAGGCGACCGCGTCGGCGAAGGCTTCGTCGACGACGAGGACGCGGCCGGGGCGGCGCAGGGCCTGGATGGTTTCGGCGGGGTGCAGGATCGAGGTCGGGTTGGTGGGGTTGCCCAGGACGACCAGGTCGGCTTCTTCCGGCACCTGGCCGGGGTCGAGGGTGTAGGGGCGTTCGAGGACGACGCGGGTCACCGGTACGCCTGCCTCACGCAGCGCCAGTTCCGGCTCGGTGAAGGACGGGTGGACCACGGCGGCCAGGCGGGGGCGCAGGCGGGGCAGCATCGCGAAGCCTTCGGCGGCGCCTGCCAGCAGCAGGACCTCGTCGGGGGTGCGGCCGTGGCGGGCGGCGACGGCTGTGCGGGCGGCGAGTTCCTCGCCTGCGTCGGGGTAGCGGCCGAGGTCGGTGAGGCGGGCGGTGAGGCGGTCGCGTAGCCAGACGGGTGGGGCGGTGCCCTGGACGTTCACCGCGAAATCGAGCATGCCCGGGCGCGCTTCCACGTCGCCGTGGTGGCGCAGCATCGCGGGGTCGACCGAGTCCTCGAACACAACTGAACACCCTACGTGGCGCCGCCGCGGCCCTACCGGCGACAATGGTGCCGTGGGAGAGCTGCACGTGACCTTCGTCTGCACAGGGAACATCTGCCGGTCGCCGATGGCGGCGAAGATGTTCGAAGCGCATCTGTACCGTGCCGGTCTGGCGAACCGGGTGCGGGTGAGCAGCGCGGGCACCGGATCGTGGCATGTCGGTGACCCCGCCGACCCGCGTACCGCCGCCACCCTGCGCCGCGCCGGTTACGCCGCCGAACACATCGCCGCCACCTTCGGCGACGAGCATCGCGACGCCGACCTGATCGTGGTGCTCGACACCAGCCACGACCGGGAACTCGCCCACCGAGGCGTCCCCACCGAACAGCGCAGGCTGCTGCGCAGCTTCGACCCCGCCGCCGACGGTGTCGACGTGCCCGACCCGTACTACGGCGACCAGACCGACTTCGACCTGGTCCGCGACCAGATCGAGGCCGCGGTCCCCGGCCTGCTCGACTGGGTGCGCGCCGAGCTCGAGGCCCGCGACCCGGCCGCCGCGCGACGCTGATGCGCAAACTCACCTTTCTGCTGCGGCCGAGCTGGCTGATTCTGGCGCTCGTCGTCGTCGCGTTCGCCTACCTGTGTTTCACGATTCTCGCGCCTTGGCAGCTGAACAAGAACAGCAGCACCGAGCACCGCAATCAGCTGATCGCCGACTCGGTGCAAGCCGATCCGGTGGCTGTTACCGACATCCTCGCCGGTGATCCCGGTACTCATACCGAGTGGCGGAAGGTGATCGCCACTGGCACCTTCCTGCCGGATTCGACGGTGCTCGTCCGGTTGCGCCACCTGGATGGTGCGCCGGGATACGCGGTTCTCGCGGCGTTCCGGCTCGATGACGGTCGTACTCTGCTCGTCGACCGTGGTCTGGTCGCGGCTGTCGACGGGACGCGGCCGCCTGCGATTGCCGAGCCGCCGGGCGGGGCGCAGCGGATCGAGGCGCGAGTGCGGGCTTCCGAAGGGGTCGTTCCCGATAAGGTGCCGAGCACGCAGGACGGGTTCCGGCAGGTGTACACGGTCGATACGACTCAGGAATCCACCGTTCTCGGTATCCCGCTGACGCCGATTCCTACCGGTACCGACAAGGGCGGTTATCTTCAGCTTGCCGAGGGGCAGCCGGGGGCGTTCACGCCCGTTCCCCTCCCCCAACTGGATGCGGGTCCCTACCTCTCCTACGGCCTTCAATGGCTGGCTTTCGGTGTGATGGCTCCGCTCGGGCTCGGGTATTTCGTGTTCGCCGAAATGCGGGCTCGCCGTCGTGAGCGTGGCGAGGTCGGAGCCGAGGTGACCGATCAGCCTGATTCGACTTCCGAGGAGACCACAACGGAAGCACGTCTCGCTGATCGGTACGGCCGCACTCGCTGACGCTCACCTACGCAGCAATGCCAGCGCGGCGCTGACTGCTACGGCTCCGATCTGTACTGCTTCCGACATGCGGACGGCTCTGCGGAGATCTTCGGTTTCGGGGGCGCGCCCGGTCCCCAGTGTCGGGCGTAGTTCCGCTCCGTAGCGGTACTGGGTGCGGCCTCCGAGTCGGACCCCGAGGGCGCCTGCCATCGATGCCTCGACAACACCGGCGTTGGGGCTCGGATGTTTGCGCGCGTCCTGGCGCCAGGCTTGCCAGGACTGGCCGGGGGTTCCGCCGACGAGCGGCGCCAGCACCACCGTGAGCAGTCCGGTCACCCGCGCGGGGACGAGATTCGCCACATCGTCGGTGCGGGCGGCTGCCCAGCCGAAGCGCAGGTAGCGCTCGTTGCGGTAGCCGATCATCGCGTCGAGCGTGTTGACCGCTCGATATCCGAGCAACCCGGGTACTCCGGCCACAGCACCCCACAGCAGCGGTGCGACGGTGGCGTCGGAGGTGTTCTCGGCGATGGATTCCAGTGCGGCGCGGGCCAATCCGTCGGCGTCGAGGACCGAGGGGTCGCGTCCGCACAGTGAGGGCAGCAGTTCGCGGGCGCCGTCGATATCGCCTGCGTCGAGTCGGTCGGCCATGTCGTGGCCGGCCCGGGCAAGACTGCGGCCTCCTAGAACCGTCCAGGTGGCGAGGGTTGTCGCGAGCAGGCCGCCGTGCGCGGCCACCGCAGCGAACGCGAGGACCGAGCCGACCGCCACGGTCTCGTGCAGGATTCCGGCGCGGTGGGTGTCGGCGTAGGTTCGCTGCTCCAATGCCGCTGCCGCCGTGCCGAATCCGGCTACCGGATGCCAGCGGCGTGGGTCGGCGAATACGCGGTCGAGTGCGAAACCGAGCAGCAGTCCCGCGGCGGTCGAAATCCCCTTGTGCACGGGGCGAGGTTAACCGGTGGGGCAGCGATGTCACACCGGATGCGTCTGCTTCGTCGTCTCCATGACAGCATCCTGGGCGACCGCCCACTCTCGACCGAACGGCTGGCACGATGACCGACACCGCGAACCTCGACCGCGCGGAACTGGCGCGACGCTTCGAGGAGCACCGCGCCTACCTGCGCAGGCTCGCCTACAGCACCCTCGGCAGCTTGGCCGACGCCGAGGACGTGGTGCAGGAGGCGTGGCTGCGGCTGCAGCGGCAGCACGAGGCGGGCAAGGCGGACGAGATCGACAATCTGCGCGCCTGGCTCACCACCGTGACGGGCAGGCTCGCCCTCGACCAGCTCGGGTCCGCGCGGGCCCGGCGCGAACAGTACGTCGGCGAGTGGTTGCCGGAACCGGAGGTCAGCACCATGGACGATCCAGCCGACCGCATCACCCAGGACGAACGGGTCACCACCGCACTGCTGGTCGTGCTCGAATCGCTCTCACCCGCCGAACGCACGGCCTTCGTACTCCAGGACGTGTTCGGGATGTCGGGTCCTGAGGTCGCCGAGGTGGTCGGGCGCACCCCGGCCGCGGTGCGTCAGCTGGCCTCGCGTGCCCGCAAGCACGTGGAGAGCGGCACGCCGCGATTCCCGGCGTCGCCCGCCGAACAGGAGAAGGTGGTTTCCGCGTTCGCCCTGGCCTGGCGCTCGGGCGACCTGAGTTCGTTGCTCGGCGTGCTGGACGAGAAGGTGGTGCTCACCGCCGACGGTGGCGGCAAGGTGCCCGCGATCCGCCAGCCGGTGCGCGGCGCCGAACTCATCGCCAAGATGCTGCTCGGCTGGTACCACGCACCGTCGGCGACCGATGCCTGGGGCCGTGCGGTGCTGGTCAACGGCGCACCGGGGCTGGTGGTGTTCGACGGCACCCACATCGGTGTCTTCTCGTTCGTCGTCGACGACGGGCGCATCGTCGCCATCAATGTGGTCCGCAACCCCGACAAGCTGCGCGACCTGCCGACCGAGGGCGCGCCCGACTGGTACATGGGCCGCGCCGAGGACTAGCCGTAGATGTGACAGCCGAGCCATTACCTTCCCGGCTACCGGGAAGATCTCTGTGCCCCCTCCGGCCGGTCCGGTTCAGTAATGGAACGTGTCGCACGGTGTGACCCGTCGGACAGCGTAGGGAGTCGATGGTGGGTTCGGAACGAATCGTGGTGGTGACCGGCGCGAGTCGCGGTGCGGGCAAAGGCATCGCGCTCGCGCTGGGGGAAACCGGAGCGACGGTCTACGTCACCGGGCGAACGCGGAACGAAGGCGATTCCCCACTGCCGGGCACGGTGTTCGCGACCGCCGAGGAGATCACCCGCCGCGGCGGCCACGGCGTGCCCGTCGTGCTCGACCATCGCGACGATGCCCAGGTCGAGTCCTTCTTCGCACGTCTTCGCGACGAGCACGGACGGCTCGACATCCTGGTCAACAACGCTCTCGCGGTACCCGACGGCCTGACCGAGAAAGGGCCGTTCTGGGAGAAGCCGCTCACCTTGCTCGACCTGCTGGATGTGGGTATGCGCTCGAGCTACGTCGCCACCTACTACGCCGCACCGCTGCTGGTGGCCAATGGCGCGGGCTTGGTCGTGAACACGTCGTCGTTCGGCGGCACCTGCTATATGCACGGGCCCGCTTACGGTGCGGGCAAGGCGGCGGTGGACAAAATGGCGCACGACATGGCCGTCGACTTCCGTCCGTGGAACGTGGCGGTCGTCTCGATCTGGATGGGTCTGCTCGCGACCGAGCGCACGCTGGCCGCGTTCGCCGCGAATCCGGGCGCCTACGACGGACTCGCCGCGACCGCCGAATCGCCGGAATTCACCGGTCGTGTCATCGATGCCCTCGCGCGCGATCCCAAGTTGATGGACCGTACCGGCCAGGTGCTCATCGGCGCCGAGATCGCGCGGGAACTCGGCGTCGAGGACACCCGGGGCCAGCACCCGCCTTCGCACCGGCCATTCCTCGGTAACCCTCCGGTGTTCTCCGACGCGGTCGTCGACTGACCTCGCGAACCCGACCATTCACTCATCACCTCCACACCCGGGCAGGCAACCGATGGATCTCGCACAACGCATCGACACCCTCGAACAGATCGAAGCGATCAAACAACTCAAGCACCGGTACTGGCGAGCCTGTGACAACAAGGACCCGAAGACGATGCGGGACTGCTTCATCCGGTCCGGCGCCGACCTGGACTACGGCCGAATCGGCACCTTCGACGACGCGGGGCCCCTGGTCGAGATCTTCACCCGCATCGCGTTGCACAAGGTCGACGGCAAACACGTCGTCCTCGACATGCATCACGGCATCCACCCCGACATCACCCTCACCGGGGAACGCACCGCGACAGGCCGGTGGACCCTGCGATTCCGCCAGGTCAATCTGATCGACAACACCGAGTTCGTCTCGACGGGCGACTACGACGACGACTACGTGATCGAGGACGGCCGCTGGAAGATGTCGCGCAGTCATTTCACGGAGCGCTGGTCGATCACCCGCCCGCTCCTGGCGGACTCCGTCATCACCGAGGGAACCTTCGCGGAGGCCTAGACCCCGAGCGAATACCCGTGCGCGGCGGCCACTTCCGCCGACAGCAACTTCCCGTCGACCGCGGTGAGCCCGGCCGACAACCCGGGATCAGCGGTGCACGCCCCACGCCAGCCGTTGTCGGCGACGGCCAGCGCATACGGCAGGGTGGCGTTCGTGAGCGCCACGGTGGAGGTGTGCGGGACCGCGCCGGGCATGTTCGCGACACAGTAGAACAGCGAATTACCCACGGGAAAGGTGGGATTCGCGTGCGTCGTCGGTCGGGTCGACTGGAAGCAACCGCCCTGGTCGACGGCGATGTCGACGAGTACCGACCCCGGCCGCATCCGCGCGACCAGCTCGTCGGACACCAGCTTCGGCGCCTTGGCGCCGGGCACGAGCACCGACCCGATCACCAGATCGGCGGCGAGCACGGCCTTTTCGATCTCGAGGGCGTGCGAGGCCAAGGTGCCGACCCGCCCGGCGAACCGGGCGTCGAGTTCCCGCAACCGGGCCAGATTCGTATCGAGCACGCTCACCCGCGCACCCATCCCCACCGCGACGCTCGCCGCGTTGGTGCCCGCCACGCCGCCGCCGAGCACCACCACGTCGGCGGGCCGAACCCCGGGCACGCCGCCGAGCAGCACGCCTTCCCCGCCCATCGGCGCCATCAGGTGATAGGCACCGACCTGGGCGCTGAGCTTGCCCGCCACCTCGCTCATCGGCGCGAGCAACGGCAACGAACCGTCGGCCGCCCGGACCGTCTCATAGGCGATGGCGGTGATCCCCGACGACAGGATCGCGTCGGTACAGTCCTTCGACGCGGCCAGATGCAGATACGTGAACAGCACCTGCTCACGCCGCATCAGCGAATACTCCTGCGCGATGGGTTCTTTCACCTTCAACACCAGATCGGACTCGGCCCACACCTGGTCGGCGCTTGCCGCGATCCGCGCACCGGCGGCCCGGTAGTCGTCGTCGGCGAAGCCCGAGCCGACACCCGCACCCGCCTGCACGAGCACCTCGTGCCCGTGGGCGGCGAGCTCCGCGGCACCGGCCGGAGTCAGCGCGACCCGGAATTCTTGCGGTTTTACCTCGGCCGGAACACCGGAAGTTACGCCCGTTGCCGTCATTCACCCAGACTAGATCCTGTTTCGGCGGGCCGCAGTCGAATCCGTCGCGTGTCCGGATCCCTCCCTCGCAGGCGCTGCGACCACCGGGCGGCGGCCCACCGCGCCCGGCGCCGGAGCCCAGCGCGATAATCGCCGCATGATCATCAAGGTGAGCGGGTTCGCGCCCGAGATCGACGAGTCAGCATGGATCGCGCCGAACGCGACCGTGATCGGACGGGTGCGCCTGGGCGCCGAGGTCGGCGTCTGGTATTCGGCGGTGCTGCGCGGTGACCTCGAACAGATCACCGTCGGCGCCCGCACCAACATCCAGGACGGGTGCGTGCTGCACGCCGACCCCGGCTTCCCGCTCACCGTCGGTTCCGGTGTGTCGATGGGGCACAACGCGATTCTGCACGGGTGCACCATCGGCGACGATGTGCTCGTCGGCATGGGCGCCACCGTGCTCAACGGCGCGGTGATCGGTGCGGGCACCCTGATCGCGGCCAACGCGCTCATCCCCGAGGGCGCCCAGATTCCGCCCGGCTCGCTGGTTGCCGGGGTGCCGGGCAAGGTGCGTCGCGAGCTCACCGAGGCACAGCAGGACGGCATCAAGCTCAACGCCGCTGTGTACCTACACAATCTCGCCAACCACCGGGACGCCGAAGTGTTGTGACGCATCACACTGAGCAAATGACCAGTAGGGAAACCTGATAACATTTGCCCTGCGTATCGCGACCGGTCCACCGAGTCTTCAGGGCCGGCACCGGTACGCGGGGCAGGAGGTATCACGGTGGCATACGCGCAGGTAGGTGTGCACCGATCCGGGGGCAGGCTCAGCGTGGCCGATATCGCGGCACAACCAGGCGGTATCGAGGCACTTCAGTGCCGGGTTCACGAATTACGTTCCCGGGGTGTGCATTTCGCGGCAAACGCGATCGAGCAAGAGATGGTCGCGCTGGATCTCCCACCACGGGGATAATGGGCTGATGCCCACTGTCTCGACCATCCTCGCGCGGATCCTGGAAAAACCCGTCACCGACGGGGAGAAACTGCTCGACAGCGCGCTGTCGGCGTTTCTGGATTTCGGGATCAAACGGACAAGCATGGGCGAGATCGCGCGCCGCGCCGGCATCAGCCCGGCCACCCTGTACCGACGCTTCGAATCCAAGAACGACCTGGTCGAAGCGGTGGGCGTGCGTGAGGCGCAGCGCTATGTCGGCGAGATCGACGAGCGGGTCCGCGCGGTCACCGAACCCGAGGACCGGCTGGTCGAGATCTTCGTCGCCTTCGTCACGACCATCGCGGGCAACGAGCTGCTGCGGCGGTTGCTCGGCACCGAACCGGAGATGATCCTGCCCAAACTCACCACCGACGCCGGGCCCATCCTGGCGGTGGGACGCGAATATCTCGCCGACAAGCTGCGTGAGGTGCAGGCGGGCTCCCCCGACTTCGACCCCGACCTGGTCGCCGAGATCATGGCCCGGCTCGCCCTCTCGCTGGCGCTGACACCCGACGGGCTGATCCCGCTCGACGACGCCGAGGCCGGGCGGGAGTTCGCGCGCCGCACGCTGCTGCCGATGGTCGGCGTGCGGCCCTCCTACTGAGCGGGTACCCCGAAGGCCTCGGCGACGGCTTCGTCGACGGCGGCGTCGGGCACCGCGACGCCGTCTTCCAGGAGACCACGCACGCGACGCACGATCTCGACGGCGGCCGGACCGCACGGGTCGGGCAGGGGCAGCCGGGCGACGTACTGGGTGATCCAGCGCCGCCTGCCCGAATACAGGCGGTTGCCGCAGACCGCGTCGTAGAAGCGCAGGCCCAGCGCCGAATTCGCCACGCCCATCAGGAGATACGCCAAGTCGGTCGCGGACTTGCCTGCGTCGAGGTCGGTGAGCGAGATCCAGTAGCAGTCGCCGTTCACCACGGCACCGGAACGGTCGAGGGCGAAGCGTGGCCGTTCGCTGATATCGGGGAAGACGAGTTTCGGCGCGCCCCACAGGTGCGGTCGTTGCGGCACCCAGATCTCGTACCACTCGCGGCCGCCGTCGAGAACATAGCGTCGACCGGACAGCGCCTTCTCATGGGTGCGCAGATACTCTGCTGCGCACGGAAATTCGGCCAGATCGACCGGCGTGCGCCGTGTTTGCCGCAGGTCGTAGGGGTAAAGCACTCTGGTGCCACGATCCTTCTTGATCTGCCACCGTTCGAGGTCTTGGTGAGTGATCAAGGGCTGCAGCAGTTCTCGCTCGGGCGTCGGGTCGAGGTCGTCCCAGTGGTCGGAGATGAACACCCGATCGGCGGTCGTCTTGATACCCACCCGGATTCGCGCCGTCTCGCCGAAGGTGTGCCAGGTTCGGTCGGCGATCTTGTCGAGCCAACGGTCCACGGCCGGCCTCGACATCCGCCAGACCGTCTCCCCGTGCGGACGTTCGTGCTCGGTGATCACCCGGCCGGCCGACGGCCCGTTCGCCGCTTCCCGCCCCTGCGATGCCAACGTCCCCACTTCAACCGCGAATACGCGTCCCCCAGCACCGACCAGGCAGTCGGATTCCCCGGCCAGCGCATCGAACAGGTCCGTACCGCAGCCTGTTTCGTCGCCAGTTCGCTCATAGACGGAGACGTACCGGCAACCGACCGAGCTCTCGGCAACGTTCGCCGGATCGCTTCGCTTCGAGAATCCGCCGGCGGACAGGGAATCTCTGGGCACGATCGCGGGCGCCGCAGTGCCGGACGCCGCAGCACCGCCCGCCGCAGCACCGCCCGCCGCAGCACCGCCCGCCGCAGCACCGCCTGCCGCAGTGCCGCCCGCCGCAGCACCGCCCGCCGCAGCACCGCCTGCCGCAGTGTCGCCCGCCGCAGTGCCGCCCGCCGCAGTTCGGCCCGCCGCAGTGCCGGACGCCGAAGTGGAAGCTGCGGCATATGCGCGCGTTCCGCGGTTCTGATGCGCGTTGTCGGCGCCTACACCGCTCACACCGTCACCGGCCGGGATCGTGTCTTCGCCGGGAAACACGCGGGCATGCGCGACGCTCGCGGCTGATCTGGTGGCGATGGTGATCGCGGGGAGGACGGCGGCGGAGAAGAGTTTGGTGTCGCCGAGGTCGTAGAGCTCGACCGGGGTCAGTTCGGCGGTGAGGATGCGGCGCAGGTTGGCACCCGCTCGGGTGGTGAGAAACCTGTTGGCGCAGAGCAATCCGAGCACTCCACCGGGTGCGAGGAGACGCGGTGCCAGGGCGACGAATGGGTGGGTGAGATCGATACGCCCACGGAGCCCGAATTTTCGGCTGAGCAGTTGCGCGGTGGCCCCACCGAGCTGCTGTGTGCGCACATACGGCGGGTTGCTGATGATCAGATCGAAGGAGCCCTTCGCCAGACGCGGCGCCTTCGCCAGGAAATCCCCTGCCCGGCAGTGGATCTCGACCCCCTCGGCCGCGGCCCGGGCCACCGTTTCGCCGACGGCGGCGCGGTCCAGGTCGTACCCGGTGAGCCGGACCGCGACACCCGGTGCGCACGACACCATCTCCCGATGCACCGCGAGCAGCAGCTCCCCGTCCCCACAGGCCGGGTCGAGCACCCGCAACTCGGCGCCGCACGGGGCGTACAGCAGTGCCCGACGCGCCAGAAACCGCGCCAGCTCCGGCGGGGTGTAGTGCCTGCCGTGCCGTTTGCGCTCCTGCGCATCGCGGGACTGCAACGCCATGAGTCCGATTGTGCCCCGCCACGCCCCGATTGCGCGTCAGGCGCGGGCTGCCATCGTCCCCGGCCACAGTCGGCCGCCCCCGGCCCGCGCATGGTGTGACCCGGCCGCGCCCGTGGGAATCGGGTCAGGACCGGGGCGGCGACAGGCGGTAGGGTCGGCTCGCTATGTTGAGATTCCGCACCGCCGTGATCGCTGCGGCGGCTCTCCCGTTGTTGTTGCCCGTACCGGCGCAGGCGGATCCCGCCGAATACGCGCCGACCATGATCATCCTCGACGCCTCGGGTTCGATGGAACGGCCGGATCGCGACGGGACCATGATGGACGCGGCCAAACAGGCGGTGCGCACCTTCGTGGATTCGGCGCCCGCACAGGCCTCCGTCGGCCTCACCACCTACGGCACCGGCACCGGCAACACCGAGGCGGAGAAGGTCGCGGGCTGCCAGGACGTGCAAGTGCTGCACCAGCCGAACACCCTGGACAAGGCCGCGCTCACCACCGCCGTCGACAGCATCCAGGCGCGGGGTTGGACGCCGATGGGCACCGCGCTGCGTCAGGCCGCCGACGCGCTGCCCGATTCGGGACCGCGCTCCATCGTGCTGGTCTCCGACGGTGACGACACGTGCGCACCGCCCGACCCGTGCGAGGTCGCCGCCGAACTGAAGCGCGCGGGCGTGGATCTCGTCGTGCACGCGATCGGTTTCGCCGTCGACGACAAGGCCCGCGCTCAGCTCACCTGTATGGCTCAGGCGACGGGCGGCACCTACACCGATGCCGCCGACGGCGCCGCCCTCGAGCGTGTCCTGCCCCGCGTGAGTTCCACCGCCCTGCGCAACTACCAGGCCACCGGAACACCCATCACCGGCACCGCCGAGTACGGTTCGGCGCCGGTGGCGAAGGCGGGCCAGTACCTCGACACGATCGGTCAGCACGAGAAGCGGTATTACGCTGTCGATGTGCCCGAGGGCGCCACCGCCCATTTCACCGGCATCGTGTCGTTCCCCCGCGCGAAGGACGTCTCGACCACCGAGGACATGAACGCCCTCGAACTGCGCGTCCGCGACCGCGAGGGCACCGACTGCGGGAAGCGCGAACGCGAACTCGAAACCCGCTCCAGCGACGGTGTCGCCCTCACCGTCGCCACCACGTTCGACGGCGGCGCCGAGTCGAGCGGCACCTGCAGTGGTGGCGGCCGCTACTACTTCGAGGTGAACTGGGACCTCGCCTCGGCGGGTGCGCCCGCTCGCCTGCCGATGGAGATCCTGATCGGCATCGAACCGGGCGTCACCGATCCCGGGCCCGCGGCAACCCCGACGCCCGTCACCTTTACCGACCCGGGCGGGCCGGTCCAGCCGGTGACCGGCGGTGGCTCGTTCACCGTCGCCGCCACGCTCCCCGGCAGCGGAAAGTTCAGTGACACACTGCAATCCGGCGAGTTCGTCTTCTACCGGATCCGCCTGGACTGGGGCCAGGGGCTGGCCTATCGCGTGCAGTTCGCCGAGACCGGCGGCGCGAACAACACCTCGGCGGCGAACGTGGAGACCGTGCTGTATTCGCCGCTCGGCCGTGAGATCGCCACCGACACCAACGCCTACACCGGCAGGTCGAGTGCCGAGCTGTCGGTGGAGTCGGTTCCGGTCCGCTACACCAATCGCGAGCAGTCCGACTCCGCGGTGAAACAGCAGGCGATCGCGGGCTGGCACTATCTCGCGGTGAAGGTCGGCCAGCCGTCGGGCGCGGACGCGATGCCGCCGACGCCGGTGCAGCTCGACATCAGCGTCTCGGGCACGGCCGAACCCGGCCCGGCCTATCGCGGCGGCGGTGATGTGCTCGGCGAGCAGAGCCAAGACCAGCTGGTGACAGTGGACGGATCAACGGCCACCACCCGCCCGTGGACCCTGTACGCGCTGGTCGGCGCGGGCATCGCGTTGATCGTCGGTATCGGCGTCGCCGTGGTCGTGCGCCGCCGAGCCTGATCCCGCCCGGATCCCTTCTCGCGCACCTACCGTGCCAGTCGGCGGCCATTACCGTCGGCCGACGGACTCGCCGATCAGAACCCGCCCCCGTCCGAATCTTCGTGGCGCGGGCGGGTTCCGCGTTTCCACCCCGACTGCTAAATTGGTCTCAAAATGAGACTAGTTCTCACGACCGACCGAGGGAGCCGCGCGATGGCGCCGACCGACCACCCCGATTTCGCCGCCCTACGGCGCCTGGCCGACGAACGCTGGACCTGCCGCCAGTTCAAGCCCGACCAGGTCGAACGCGCCACGATCGAACAACTCCTCGCCCTCGGGCAGCGCACCCCGTCCTGGTGCAACACCCAGCCCTGGCAGATCGTCGTGACCGCGGGTGACGGCACCGACCGGTTCCGCAAGGAACTACTGGCCCACATCCAAACCGCCGCCAACACACCGGATTTCGAATTCCCGGCCGCCTACGAAGGCGTCTACCGGGAACGGCGGCGCGCCTGCGGATTCCAGCTCTACGACAGCGTCGGCATCGTCAAGGGCGACCACGAGAAGACCATGCGCCAGATGGTGCGCAATTTCGAACTCTTCGACGCACCGCACGTCGCGATCGTCACCTCCGAGGCCGACCTCGGCGTGTACGGCGCCATCGACTGCGGGCTGTGGTTGGAGAACTTCCTGCTCGGCGCCCAGGCTCTAGGCCTCGGCGCCGCACCCCAAGCGGCCCTCGCCTCCTACTCCCCCTTCATCCACGAGTACTTCGACATCCCCGACACCCGCAAGGTCGTCTTCGGCGTCTCCTTCGGCTACCCCGACCTCGACCACCCGATCAACGGCTTCCGCACCGCCCGAGCCCCCCTCGACGACCAGGTCACCTGGCACACTTCCTGAAATCATCACGCTCTGGTGGCGGCATCGCCCGAGAGGGAAACACCGCCAGAGCGTGGCGATCGATTGACCAGTCAGGCGACGCCGGTGATGCCGGGGCCCGCCTGCGGATCGATGTCACGGGCGGTGACCTCGGCGTGGCACGCGTCGCAGGTGAGGTGGACGTGGGCTTCGCCGGTGCAGTCGTGGTGGCGGTATTCGACAGGTGGGCCCTCGGGGGCCATGTAGGTGTCGCCCCAGTCGCGGATGGCCATCAGGATCGGGTAGATAGCGTGGCCTTTTTCGGTGAGGCGGTATTCCTCGTAGGCGCCGTCGTCGACGGGGCGTTTGACGAGGATCTCGTGCTCGATGAGGCGATCGAGTCGATCGTGCAGGCGACTGCGGGAGATGCCGAGCGCGCTCTGGAAGGCGTTGAACCGGCGGACGCCCGCGAAGCAGTACTTCAGGATCAGCAGGGTCCAGCGGTCACCGAGGATCACCAGGGGCCGCGTGATGGAACACGGGGCATCGGCAAGCTCCTCATAACGCACCCTGCCATTATGCGCCGCGGTGCTGTGCGGACAGGAAAACGGCCGCCTCGACGACGAGGCGGCCGTTTCCCGGTCAGCTCACAGCGGGATGTTCTTGTGGTGACTCTTGCGGGCAGGCGCCGAGGCCAACGCCGCGGCGAGGGTGCTGCGGGTCTTGGCCGGGTCGATCACCTCGTCGACCACGCCGATCGCGACGGCGCGTTCCACTCCGCCCGCGATCCGCTCGTGCTCGGCGGTGAGCCGCTCGTGCAGCGCCTCACGCTCCTCTTCCGGTGCGGCGGCCAGCGCCTTCTTGTGCAGGATGCCGACCGCGGCCTTTGCGCCCATCACGGCGACTTCCGAACCGGGCCAGGCGAACACGGCCGTGGCACCGAGGGCGCGCGCGTTCATGGCGATGTAGGCGCCGCCGTAGATCTTGCGGGTCACCAGGGTGACGCGCGGAACGCGAGCCTCGGCGAAGGCGTGCAGCAGCTTGGCGCCGCGACGCACCACACCCTCGAGTTCCTGACCGACACCCGGCAGGTACCCGGGAACGTCGGTGACCACGATCAGCGGAATACCGAACGCATCGCACAACCGCACGAAACGCGCGGCCTTCTCGGCACTTTCGGAGTTCAGGCAGCCACCCAGACGCAGCGGGTTGTTGGCGAGCACACCGACCGTGCGTCCACCGAGGCGGCCGAGACCGGTCACCATGCTGCGCGCGTAACCGCCCTGCAGCTCCTCGAACGACGACTCGGTCGCGCCGTCGGGCGACTCCACATTGTCGAGCAGCTCGTGGATGATCGGCTTCACGTCGTAGGCGCGCTTGGCCGACTCCGGCATCATCGCCTTGAGGTCGACATCGCCGTGCGCGGCCGCGACCAGGTCGAATTCGCCCTGCTCGGCGAACATCGACACCAGCCTGCGGGCCCGGTGCAGCGCGTCGGCCTCGTCGTCGGCGGCGATATGGCACACGCCGGACTTCTTGAAGTGTGTGGTGGGACCACCGAGGGTCTCCATGTCGACGTTCTCGCCCGTCACCGAGCGGACCACGTCGGGACCGGTGACGAACACGCGGCCCTCCGGCGCCATGATGACCACATCGGTCAGCGCGGGACCGTAGGCGGCGCCACCGGCGGCGAAGCCGAGCACCACCGAAATCTGGGGAACGAGCCCGGACGCGCGGACCATCGCCTCGAAGACGAGTCCGACCGCGTGCAGCGCCTCGACACCCTCGGCCAGGCGTGCGCCGCCGGAGTGCCACAGGCCGACCACGGGAATGCCGGATTCGATGGCGGTGTCGATCGCGTCGACGATGTGCTTGCAACCCTCGACGCCCATCGCGCCACCCATCACGGTGGCGTCGGAGCAGTACGCGACGGTGCGGACACCGTCGACCTCGCCGATCGCGGCGAGCACACCGGAGCGGTCGCGGGGATGCAGCGGCAGGATCGTGCCGGGGTCGAAGAAGCGCTGGAGCCGGCCGAGCGGGTCACGCGGGTCGGTGACCGAATCCTGAAACGCGGGAGCAATGATGGTCATCGCGTCCACTCCTACCTTCGTTGTCGAAAATCTCTCGGCCTCCGCCGGATCACGGCGGAGGGTCGAACCATTCAGTTGGCCGACCCCCCACCGGGAAATCCGTGCGTCAGGCCCGACCGAAGGCGAGCGCGACGTTGTGCCCACCGAAGCCGAAGGAGTTGTTGATCGCGTACTCGATTTCCTGGCGACGGGCTTCCCCGTGCACCACATCGAGATCGATCTCCGGATCCTGGTTGTCCAGGTTCAGCGTCGGCGGAACGATGCCGTCCCGAATCGCGAGCACAGTGAGCACCGACTCGAGGGCGCCGACGGCACCGATCGAGTGACCGAGTGCCGACTTCGGCGCGTACACCGAAGCGTGGTTACCCACCGCCAAGTTGATCGCGTTCGCCTCGGCGGTGTCGCCGATGGGAGTCGCGGTCGCGTGGGCGTTGATGTGGGTGATGTCGCGCTTGGTCAGACCGGCGGTCTGCATCGCACGAGTCATCGCCCTGGCCGCACCGGTGCCCTCGGGATCGGGGGCGACCAGGTGGAAACCGTCGGAGGTGATGCCCGCACCGAGCAGACGCGCGTGGATGGTCGCACCGCGAGCCTTCGCGTGCTCCTCGGTCTCGATCGTCATGAGCGCGCCCGCTTCGCCGAAGACGAAACCGTCACGATCCTTGTCGAACGGACGCGAAGCACCCTTGGGGTCGTCGTTGCGCGTGCTCATCGCCCGCATCATGGAGAACGCCGCGATCGGCACCGAGTCGATGAAGCCCTCGACGCCACCGGTGACGACCATGTCGGCGTCACCCATCACGATCATCCGCCACGCGTTGGCGATGGCCTCCGAACCCGACGAGCACGCCGAGACCGGAGTGACCACTCCCGCCCTGGCCTTCAGCTCTAGACCGACGACAGCCGACGGACCGTTCGGCATGACCATCTGAACAGCCAGCGGCGAGATCTTGCGATAGCCGCCGTTCTTCAGCTTGTCGACCGAGTCGATCAGCGCGTCGCCGCCACCGAGACCGGTACCGATCGCGACACCCAGGCGGTCGTGGTCGACCTCCGGGCTGCCCGCGTTCTTCCACACCTCGCGACCGAGCACGGTCGCCAGGCGCTCGACATACGCCATGCGGCGGATCTCGACCCGGCTCAGGAGGGTGTCGGGGCTGACTTTCAGGTGACCGCCGATACGCACCGGCAGGTCGTATTCCTCGATGAAGGAATCCTCGAGAACGTCGATTCCGCTCTCACCGTTGAGGAGTCCCTTCCACGTCGCATCGACATCACCCGCGATCGACGTGGTCGCCGCCATGCTGGTGACGACGACGTTGGGGAAATTCCCGTTCAAGGTGGAAGGAGTGGTCACTGGTTCAGCCTCTACTCGGCGTCGAACTTGGCCTTGAGCTCCGCGGCGGCGTCGGAGTTCTCCGCCTCGAGCTTCTGGATGTAGGAGACAGCGTCACCCACGGTCTTCAGGCTGGCGAGATCCTCGTCGGGGATCTTGACGCCGTACTTGTCCTCGGTCTGCACAGCGATCTCGACCATGGACAGCGAGTCGATGTCCAGGTCGTCGACGAAGGACTTCTCGATGGTCACCTCGGAGGGTTCGATACCCGTAACCTCTTCGATGATCTTGCCGAGTTCTTCGACGATCTGTTCCTGGGTCAGAGCGGCCACTTTGGTGGCTCCCTTCTTGTTTCTCATTTGTAGGGTCTTGAACAGCCGACGCACTTCGTCGTGCGCGACCGCCGGGGGGAAAGCTAGCCCGCGGAGGTGAGTCCGGCCAACGCGGGGAGGTCTTCGGGAGTCTTGAGGGCGAGGTTGGGGGTGCCCTTCAGTTCCCGTTTGGCGATGCCGACCAGGGTGCCCGCCGGTGGCAGTTCGGCCACCGCCGAGACGCCCGCGGCGCGGACGGTCTCGGTGCACAGGTCCCAGCGCACGGGACGGGTGACCTGCGCGGCGAGCTTGTCGATCGCGTCGGCGCCCGAGGTGACCGGTTGTCCGTCGAAGTTCGACAGCAGCGTCCGGATCGGGTCGCTCGGCGAGATCTGGGCGATGGCATCGGCGACAGCTGCCTGTGCCGGGGCCATGAAAACGGTGTGGAACGCACCGGCGACGGGCAATGCGCGGACCCGTGCCTTCTCCGGCGGGTTCGCGGCGAGCTCCGCCAGAGCTTCCAGGCGGCCCGCCGCGACGATCTGGCCTACCGCGTTGCGGTTGGCCGGGACGAGATCGAGTTCGGCGAGCCGTGCGAGCACGGTGGCTTCGTCGCCACCGAGCACCGCGGACATGCCGGTCGGTTCCTGCGCACACGCCTTGGCCATCTCCCGGCCGCGGATGGCGGCCAGGCTGACGGCCTCGTCCGGGGTGATGACGCCCGCGACAGCGGCCGCGGCGAATTCGCCGACCGAATGCCCGGCGACGATCGTATCCGCAGGAAGGGTTTCGGGGGCGATTTCGGCGAAGGCCAGCAGTGCGGCCGCGACCACGAGCGGCTGCGTCACCGAGGTGTCGACGATCTCCTCCGCCGTCGCGGTGGTGCCGAGACGGACCAGGTCGAGGCCGGCGGCCTTCGACCACAGCTCGAGGCGATCAGCCGCACCGGGGAGTGCGAGCCAGGGCGTGAGCATGCCGGGTGTCTGGGACCCCTGTCCAGGGGTGAACAACGCGATCACCCCCTAAGAAAACACTGTGACCCCCGCCGCACGAGATGTCGGCGCGAATGAAGGTTTGGAACGCGTTTTGTAGGGGTCCCACAAAATCCGAGGTGGGGCGTCCGGATCGACCGATTCACGAATCCCGTTACAGGGGGTCGTGAGCCATTGGGGTTGACGGGGTTTCCGTGACAGAAGTGGATGATTCGTTATGCGTTCGTGTCAAACGGCCCACTGTGGCCGCGATCCGGAGCACATACGCGTCGCGGGGATTGAGCGGATCACGTCCGGTCACCTCGCCGATTCGCTTGAGGCGATACCGGACAGTATTTGGATGGACGTACAGCTGACGCGCGCACGTTTCTACTGCTCCGCCACAATCCAGGTAGGCGTCCAATGTGTCGGACAACGAAGATCCGGCCGACGCCAACGGGAGGACAACATACTCGTTCAGCGCCTCTATCGCAGCTCTATCGCCCAGCAGGGCCCGTTCCGGTAACAACTCCGAGGCGTGAACGGGCCTTGGCGCGCCTCGCCACCCGACAACGGCCTCCATTCCGGCCAAGGCCTCGATGGCGGAGGCGTGCGCGGCGCCGAGGGTGCGCATGGTCGGGCCGATCACCACCGGACCGTCGGAGAACACCTCGGCGAGCAGATCCGACAGGAACGGCGAACCGATCCCCGCGTCGCCGAGGTGCCCGCTGACCACCATCACCAGCCGCGCGCCCTGCACGACCGCGAGCGCGGCGCGACCGTGCCTGGTCGCGATGGTGTGCACCGCCCCGACCGTCGACACTCCCTGGTCCTGCGGCGGGGTGCCGACGAGCACCGTTGCCGGTGCGGTGGCGTCCCAGTTCAACGTGGCCGCCCGGGAGAGCATGTCCGGGCCCGTGTCCCCGCGCACCACCGCGTCGACCACCAGCGCCTCGAGGCGGGTGTCCCAGGCGCCCCGGGATTCGGCCGCGCTGGCGTACACCGAGGCGGCCGCGAAACCGAGCTCACGCCCGTATCGCAGTACCGCCTCGGTGAGCGCGACCAGCTGGCGGTCGTTGCGGGCCAGGGCGGGCAGCCACTGTTCGAAGAAGTCCATGGCCACCCGGACCATGTCCACGGTCTGGCGCAGCGTGAGCCGCCGCGCCAGATCCTGCGGAATCACCTGGAAGGCGTCCAGGCTGAAGCGGATGTCGGATTCGGGATCCTGCAACCACTCCAGGAAGTTCACCACCGCGGTCTGCACCAGCATCTGGACGCCTGCCCGCTGGGCGGCGTCCAGATCGGCGAAGAACGGCAGCCGGTCCTGCATCGCGCCGACCGCCTCGGTCGACAGCCGGCCCGAGAACTGCTTGACCCGTCGCAGCAGCGTGTCGGGCAGCGGGTCACGGGTCTGCCGGTTCGGGGACAGTGCCCCGGTCGGCAGGTAGACCTCGTGCGTGCTTGTGCCCTCGGTGATCCGACGGGGCCGCGGCGGTTTGCGCTCCACAGTCCAATAGTCCGCTACGCCAGTTCCTCCGGTGCGTCCGCACTCGGCTTCGGCGCGGCGGACACATCGTCGATGCGGTATTTCGCGGCCGCTTCCACCGCCTTGGCCTTGTCGAAGGTGCCGTCTTTCACCAGGCCTTCGAGCACCGCGACGACGATGGACTCGGCGTCGACATTGAACACCCGGCGGGCGGCGGGACGGGTGTCGGAGAAGCCGAACCCGTCGGTGCCGAGGGTGATGTAGTCGCCGGGCACCCACTGCCGGATCTGATCGGGAACCGCGCGCATCCAGTCGGTGGCGGCCACCACCGGTCCACGTGCCGAGGCGAGCGCCTCGGTGACGTAGGCGACGCCGGGGTCGGCATCGGGGTGCTTGAGCGCGTGGATCTCCTTCTCGACAGCTTCCTTGCGCAACTCGCCGAACGAGGTCACCGACCACACGTCGGCGGCCACATCCCACTCCTGCGCCAGGATCTGCTGGGCGCGCAGACCGGCGGGCACGGTCACCCCGGAGACCAGGATCTGGGCGCGCACCTCGCCCTCACCACCGCGCTGGTACAGGTACAGGCCCTTGAGCAAGCCGGCCACGTCGAGGTCGTCGGGCTCGGCCGGCTGCTGGTAGGGCTCGTTGTAGAGCGTGATGTAGTAGAAAACGTTCTCCCCACCGAAGGTTCCGGTCTCCTGCGGGTGGGTGCCCGGCAACGTCCCCGGGTCCGGGTTGCCGCCGCCGTACATGCGGCGCAGACCATCGCGCACGATGTGGGCGATCTCGAACGAGAACGCCGGGTCGTAGGTGACCACGGCCGGGTTGGTCGAGGCGAGCAGCAGCGAATGCCCGTCGTTGTGCTGCAGGCCCTCACCGGTGAGCGTGGTCCGCCCGGCCGTCGCCCCGAGGACGAAGCCGCGGGCCAGCTGGTCGGCCGCGGCCCACAGACCGTCGCCGGTGCGCTGGAAACCGAACATCGAATAGAAGATGTAGAGCGGGATCATCGGCTCGCCGTGCGTGGCGTACGCGGTGCCCGCCGCGGTGAACGACGCCGTCGACCCGGCTTCGTTGATCCCCTCGTGCAGGATCTGGCCGACGTTGCTCTCCTTGTAGGCGAGCATCAGTTCCGCGTCGACGGAGGTGTAGAGCTGGCCGTTGCGGTTGTAGATCTTCAGCGACGGGAACCAGGAGTCCATACCGAAGGTGCGCGCCTCGTCCGGGATGATCGGCACGATGCGCTTGCCGATCTCCTTGTCGCGCAACAGTTCCTTCATCAACCGGACCAGCGCCATCGTGGTCGCCACGTTCTGCTTGCCCGAACCCTTGCGCACCGAGCGGTAGGCCTCGTCGCCCGGCAGCGTCAACGGCTTTGCCGCACTTCGCCGTTCGGGCAGGTACCCACCGAGCGCCTTGCGCCTGGCCTGCATGTACTGGATCTCCGGCGCGTCCTGGCCGGGGTGGTAGTACGGGGGCAGGTACGGGTCCTTCTCCAGTTCCGCGTCCGAGATCGGGATGCGCTGCAGATCGCGGAAGTCCTTGAGGTCCTGCAGCGTCAGCTTCTTCATCTGGTGGGTGGCGTTGCGGCCCTCGAAGTGCTTGCCGAGGGTGTAGCCCTTGATGGTCTTGGCCAGGATCACCGTCGGCTGGCCCTTGTGCGTCATCGCCGCCGCGTACGCCGCGTAGACCTTGCGGTAGTCGTGGCCGCCGCGCTTGAGGTTCCAGATCTCGTTGTCGGACATGTTCTGGACCAGCGCCTTGGTGCGCGGGTCGCGGCCGAAGAAGTGATCGCGCACATAGGCGCCGTCGTTGGCCTTGTAGGTCTGGAAATCGCCGTCGGGGGTGGTGTTCATCAGGTTCACCAGCGCACCGTCGCGGTCGGCGCCGAGCAGCGCGTCCCACTCCCGGCCCCAGACCACCTTGATGACGTTCCAGCCCGCGCCGCGGAAGAACGACTCGAGTTCCTGGATGATCTTGCCGTTACCGCGCACCGGTCCGTCGAGGCGCTGCAGGTTGCAGTTGATGACGAACGTCAGGTTGTCGAGCGCCTCGTTGGCGGCCACCTGGATCAGGCCGCGCGACTCGGGTTCGTCCATCTCGCCGTCGCCGAGGAACGCCCACACGTGCTGGTCGGAGGTGTCCTTGATACCGCGATCGTGCAGGTAGTGGTTGAACCTGGCCTGGTAGATCGCGTTCATCGGGCCCAGGCCCATCGAGACCGTCGGGAACTCCCAGAAATCGGTCATCAGGCGCGGATGCGGGTAGGACGGCAGGCCCTTGCCGAGGCCGCCGTGGCTGTATTCCTGCCGGAACCCGTCGAGCCGGTCGGTGCTCAGGCGACCCTCGAGGAACGCGCGCGCGTAGATGCCGGGCGAGGCGTGGCCCTGGATGTAGATGTGGTCGCCTCCGCCGGGATGGTCCTTGCCACGGAAGAAGTGGTTGAAACCCACCTCGTAGAGCGCCGCCGACGAGGCATACGTCGAAATATGCCCGCCCACACCGATTCCGGGACGCTGCGCGCGATGCACCATGATCGCGGCGTTCCAGCGGATCCAGGCGCGGTAGCGGCGCTCCACCTCCTCGTCGCCGGGAAACCACGGCTCGTTCTCGGTGGGGATCGTGTTGACGTAATCGGTGGAGGTGAGCGCGGGAATCGACACGCGACGCTCACCGGCGCGTTCGAGCAACCGCAACATCAGGTAGCGCGCGCGGCCCGGGCCTTCCCGGTCGAGCATCTCGTCGAAGGACTCCAGCCATTCGCTGGTTTCCTCCGGATCGATATCGGGTAGATACGATGCCACGCCTTCGCGGATCACCCGCACGCGTTCCCCGGTGGGTTTGGCACCGGGCGCCGCGGGGTCGGTCGGCGAATCGGAAGAAGCTGCAGAGTGGATCAGGTCGGTCAAATCTGCTCCTCGTACTGGGGGCTGAACTGCTTGTCGGCGTCGCGGTCCCCGGGCTTGCCCGCTTGGTGTGCGGAGCACCCGTCTCGAAAGGTTCGGGCGACCCCCATCCTTGCCGAAAGGGTCGCCCAGGTCATCATCTCAGCAGGAAATCCACTAGATTCGCGATGGACCTACCGGTCAGTGAAGTGAGAGGGAACGGGTTCGACGATGAGGGTGCCGCACGCGCGCAGACTCGGGCTGATCTGCGCATCGGTCGCGGTGATCGCCGGTTCGGTGATCGCCGGGTGCGCCCAGCAGGTCACCGGTAACCCGACCACCGACCCCGCCGAAGTCGCCGCCTACAAGACCGAGGCGGCCGCGTCGTCTTCGGCGGCCGCGTCCTCGCGTGCGGCGGCCGCCCGGACCAAGGCCATCGAGGACAACTGCGGGCAATTCCCCACCACCACCGGTGCGGGCGTCACCGCCTACAACGACTTCGTGAAGGCCCACGACGAGAACGCCCCCGACTACGCCGCCAAGCGCGAGGCCGCGGCCGTCGCGCTCGACACCGCCGCGACGGCCGTCGAGTCCGGTGTCGCCGCCGCTGGCGCCCTGCCGACCGAGCTGGCCGACAAGTTCACCGCCTATGTCGTCGCCGCGCGCGAGCTGTCCGCCGAGACGCGGAAGATGACCTACAGCTCCGCGGTCGGCGGTCTCAACGATGCGAGCCGCAAAATCAATCAGGCGCGTACCGAGGTACAACAGGCCTGCCCACGGCGCTGAATTCACGTCGCCGACACGCGGCGTACGGTACCGATTCATCCGATCGGCTTGCGCTGCGGCCGATAACCATGTTCGCTTGCACGTATCTTACTGTCGGCAGTTTAGGGAGGACACCACCGTGGTCGCCGCGGCGGACGCGCAGAACTACGCTCAGAAGCTTGGCATTTCTCACGGCTTGGTTGTTCAGGAATTGGGCTGGGACGAGGACACCGACGACGCATTGCGCGCCGAGATCGAGGAGATCACGGGCGGCGAGATGGTCGACGAAGACTCCGACGAGGTCGTCGACGCCGTCCTGCTGTGGTGGCGAGAAGGTGACGGCGATCTGGCCGACGAGCTGATGGATGCCATCAGCCCGCTGGCCGACGAAGGGTTCATCTGGGTCCTCACCCCCAAAACCGGTCAACCGGGCCATGTCGATCCGAGCGAGATCGCCGAAGCCGCACCCACGGCCGGCCTGACCCAGACATCAACCATCAGCCTCGGCAGCTGGACGGGCTCGCGCCTGGTTCAGCCGAAGGCACCGTCCAAACAGCGCTGAAACCGCCGTTCGCTAAGGTCTCAGCCGGACGAGAACGCTCGGCTGAGACCCGACACGACGACAGGAACTCCCCTATGCCGCTAGAGGTTGGCACTCTCGCGCCGGATTTCACGCTCAAGGACCAGAACAACCAGCCCGTCACCCTGTCGGACTACCGGGGCAAGAAGAATGTCCTGCTGGTGTTCTATCCGCTCGCCTTCACCGGCATCTGCCAGGGTGAGCTGTGCAAGGTGCGTGACGAGCTGCCCAAATTCCAGAACGACGACGCCGAGATCCTCGCGATCTCCGTCGGCCCACCACCCACCCACAAGATCTGGGCGGCCGAACAGGGCTACCTGTTCCCCCTGCTGTCCGATTTCTGGCCGCACGGCGCCGTCGCCCAGGCCTACGACGTCTTCAACGAGAAATCCGGCTACCCGAACCGCGGCACTTTCGTGATCGACAAGTCCGGATACATCACTTTCGCGGAGATGAACGGGCCCGGAGAGGCCCGTGACCAGGCGGCTTGGGAGAAAGCGCTGGCCGCGCTAGATTCATAACCCGACACCGCCGGTCCCACCGGCGATGCAGGGGCGTATAGCTCAGCGGTAGAGCACTGGTTTTACACACCAGCGGTCGGGGGTTCGATCCCCTCTGCGCCCACATCTTGTCGCACACGTTCGGTTCTCATGTCACCGTCAGGTCGGTAGGCCGATCTCCTCGGGTGTCTTGTCGGTGCGGATCCCGCGGAAGCTCGGATGCCGGAGCAGTCCGTCGCCGCTGATCTCGCGGTATTCGATATCGGCGACGAAAACCGGTTCGACCCACCAGGCCGTCCGGGCGACCGGTGCCGGTGGTGGATCGTCGAGTGGTGTCGTCTCGCGGCGCACCTGGTCCAGGGCGGCGCGGAGGCTGCGGCGGGACGCGGCGGTGAAGCCCGTGCCGACTCCGCCGATGCAGCGCAGACGGCCCTCCGGAGTGTGGCCGGCCAAGACGAGGCCGCCGAAGGTCGCGGCATTGGCGCCGTTGCCGGGGACCGCGCCGACGATCACGGCTTCGGTCGTGAGTCGGAGGACGACTTTCGTCCAGGCCGAGGAGCGGCGGCCCGGTTCGTAGATCGAATCGCCGTGCTTGCAGACGATTCCTTCCAACCCGGAGTCCGTCGCCACGCGCAACAGCTCCTCCGCGCTGGTGTCGGTCAGCGACCACATCGGTGGAACCCGCACGCGCGCACCGTCGTCGAGGGTGAGGTCGGCCAGTTCGGCGCGGCGGGTGCGGTAGGAGTCCTCGAACAGCACCTCCTCGTCGACACCGAGCACATCGAAGACGAGATAGTCGACGCGGACCTGCTCGATCAGCGCGGGCGTCGGCCGCTGGACGTGCATGCGCTGTTGCAACCGGGAGAACGAAGGTGCGCCGCGCTCGTCCGGCGCGACGAGTTCGCCGTCGAGCAGCAGGGTGCGTCCATCGGTGATCTCGGTGAGCGCGGCCACGACCTCGGGGTAGGACGCGGTGATGTCGCGCAGGTTCCGGCTCCACAAACTGATCCCCGCCGGGGTGCAATGGGCGATCGCGCGCACGCCGTCCCATTTCATTTCCGCGCACCAGCCGCCTGGCGGCTGCGGTGGCCGTCCGGGTTTGGCCAGCATCGGTGCCGGGACCGTGAACCCCACATGATCAGCCTATTCCCGCCGCTGTCCGGGCTCCGCTCACGCGGCGGATCCTCGGCGCGTCCTACCAGGCCGAATCCGCTATCGACCGGCCGGCAGGGCACGGTGGGCGGCACGGAGGAGGAGGGCTGTCGCGATCGTCGCGCCCGCCAGTCCGGCCATGACGATTCTCGCGATCCAAGGCCCATAACTGATTGCCGCCACGCAGCCGAGCGTCACAAGGACGCCGACAGCGAACAGCATCACAGCTGCCCTGCCGATTCCTGCGGTCTTCCCACGCAGAACCTGCTGGGAGGCGAACAGCAGACCGAGGCCGGCCAGCCCGGGAACGGCACCCACCACGCAGATCATCAGCAGATACGGCGAGTCGAGACCGGACACGATCACCCGCGACGAACAGGCCAGCAGCACCGCTCCGAGCGCACACCCGGCCACACCCGCAGCCCACATTGCTCGCCGCGCATCGGGATCGGCGACATCCGAGGTCCTCGCTCGGACGTCATCGACCTGGCCCATCTCAAACCCCCACGGCAGCGCAATCAGCGACAGGGGCGTAGCCATGCCCCACATCCGACCGTACCGGCCTACGGTGAACCCGTGGAGGCACCGAGTTGACCGAAATCCCCGAGGCTTTCGCGCACGAGACCATCGGACGCGAAGGTGAGCCCGGCCGCGCCTGGATCACCTCGCTCCCCCAACTGCTCGATGATCTGCTGCAACGCTGGTCCTGCCGACCGGACGGACCACTGATGCACGGAAATGTCGGGGTCGTGCTGCCCGTCGCCCACACAGACCACCCGCCCGCGGTCATCAAGGTGTCCTTTCCCCACCCCGGCAACGACTTCGAGGCCGACGCCTTCGACACGTGGAACGGCGCGGGCGCGGTGCGGCTGTTCGAACGCGACACCGCGCACTATGCGATGTTGCTGGAGCGCGCCCCGGGCGGATCGCTGACGGAGGTAACCGACTTCGACGAAGCCGTGACCGCCCTGGGTGAACTGTCGTGGCGGCTGGCCGTCGACGCCCCACCGGCTCTGCCGCGCCTGAGCCGCTTGGTCGCCGAATGGCCGGACGAAATAGCGGCTACCGCAGCAGAAGTGGGCAATCCGCTGCCTGGTCGCGTCATGGCTGCCGCCCTCGCCACTCTGCGAGAGCTCGGCCCGAACCAACCCGAAACGCTCGTCCACGGCGATCTCCACGACGCCAATGTCCTGCGCGGCGACCGCGAGCCCTGGCTGGCGATCGACCCCAAAGGCTACGTCGGTGACCGTGCCTACGACACGATCACCGTGATCCGCAGCTACCGTTTCGCTCCCCTGCTGTTCAGTGCCGACCCGGCGCGTGGCCTCCGGCGCGGCCTCGACATGTATTGCGAGGCAGCCCGGATCGATCGTGAACGGGCACGCCGGTGGGCGCAGGTGCGAGCGGTGCGAGCCGCGCTGTGGGGACGACAGCACGGTGAGCCGGACTGGGTCGTACAGGTCACCGACCGGCTCGCCGAGATGCTCGTCTGATCTCGGCGCAGCCCTTCGCATGGTCGGCGGGTACTACACAGCCGTCTTCGCGACCGTGAGCGTGCACTGCCCGTTGTCGCAGGAGCGGCGGAGTCTTCCCCGGGAGAGAGTTTGGGCGAGGCCGATGGCCCAGCACATCGGGCAGCCACGCAGCGCGACGAGGCCGACGGGTAGCAACAGCAGGCTGATCACGCCGATGAGGGGCAGCAATGCGATCGAGCCGATCAGTGCGCCGAAACCTACGACCCCACGCGTCAGGTGGCGGGGCAGTGACGCGCTGGCGAAGTCGGGTTGGTCAGACATTCTTCCCTCCGGGAGGTGGATCAGGCGGGGCCTGGAGTGCTTGGCGCACCGACGCGCGGGCACGGTGCAGGCGCGATTTCATCGCAGTGGTGCTGAGGCCTAGCGCGTCCGCGACGATGCGTCCGCTGAGGCCCTGGATATCGCGCATGATCAGGACCTGGCGCTGGTCGTCGGGCAGGGTGGCGACGGCGGCCGCCACCCTCGCCGCTTCCAGGCGACGCAGCACTTCGTCCTCGGCGGAGGCCGTCACAGTGACTTCCGCCGGTGGGTGCTGCGGCCTGATCCGCGCCCGCCGCAGGCACTCGTTGCGCACGATCCGGAACATCCACGACGCCAGCGCACCCGAGGCCCGCAACATCCCGATCTTGCGATACAGGATGATGAGAGCTTCCTGGGCGGCGTCCTCCGCGTCTTCCGGTGTGGCACAGAGGGTTCGGGCGAAGCGCTGGATGTTCGGGTAGGAACCCGACACCAGCGCGGCGATCGAATCCACGTCCCCGTCGCGGGCGGAGACGATCAGTTCCTCGGCAGGCCAGCGCGAGTCAGTCACGCCCGGCCCGTTTGCGGCGCAGGGCGTACACGCACGTGCACATCAACACCAGGCCGACGACGATTCCGGTTCCGATGATCACAACAACCTCCGTTTCGTCCCCGCACGGTGCGCGGACACCTATAAGAGGTGCGAGACGCGAAAAAGGATTCACGGCCGTTTCGCGGTGACAATCCACGCTAGCGAATCGAACAGCACGCCCTGGTCGGTCTCGTGCGCGGCGAGCACCTCCCGCAGCCGTGCGCGGGCTCGCTCCCCCTCGGCGGGTTCGAGGTTGTCGAGTGAGGTTCGGAGTCCGTCGAGCAGGCGCAGGTTGCGGTAGGCGGCGTCGCCGTCGGCACCCAGATACACCGGTTCGTGCACGTCGGCGAAGGCGATGTCGACGAAACCCGCTGCGGTCAGGACGGATTCGGTGACCCCGGGGTCAGCCAGCGAGAACGGGCCCGGCCCTGGCTTCGCCATCGACGCGACGATATCGCTGCGGAACACCGTCACCCACTCGTTGTGCTCACTCCCTTGCCACACCATCACCACCAACCGCCCACCCGGCCGCAATGCTCGCCCGATATTGCGGAACGCCGCAACGGGATCGACGAAGAACATCACCCCGAACCGGCTGATGCACAGATCGAACGCCCCGGCGGCGAAGGGATGACCCTGAGCATCGGCAACCTCGAACCCGACATTGCCAAGCCCTTCCTCCACGCTGATCCGCCGAGCCTGTTCGACCATCACCGCCGACACGTCGACCCCGAGCACCTCCCCCTCCACAGCGTCCCGCGCCGCCTCCCGCGTCGTACCGCCGGCACCACACCCGATATCGAGCACCCGATCCCGCACCCCCACCCCCGCCGCCGCCCGCAGATGCACATTGTGCAACCGCAACTCAGCGTCGTAATCGAACAGTTCCATCCCGACCTCCACCGAGTGTGCGTCCGGCACCATCACACCACCCGCGTCCGACCCCTGCGACCATCACCAGCGATTTCGCCGTCAACCGCCCGCACTGCCCGCGAATCGACGTGACAGTGGGGGCGGGAGCGGCGAGGATGGGGCGATGTCGACACGGGAGTTGATCGTCCTCGGGACGGCGGGGGCGGTGCCGACTCGTCGCCGCAATCACAACGGGTATCTGTTGCGGTGGGATGGGCGGGGTGTGCTGTTCGACCCGGGTGAGGGGACGCAGCGGCAGATGGCGCATGCGGGGGCTTCGGCTACCGAATTGCACTGGTTGTGTGTGACCCATTTCCATGGGGATCATTCGCTCGGCGTGCCGGGGATCGTGCAGCGGCTGGGTCGCGACGGCGTTCCGCACGATGTGCACGCCGTTTTCCCGGCCGAGGGCATCGAGTACTGGGAGCGGCTGAAGTTCGCGACGAGCTACTACGGCTCGCCCAGTCTCGTCGAACATCCGGTGAGCGGTGCGGGAGAAACGTTGCAGGGCAATGGTTTCACTCTGACCGCCCTGCCGCTGTCGCACAGCATCCCCACCTACGGATACCGTCTGGCCGAACCGGACGGTCGCACATTCCTGCCCGAGAAATTGCGCGAACACGGGATCTCCGGTGCCGCCGTGCGGGAGCTGTCGGGCCCGTTGCTCGAGGAGTGTTCGGCGCCGAGACCTGGACAGAAGGTCGCCTTCGTGATGGATACCCGCCTGTGCGACAACGTCTTCGAGCTGGCGGCTGATGTGGACATGCTCATCATCGAATCCACTTTTTTGGATTCGGAAACCGAGCAGGCACACGAACGCGGGCACCTCACCGCACGTCAGGCGGGCGAGGTCGCCCGTGCGTGTGGGGTGAGAACACTTGTGCTCACCCACTTCTCGGAGCGCTACACCGCCGCCGACGATCGAACGTTCCTGGAGCAGGCCGACTTTCCCGGCGCCGCCCTCGCCCACGACCTCGATCGCATCCCCCTTCCGGCCCGCCGCACTCCATGAACGGTGGATCCGGAAGGCTGCCCGGCTAGAAGCTGCCGGTTGAAGGCATCGAGCTCGGCACGTTCACGGTGACCAGTTCGGAGAACGCGAACTCGGCACCGTTGACGCACCCACCGCGCGCGGTGATCGTGGAACCGGGCTCGAGCCCCTCGAGCGAGGTGGTGACCGTTTCGCCCGCATCGGCCAGCGACTCCGGCGAACCGTTACCGAAGAACGCGTGGTTGTTCTCGGGTCCGATCCCGGCCTCGGCCCAGCACTGTCCCCGGTCGTTCGGGTTGTGCAGGGTGGCGGTGACGGTGCCCGCGGCGGTGCCGGTGAAGGTCACCTGCGGGGCGACGAACGGCGTCGCCGCACCGGCGGGTGCGATGGACCCGAAGGCCACGGTGGCCGAGGCGGCCAGTACGAAAGCTGCGGAAATTCGTCTGTTCATCACATGTTTGATGGTGCCGCACAACACTTTTCGGCACAAGGAAACCGTGGCCACCACAACTGGGGTCTGGCCGTGCCGGAAATCTCGTTGGCAGCGCGGGCACGGATCGGTATCGTCGCTGAGGTGTATACAGGCACCGCGATGATGAAGCCTTGGTCGCTCCGCTGACGGCGGCGACCGGCATTCCATCCCTCTTCTGACGCCGCCGTCCCGGGTCATCCGCTGGGCGGTTTCCTTGCGCTGCCCGGCTCCTTTCTCGAGCCGCGGAGTTCTCTGTGCCTACTTCTCCTTCCCTGCCCGCTGGTGCGCATGCCCATATCCGGGCCGCATCCGTCCACGTCACGCTCGGTTCACGCCCGGTGCTGACCGACGTCTCCGTCACCGTCTCCGCACGTTCGCGCTTGGCGATCGTCGGCGAGAACGGGCGTGGCAAGACCACCTTGCTGCATGTTCTCGCCGGTCTACTGAACCCTGACAGCGGTTCGGTCAGCCGGGTCGGCACCGTCGGCGTCGCCGAGCAGAACATCACCGTTCGCGCGGGCGAGACGGTCGGCGATCTGGTCACCGAAACCATCGAACCGGCCCAGCGTGCCCTGCGCGATCTGGACGCCGCCACCCTGCTGCTCACCGAGGACGCACCGGGCGCCGACGACGCCTACGCCGCAGCCCTGGATGCCGCGACCAGACTCGACGCCTGGGACGCCGAACGGCGCGTCGACATCGCCCTGGCCGCCTTGGACGCCTGCACCGACCGATCCCGCCCGCTGTCGACATTGTCGGTGGGACAACGCTATCGGGTCCGCCTGGCCTGCCTGCTCGGCGCGACCAACGACATCCTGCTCCTGGACGAACCGACGAACCACCTCGACCGCGCGGGCCTCGACTTCCTCACCGACCGCCTGCGCGCCCACCCCGGCGGCCTGGTCGTCGTCAGCCACGACCGCGCCCTGTTGCGCGCGGTCGCCCAGGAGTTCCTCGATCTCGACCCCAGCCCCGACGGCCGCCCTCAGCTTTTCGCCGGTGGTTATGCCGGTTGGCAGGAGGGCCGACGCCGTGCTCGAGACCGTTGGGAACACGACTACGAAGAACAACTCGCCGAACGCGCACGACTGCGGGAGGCGGTGGACGGTGCCCGCGACCGGCTCAACACCGGGTGGCGCCCGGACAAGGGCCACGGCAAGCATCAGCGTCAATCACGAGCCCCCGGCCTGGTCCAGATGCTGAAACGCCGTCAGTCGGACCTCGACGCCCACACCATCACAGTCCCGGAACCCCCACTGCGCCTGCGCTTTCCAGAACTCCCGGTCCGCCGAGGAACACCGGCACTGCGGTGCGAAGGCATCACCGTCCCCGGCCGCCTGAACGCACCGATCGACCTGACTCTCAACGCAGGCGACCGCCTCCTGATCACCGGCCCCAACGGCGCGGGCAAATCCACCCTCCTCGCGGCCCTGGCCGGAACGCTTGCCCCAGCCACGGGTGCTGTCCATCCCCCCAGCACGACGCGCATCGCGCTGCTCGGACAGGAAGTACCCGAATGGGACCCCACCGCGACAGCGGGCGACATCTACGCCCGGCACACCCTGGACGGCGCCCGCTCCCTCACCAGCTTCGGCCTGCTGGAGAAACAAGCACACCGCACGCCCCTCGGTCGCCTCTCACAGGGCCAGCAACGCCGCCTCCACCTGGCCATCGAATTGGCCGCCGATCCCACGGTCCTGCTCTGCGACGAACCGACGAACCACCTTTCGACGGCCCTGGTCGACGACCTGACCACCGCCCTCACGACCACCCCCATCACCGTCGTGGTCGCCACTCACGACCGTCAGATGCTCGCCGACCTGGCGGATTGGCCCCGCCTGCGACTACCCGACGCGGCCGGCGAGGAGGTGCCCGAGGACCCACCGCATCGACACGCGGTACGGGTCGAGGTGCGGTGACCCCTCACCGCCGCCGGCGACGCCTTCTCAGCGGGGCAGTTTCGTGGCGATGCCGTCGAGTAAGCAGTCCAGCCCGAAACGGAACTGCCACTCGGCGGTGTCCTGGTTGGACCCGCCGACGAGGTAGTCGACCAGGTGGGGGTGGCGGCCGGTGGCGGTGAGTTCGGCCATGTAGGGGTGGTAGGCGCTGCGGACGTCGTCGTCGCTGGTCCAGCCGCGGCGCGCCATCGACTGGCGTTGGGCGACCTCTGCGGCGGCCGCGCCGTGGGTGAACGCGGTGACGCCCGCGAGCATCGCCATTTTCGCGTCGACATCGGCATCGACTGTGTCCATGGAGGCGAGGACCTGCTCGGCGATATCGGCCATGCGTGGGGTGAGTACGCCGGGCAGGCGCGCGAAGATCTGCACGAGCCAGGGGTGACGCAAGGTGATCTCGCGGACCTGTTCGGCGTAGGCCTGCAAGGTTTCCCGCCAGTTGCCCGCCGTGACGGGCAGGGTGACGTCGGCGTGGACGGTGTCAACCATCAGCTCGAAGAGGTCGTCCTTGCCGGAGATGTAGCGGTAGGGCGCCATCGCGGTGACGCCTAGGTGCTCGGCGAGTTTGCGCATGGACAGGGCATCGAGACCGTGCAGGTCGGCCATTTCGATGGCGGCGGCCGCGAGGCGGTCATGGCTCAGCGGAGCGCGTTGCTCGGCGGGCGACCGACCGAGTCGCTCCCAGATGGTCCCATCCGCTTTCGCCAAGGCTCACTCCTTAGGGGTCGCTGTCCGGCCCACCCTAACAGTCTTGTGTACACCGCAATCTGAGGTCTACATTGTAGACACAGTCTACGTCGTACACAGGAGTTTGGGCATGTCGATCGAACCCGCCACCACACTGGAGAAGGGTCCTCCCGCCCGGATATTCGCCGCGATGAGCGGGCTGGTGATCGCCTTCCTCGTCGCCAATCTCGACTTCACCATCGTCGGCACCGCGCTGCCCGCCATCGCGGGCGAACTGGGCGAGCTCGCGGATTTGTCGCTGGTCGTCACCTCGTTCGCGCTCACCACGGCGGTGACCACACCGATCTGGGGCAAACTCGGCGACCTCTACGACCGCAAGAACGTCTTCATCGCCGCGTTCACGATCTTCCTGATCGGGTCGGCGTTGTGTGGTGCGGCGCGGAACATGCCGCAGCTCATCGGGTTTCGCGCGCTTCAGGGTCTGGGTGCGGGTGGGTTGCTCGTCGGCGGGATAGCGATCGTCGGCGTGCTGTTCCCGCCGCGACAGCGGGCGAAGGTGCAGGGGCTGATGGCGGTCATCATGCCGCTCGCCATCGTGAGCGGGCCGCTGATCGGCGGGTGGTGCGCCGACAGCATCGGGTGGCGGTGGGCGTTCTACCTGAACCTGCCGCTCGGCGCGGTGGCCTTGATCCTGCTGGTGACGCAGCTGCGGTTGCCGCCGAGCACCCGAGATTCCGTGCGCGTGGACGTGGTCGGGATGGCGGCGCTCAGCGTGTGCATCGTCGGTATCACCGTGCTCGCCTCGGCAGGCGGCCGCACGTGGGCGTGGGCCTCGCTTCCGGTGCTGCTGCTGTTGCTGGTCACGACTGCCGGTGCGGTGTTCTTCTGCGCTGGGAGCGGCGGGCGAGCGATCCTGTGGTTCCGCCGCAACTGTTCGGCCATCGAAATTTCACGATCGCCGTGGTGCTCGGTTTCCTCAGCGGCCTGGTGATGTTCGGCGCGGTGACGTTCCTGCCGCTCTATCAGCAGATCGCGCAGGGCCGTTCGGCCACCGGATCCGGGCTGCTCATGCTGCCGTTGCTCGGCGGGATGCTGGTCGTGGCTCCCCTGGTCGGGGCGGCGGTGTCGAGGAGCGGGCGGTTCCGGGTGTATCCGGTTGTCGGCGCGGCGGCGATGACCCTCGGCATGGCTGTGCTGGCGTCACTGGACGTCGACAGCGGATGGTTCCCGATGGTCGCCGGAATGCTGGCGACGGGTGCGGGCATGGGGTGTTTCATGCAACTCACCATTGTCATCGCGCAGAACAGTGTCGGCCTCGACGACATCGGCGCGGCAGGCGCCACCGCCATGCTGGCCCACAATCTCGGTAATTCCCTCGGCATTTCCCTGCTCGGCGCACTCTACGCACGACACCTGACCGGGCTGCCCCACCTCCAGCACACCGATCTCACGACTCTCCCCGAACCGGTCCGCGACGCTCTGCGCGCCCCGGTCACCGCAGGCGTCACCGACGCCTTCCTGGTTGCGGGTCTGTGCGCTGCCCTCGCCTTCGTCGTCGCCTGCTTCCTGCGCGACGACCTCACCGATATGGAGCAACGATGAACCACCCCGATCCCGCCGGTATCGTCCTCAGCCGCCACCAGGTCGACGACCCCGAACACCAGCAATCCATGGCGGCACGGCTCGCCGAACGCGACCTCCCACCCGGACTGGCCGCCCTCACCGTTCTCCTCGACCTGCGCGGCACCGCCGTACTCACCCAGGAACTCTGGACGACCCCGCCCACTGCCACCACCGTGTTCCGCCCCCGCCACAGCCTGATCTTCGACCCCGACGGCACCCCCGCCTGCACGGTCGTCACCACCTTCACCTTCCCGACCGACCGTGATGCCGCGGTCTGGACCGACCTCCTCGCCGAAGCACTCCGCTCCCGCCCCGTCGAAGGCCTCCTCGGCCAGCACCTCTCGACGCACGGCGATTCGGTCCTCAACTGCTCCGACTGGACCGTCCCGGAAGCGCATCAGGCCTTCATCGAGAACACCCCGGACACAGCCGCATGGCACCGAGTGAGCAACTATCCCGGCCTCACTCATGGCCCCGGCGCACGCTGTCGCATCTACTGCCCCAGCGAGTTCTGATCGAAGATGCTGGGACAAGGTGTGTGACGGCCTCGGAACAGAGGCCGGAATGCGGACTCAGCCGACGTGGCGGCGCAGCCAGGTGACTTCGGCGCCGGTGCAGTCGGTGCCCTGACGGAAGGCTTCGAGGTCCTCGTCCCAGGCGGTGCCGAGGGCACGGTCGATTTCGGCGCCGAGGTCGAAGGTGCTCAGTTCGGTGGCGGCTTGGAGGAGGGCGCGTAATCGCATCTCGCCGAGCATCACGTCGCCGTTGGCGCCGGTGGAACCGTGCCAGAGGCCGAGGGCGGGAACGAAACTGTAGCGTTCGCCGTCCACGCCTTCGCTGGGGTCCTCGGTGACTTCGAACCGCAGGACCGGCCAGGCACGCAATGATTGGGCTATCCGGGCGGCGGTTCCGACGGGGCCGATCCAGTCGCCGCTGGCGCGCAGCTGTCCGTCGGCGGGCTGCGCGGTCCAGCGCAGTTTCGCCGGCGTGGACAGCGCGGTGGACAGTGCCCATTCGATGTGCGGGCACAACGCGGCGGGCGAGGAGTGGATGTAGACCACACCTGCCGTCGCGTCAGCGAACTGACTCGATGCGCGCACTACCAACACCTCCAGCCTCGACAAGGAGCGTCTTCCCCAACGGTCCGTCGGACTGGTGTGGTGCGAGTGTAGGCGAAGTGAGCGATGTTGCGGGTGTTACCTCACTGCGTGTTATGTGTCTCTGCGATCACGGAATCACTAAATTTCGGCCACGCGGTTCTTGCCCAGTCGCCGAAATTCTCGTCGCTCAAACCGATCGTGGCTACCCCTATTTCGGGGTCGACCCACAGGAACGTCCCGGACTGACCGAAGTGCCCGTAGGTGCGCGGCGAATTGGAATGACCGGTCCAGTGCGGGGTTTTCCCGTCGCGGATTTCGAAGCCGAGACCCCAGTCGTTGGGCCGCTGGGAGCCGTATCCGGGCAGTACTCCGTCGCGGTCGGGGAATTGCACGGAGGTGGCCTCGTCGAGTGTTTGCCGAGATATCAATTCGGGTGTCAGCAACTCGGTGGCGAATAGCGTCAGGTCACGAAGGCTCGCGCGTCCCGCATGCCCCGCCGACCCTTCCAGAACCGCGTCGCGCATGCCGAGTGGTTCGAATACCGCCTCGTGCAGATAGTCCGGAAAGTGGATGCCCGTGCTTTCGGTGAGGAAATCGGCGAGTAGTTCGAATCCGGCACTCGAGTAGATGCGGCGGGCACCCGGTTTCGCGATCACCTCCGGTGTGGCGAAGGCCACACCGGAGGTGTGGGCCAGCAGATGACGCACGGTCGATCCGGGCGGGCCCGCGGGCTGATCCAGTTCGATCGCGCCCTCCTCGACGGCGACCAGGGCCGCGTAGGCGACGAGGGGCTTGGTGACCGAAGCCAGCCGGAACACCCGGTCGAGTTCACCCGTGGTGTGGACCCCGTCGACGGTGACCACGGCAGCTGCGGCGTGCGCCACCGGCCACTGCTGAACCTGCTCCAACGAACGCATATCCGGCAGCGTAGCTACGATCGACGACACCATGAGTCCCGCACCATCAGTTCACGGCGACGTGGCGGCCGGTTTCGGCCCTGTCGCCGATGCTTTCCGCCGCAACTTCACCTCCCACGGCGAGATCGGCGCCGCCGTCGCGGTCTACGCGGGCAGCGAACCGCTGGTCGACCTGTGGGCGGGTCATCGCGACCGCGCGCGTGCGGTTGCCTGGGAGCGCGACACGATCGTCCCGGTGTTCTCGTCGTCGAAGGGCATGTCGGCGTTCACCATCGCCACCGCCGTCTCGCGCGGACTCCTGGACTACGACGCCCCGGTCGCGAAGTACTGGCCGGAGTTCGCCGCGCACGGCAAGGACCGGATCACCGTGCGCCAGCTGATCGACCACCAGGCCGGCCTGTCGGGCCTGGACCGGGTCGTGAAGCTCAGCGAACTCGGTGACCGCGAGAGCCTGGCCGACCTGCTCGCCGCTCAGAAGCCGACATGGGAACCGGGAACCCGGCACGGCTATCACGCGCTCACCCTCGGCCTCTACCAGAGCGAATTGCTGCGCCGCGTGGATCCGGCGGGGCGCAGTCTCGGTCGTTTCTTCGCCGAGGAGATCGCGGCACCGGTGGGCGCCGACCTGTTCATCGGGCTACCCGAAGACGAGTCCCTGGACCGCGTCGCCCAGCTGTCGGCGACCAAGGGCCTCGACATCCTGCGCTACGAACTCGCCGACATCCCGCTACGTATCGGCGCGGAGGTGTACGCCAAACGCGGGCATTCCTATGCGGCGCTGACCAATCCGCGCCCCGGCGCCCCCGCCCGCGCCACTCGTCGCGAATTCCTCGGCATCGAATGGCCCGGCATGAACGGCGTCGGCAACGCCCGCGCGCTGGCCCGCGTCTACGGCGCGGCGGCCGGACGCACCGGCGCGCTCCCCCTCAGCGACGATGTCCTCGACCTACTCGCCGCCCCGGCCGTCGACTCCGTCCCCGCCGCCGACCTGGTCCTGCACACCAAGAGCCGCTACCACCTGGGCTTCCGCAAATCGCGCGGAAGTTTCCGCTTCGGCTCCGACAAACGCGCCTACGGCACAACCGGCCTCGGTGGCTCCTTCGGATTCGCCGACCCCACAACAGGTCTCGGCTTCGGCTACACCATGAACCGCCTCGGCATGGCCATCCTCGACGACGTCCGCAGCCGCAACCTCCGCACCGCCGTCCTCGACTGCGCCACACGCTGAACCCGGACAGACGATCACCACGCTCTGGTGGCGGCATCGGTCGAGAGCCGAACGCCACCAGAGCGTGGTGATCTTGATCGCGAGGACCCGCTAGTGGGCGGAGACCCCGTTGATCTCGTTGGGCGCGGCGGGAAGGGTGACCGACTGGGTGATCTTGCCTTCGGCGAGGTCGACGCGGTGGACCTGCTTGGTCGCCGGTTCGGTGACGTAGGCGATGCCGTCGCGAACGTAGAGCGTCGGGCGCGCGTCCTGCCATTCGAGCGGTTCCTGCCAGGCACCGGTCACCGGGATCGTGCGGGTGACCACGCCCGCGACCGGGTCGATGACGTGGAGCTTGCCGTCGGTACCGAGCACGAGCGCCTCACCCTGCGGGCCGCGGCCCAGCGAACGGAAGGAGTAGCTGGTGCCGATGTCGACCAGGCGCAGGCTACCGTCGACGGTGTTCACCAGCGAGATCTTGGTCGGCCGTTCGAGTTCGGCCTCCTTGTCCTGCTTGTAGTCACCGAGCACGATCGGGGAGGCTTCGCTGCCCGACATGTTGCCGATGCGGCCGTAGGGGGTCGGGCTGGTCACCTTGGTGATCTTGCTGTCGCGGTAGACCACGGCACCGGTCTGGCAGCCCACCACCACGGCCTCGTTCTGGGCGGTGGCCTCACCGTGGACACCGGGGCAGTCCTCGTTGCGGGCGATCTCCTTGCGGTCCTTATCGAGCGCGACGAGACCCACCCGCGCATCCTCGGTCCCGAGGGTGACCAGCAGGTTCCCGTTGCTCAGTTCGACGGCGACACCGTGGTGGGCGGCGGCCGCCTTGTACACCTCGGTGGGCTTGCCGCTGTCGATCTTGTCGGTGTCGACGACGGTCACCTCACCGGTTCCGTCGGCGAACAGCACGGTCTTGCCCGCGTGCCGCACGACGTGGCCGGGCTTGTTCGCGGCGTACTCGGTGCCGGTGAATTCCGCCTTGTCGGCGTCGAACACCCGGAAGCTGTCCTTGACGGTCACCATCAGGTGGTCGTCGTCGCCCGCGGGGTTGAGCCGGTTGAAGCCCTCGAGCTTCACCTCGCCTTCCTGGGCGAGCGTCAGGCCGTCGAGGACGTAGATGCCGCCGTCGTAAGTGAGGGCGATCGGTTCGGCACCCGGGGCGTGGTCGTGGGTTTCGGCGTCGTCGCTACCGCAACCGCTGAGCGCTACCACCGAGGCGAGCGCCCCGGACATGGCCACCATCGTGGTGGCCCGTGACCGACTGTGCATGTCGTGCTCCATCTCTTGTTGAACTACGTTGTCGGCCCGGATAAACCGCGGGCGATGGCTTCGGTGTTGGCGCGCGCCATCTCGAGATAGGTCGCGGCGCCGCCGCCTGGTTCGGTGAGCGATTCGGTGTGCAGGGCGGCGACCTGCACCTGCAGGCCCGCATGCTCGGCCAGGACACGCGAAAGGCGGTCGGGCGCGGCCGAATCGGCGAAGATCGTGTGCACCCCGGCGGTGCGGATGGCGGTGGCGAGGTCGTCGAGATCCGAGGCGCTCGGGGACGCGAGGGTGGTGCCGCTGGGGATGACGGCGCCGATCACGGTGAACCCGAATCGCTGTGCGAGATAACCGAAGACGTGGTGGTCGGTGACCAACTGCCTGCGTTCGGGCGGGATCGCCGCGAACCGGTCGGTCATCCACCGGTCCAGTTGGTCGAGTTCGCTCACGTAGCGGGCGGTGTTGGCGCGCACGGTGTCGGCGTCGATGCCGTCGACCCGCGCGATGACTTCGGCGCTGATCGCCTCGACGGCTTTGCGCACCCGCGCCGGGTCGGTCCAGAAGTGCGGGTCGGGCTGACCGGCGGATTCGTCGGAGGTGTAGGTGATCGGGTCGGTCCGCTCGGCCACCGCCAACGTCGGCACACCTGCCGACGCGGCCGCCTGCACATGCCGGGCCACGCCTTCCTCCAGGCCGAGGCCGTTGTGCACGACCAGCGCCGATCGTTCGATATCGGCGGCCTGACGTGCGGAGATGCCGAACGAATGAGGGTCGGTCCCCGCTTGCATCAGCACCGTCACCTCGGCGGTGTCGCCGACGACGGCCTTGGTCAGGTCACCGAGAATGTTGGTGGTCACCATGATTCCGCTGCGGTCGCCGCCGGTGCCGCACGCGGTGATCGACGCGAGGAGCGCGATCACGACGAGCGCCAGACCCACGACGCGAGGAGCGCCCCCGAAACCGTTGGTACGGTTGCCGATTCGTGCTTCGTGACTCACAGGCCCGTCTCCACCATCAGTCCGGGCGCGATGTCCGAGGGGAACGTGCGCGCGATTCGGAGGTTGTCGTTGTAGGCGACCTCGAGAACGGCTCGGCCGCCGAGGTCGTTGATGTAGGCACGGTTCGGGTCGACCCGGATCACCGGTTCACCCTCGACCGGGCCGGTCAGTGCGACACGTGCGGTCTCCGAACCGGTTTCGGGGTCGAGGCCGTGCAGCACACCGTCCCGGGTGAGGACGAGCACCGCGGACCCCTCACCGGCCGTGTTCACCGCGACCGCGTCAGCGATCGGGGTGTGCTTCCAGGTCTTCTTGCGGACGTCGAGGGTCCACACACCGGTGCGTCCGGCGAGCGCGGTCAGTGTCGTGCTGCCGGGTCGATGAGTGAACGCGGTCGCCCGATCGGCGCCAGGCTCGGGGTAGGCGACCTTCTCGGCGACGAACGCACCGTCACGCTGGGCGACGATCAAAGCTCCATCGGCGCAACCGAATACGACTCCACGCCGGGTGACGGCCTGACCGCGCGGCTGCGGGCACGCGCCGGCCAAGGGCTCGCCAGCCGCACCGTCGCGCCCGCGCACATCCACTCGTCCCGTGCCGTCGGCGACGATCAGCTTCTCGCCGTACGGCAGCGCGATGCCGTCGATCCGGTGCGGCTCACGGACCTGCCCGTCACCGAGCGCCACCCGATCGAAGACCAGTGCGGCGCCGGATTCGAGCACCACCGCGGACACCGCTGGATCACCATGTGCGGCAACAATTTCGCCGGATTCCGGGATGCTGCCGACTTCGCGCACCGGGGCGCTGTAGTAGTGGCGGTGATCGGCGTGGTCGACGGTCCATCCTCCGCTGTCGACCACCCGCACCGATCCACCGGTGCTCAGGAATCCGAACCGACCGTCGCCGACCAGGGCCGAGGCCGCTGGTGCAGCGGTATTTTCGTGTCCGGCGAGCGTGGTGACCTGCTCGGTCAGCAGATCGATCACCCTGATGTCACCGGTGGCCGGATCGCTCACGACCAGCCGGGTCTGCGCCTCGCTCATCTCCTCGGCTCCGGCGACATACCCGTGCGGCGGCTCCTCGACGATCACCGGTTCGGTCGCAGTACACCCGGCCACCGACACCGCGGCCAACGCGGCGACACCGACCTTCCCGAACCGCTCCCGCAGCGCCGAGACGACCGCCGACACGAAGAACGATCCGACCGCGACGGCGGCGATCGTCGCCCCGGCCGCCGTACCCGCGTGCCACGAGACGACAAGCCCGGCAGCGGTGGAGAACCCGCCGATCAGGGCGGCGAGCACCATCACCACCGGGATCCGGTCCGACCAGTACACGGCGGCGGCGGGCGGCGCGATGAGCAGCCCGAACACCAGCAGCGTGCCGACCACGTGGAAGGAGGCGACGATGGCCAGGGTCACCAGACCGACGAGCGCGACGTGCGCCGCCTTCGGGTGCAACCCGAGCGTGTGCGCCTTGCGCGGATCGAAGGTCAGCGCGACGAAAGCCCGGTGCCCGAGCACGGCGACAACCAGCGCGAGACCGACGGCGGCAACGAGGTACCACAGGTCGACAGTGCGCACCGCGAGCACATCACCGAACAGGAATCCGGTGAGGTCGACGGCGAAGGACTGCGAACGCGACACGATGATCACACCGGCCGCGAGCATCCCGACGAACAGCAGCCCGATCGCGGTATCGGCCGCGAACCGCTTGCTCCGCGACAGCACCGACACACCGAAGGCCATTGCGGTGCAACTGATCGCGGCGCCGACGATCAGATTGCCGCCGAGCAGCGCCGCCACCGCGACACCCGGCAGCATGCCGTGCGCCATCGCGTCACCGAGAAAAGCCATGCCGCGCACCACCACCCACGTTCCGGCGAGGGCGCACACGCAGGACACCAGCAGTCCGCCCCACAGCGCCCGCTGCACGAATGCCACCTCGAACGGGGCGATCAGCCACTCCATGGCAACGGACGATATACTGAAAACGATTATCGTTTCAAACGAGGTGAGATGCAACACACAGCAGACCCGACGATCCGTATCGAGGACGTCACCGCCGGCTACGGCCGGATGCCCGTGCTGTCAGAGGTGACGGCGTCGATCCCGCGCGGACAGGTGACCGCGATCGTCGGACCCAACGGTTCGGGGAAATCGACGCTGCTCGGCGTCCTGGCGGGCACGGTGCCCGTCCGGTCGGGCACGGTGCACCGCGAGACCACGCGGCGACCGGCATTCGTGGTGCAGCACACCGCGATTCCCGCGGCGCTACCGATGACGGTGCGCGAGGCGGTGGCGATGGGGCGCTGGGCGCATCGGGGATTGTGGCGGCGGCTCACGAAGGCCGACCGCGAGATCGCGCGGGCCTGCCTGGAGCGGATGGACCTCACCGCCCTGGCGACACGGCGCCTGGACACGCTCTCGGGCGGTCAGCGCCAGCGCACACTTCTGGCCCAGGCGTTGGCGCAAGAGTCCGATCTGGTCCTGCTCGACGAGCCGGCGACCGGACTGGACGACGCCGCGCGCGCCGAGATCTCGGGTGCGCTCACCGAGATCGCGGCCGACGGGGTCACCGTGGTGCAGGCAACCCACGACCCAGCCGAGGCGGCACGTGCCGATCATTGCCTGCAGATGCGCGACGGCAGAATCCTCGCCGGGGGCTCACCCGGCGAGGTACTGGGAATCGTCGGTTACCAGTCGGCTTCGGTGTAGCGGATGATCCCGCGAATGTTCTTGCCGTCCAGCATGTCCCGGTAGCCCTGGTTGATCTCCTCGAGGGAGTAGCTCCGGGTGACCATGTCGTCGAGATTGAGCTGACCGGCCTTGTACAGCGACAGCAGCCGCGGCGCGTCCTGGCGGGCGTTGCCGCCGCCGAAGATGCAGCCCTTCACCGTCTTCTGCAGCATCGAGAGCAGGAAGCTGTTCATCTTCACCTCGCCCGCGTCCATGCGGCCCATGGCGGTGACGACGAGCGTGCCCGCCTTGCCGGTGAGGATCAGACCCTCCTCGACGTAGTCGCCGTGCATCTCACCCATGGTGAGGATGACCTTCTCGGCCATCCGGCCCTCGGTGGCATCCATCAGCGGCATGATCGCGGCGGCCATGCTCTCGTAGGTGTGGGTGGCGCCGAACTTCTGCGCCTGCTCGCGCTTCCACGGATTCGGGTCGATGGCGACGACCTTCGACGCGCCACTGAGCACCGCACCCTGCAGCGCGCTCATGCCGACGCCGCCGATGCCCGCGATCACCACGGTCTCGCCCGGCCGCACCTGCGCCACATGGGTGGACGACCCGAAGCCGGTCGGCACGCCGCACCCGACCAGGCAGGCCACCTCGAACGGAATGGTCGGATCGATCTTGACCACCGAGGTGTGGTGCACCGTCATGTACGGGGCGAAGGTGCCGAGCAGGCACATCGGGATGACGTTCTCGCCGCGCGCCTGGATGCGGTACGTGCCGTCCGAAATCGCCTGTCCCATCAGCAATCCCGCACCCAGGTCACACAGCGCCATATTCCCGGCCACACACGACGGACAACGTCCGCAGGCCGGGATGAACGAAAGGATGACGTGGTCGCCCACGGCCAGATCGCTCGGGCAGTTCGGCCCGAGCTTGGTGATCACACCCGCGCCCTCGTGGCCACCCATCACCGGGTAGCCGGGCATCGGCGTGGCACCGGTGACGATGTGGTGATCGGAGTGGCACATGCCCGCCGTTTCCATGCGGATCTGCACCTCCCCCGACACGGGGTCGCCGACCTCGATCTCCTCGACCGACCATTCCTGGTCGACGCCCCACAGGATCGCGCCCTTCGTCTTCATTACGATCGACCTCTCGCCAAGCAGTGCCTCGTTGTGACTGCTCCCACCCTACGAACTTTCGGCCGATTCTGGAACACGTTCTAGAAATCTGGTGAAGATTTCTCTATCCGCGCACGTCGTGGACGTGGTGCTCGAGGTCGTGCAGGAAGTATCGGCCCAGTGAGGCCACGGTGAACAGCGATCCGTCGCTGCGGGCACCGCGCCAGTCGAGCCGATCCGAGGGCGCGGCGGCGAAGGCGGCGGCCACCTGCTCGGCAGCGGCGGACAGCTCTTGCATGACCACCGCCGGGTCCTGCTCGTTGTAGCGGTCGGCGACGGCGGTGGCGTCCTGATCCCAGTTCGCGAATCGCGGCGCCGTCGCGCCGTCACCGCCCAGCATCAGCGCGAGCCGGGTGTCGAAGATCCGGCAGACATCGCGCACGTGGGCGGCATATTCGAGGACCGACCACGTCTGCGCGTCGGGCCGCACGCGCGCGTCGTCGCGGTCCAGCGCCGAGGCGATGTGGGCGGCAGCTGCGCGCGCCCGGTCGGGCACCTGCTCGAACGCGATCGACGCGGCGTCGTATCCGCATTCGGCGCAGGGCTTTTCGAGGACCCAGGTCCAGTCCTTGGTATCAGGCACGATCATGTCGCCAAGGCTATGGCGTCGCAATCTTGACGTCCATTGATATTCAGCCAATGATCGTCGAGATCCGGGCATCAGTCGATGAGCTTGCGCGCCTTCTCGAACAGTTCGAGGGTCACCGCGTGCAGGAAGTCGCCCACCTGTTTGGGCGCCTTGCCCGCGAAGGCCCTGGCGTGGGTGCCTTCGAGCACGATGCCGAGCTTGAAGCAGGCCAGCACCTCGTACCAGGTGACGGCACGCAGGTCGCGGTCGGAGAATTCGGCGTAGTGCCGGATCATCTCCTCGGGTGTCGGCAGGCCGCCGACGGTGCCGAGGGTGCCCATCAGCCCGGCGCCGACGGTGCCGGGTTCGGGGCGGGTGGCCAGCTGCCAGCCGAGGTCGAGCAGCGGGTCGCCGATGGTCGACATCTCCCAGTCGACCATGGCCGCCACCTCGGGGCCGTCGTAGTCGAACATCATGTTGGCCAGGTGGCAGTCGCCGTGCATGATGCCCGGCGACGGATCGGCTGGACGGTTGCGGTCGAGCCAGTCACCGACGCGCTCCACGTCGGGGATCTGCGGGCCCGGGTAGCCCTCGTTGGCGGCGTAGGTGTCGAGTTCGCGCAGCCAGCGCGGCACCTGACGTTCGAGGAAGCCCTCGGGGCGGCCGTAGTCGGCCAGGCCGAGCGCCAGGTAGTCGACCGTGCCGAGGCGCGCGATGGCCTCGATCGCCGACAGCCCCATCCGCCTGCGGATCTCCGGGTCGTTCGCATGCAGGTCGGGCAGTTCGGTCTGCGGATTGAAGCCGCGGATGGGTTCCATCAGGTAGAAGACCGCGCCGAGGACCGAGGGGTCGGTGCAGGCGGCGATCACCCGCGGTGCGCGGATCTCGGTGCCGTCCAGCGCGGTGAGCAGGCGGGCTTCGCGGGCGATCACCTCGTTGCTCTTGGCCCGCAGGTGTTCGGGCCCACGACGCAGGACGTATTCGCGGCCGCCCCGGGTGAAGCGGATCATGATGTTCTGGGTGCCGCCGCCGATCGGGCTGACCTCCCCGATCGTGTCGCCGGGTAAGCCCTGCTCGTCCATCCAACGTCCGAGCGCCACGAGATCCGGTTGCGAAACAGCCATGGCGCACATTCTGCCCCGAACCGCGTCCGGCGTAGGGTTTTGGCCACGATGCGCACGCTGTTGATCGATAACTACGACTCGTTCACCTACAACCTCTACCAGCTCATCAGTGAGGTCAACGGGAGCGAGCCCGTCGTCGTGCGCAACGACGAGGTGGGCAGCGTGGGCGAACTCGGCCTCGACCGATTCGACAATGTCGTGATCTCGCCGGGACCGGGACGTCCCGACCGGGCCAGGGACATGGGGATTTCGACGGCGGTGCTCGAACAGGCCGAGCTGCCGCTACTCGGGGTATGCCTCGGACATCAGGGCATCGTGATCGGGGCCGGTGGACAGGTCGGTCGCGCACCCGAGGCACGCCACGGCTACCTCGATCGGGTCGCCCACGACGACAAGGACCTGTTCGCCGGGTTGCCGCAGGACTTCACGGTGGTGCGCTACCACTCGCTGGCGGCGTTGCGACCGCTGCCCGACGTGCTCGAGGTGACGGCGACGACGGGCGACGGCGTGGTGATGGGTGTGCGGCACCGCGAGCGCCCGCAATGGGGTGTGCAGTTCCATCCGGAGTCGGTGTCGAGCGAGTTCGGGGCCGCGCTGTTGCGCAATTTCGCCGATCTCACCAAGGCACGGACCTCGGTGGCCGCGCCGGTCGTCGTGCGTGGCCCCGAACTACCGTCGGATCCGCCGACGAGACGGTTCGTGCTGCGGCACAAGGTGATCGAACGGGCGATCGATACCGAGGCGATCTTCCTGCGCTGCTACCGCGACTCGGCGACCGCGTTCTGGCTCGACAGCGAACACGTCGAACCGGGTCTGGACCGGTTCTCCTTCCTCGGCGACGCGGCGGGACCGCACGCCGAGATCGTCGGGTACCGGGTCGGCGACGGCGCCGTCACGGTGACGGATGGCGCTGGCACCCGGACCGTCGCGGGCACCGTACTCGACTACCTGGACCGCGAACTGCGTGCCAGGCACTGCGAAACACCGTCGCTGCCTTTCGATTTCGCGGGCGGTTATGTCGGCTATCTCGGTTACGAGGTGAAGGCCGACTGTGGGGCGCGGGCGGCGCATCGCTCCCCCACCCCGGACGCGCAGTGGATCTTCGCCGACCGGTTGGTCGTGGTCGACCATGTGGCGGGCCGCACCCATCTGCTCGCTCTCACCGATCCGGGTAGCGACGCGGCGGGTGCGGATTGGCTCGGTGCCACCGAATCCGCCCTCGCCGACCTGCCGACCTGGAAGAACCCCGTCGACCTGCGCGTGCGCGCCGATCCCGACGCCGTCCAGGCGCATCTCGTGCGTGGCCGCGACCGCTACCTGGCCGATATCGCGGTATGCCAGGAGCGCTTACACGCGGGTGAGTCCTACGAGATCTGCCTGACCGATGCGGTCGCGGTCGCGGCGGGCGAGGACGACGGCCTGGCCTTCTACCGCCGCCTGCGCCGCTGCAATCCCGCGCCCTACGCCGCCTACCTGCGGTTCGACGGGCTCGAGGTGGCGTGCTCGTCGCCGGAACGGTTCCTCAAGGTCGACCGGGACCGGGTGGTGGAGAGCAAGCCGATCAAGGGCACCGCACCGCGTGGCCGGACACCCGCCGAGGACGCCCGGTTGCGTGACGCGCTGGCCGCCGACCCGAAGACGCGCGCCGAGAACCTGATGATCGTCGACCTGTTGCGCAACGATCTCGGGCGCGTGTGCGAGGTCGGTTCGGTGCACGTGCCCGCGCTCATGGTCACCGAAACCTATTCCACCCTGCACCAATTGGTGTCGACAGTCCGCGGCACCCTGCGTCCGGGGGCGGGTGTGGTCGACTGCGTGCGCGCGTGTTTCCCGGGTGGGTCGATGACCGGGGCGCCGAAACTGCGCACCATGGAAATCCTCGACGAGCTGGAAACCCGGGCGCGCGGGATCTATTCGGGCACCATCGGCTTCCTCGGGCTCGGCGGGACCGCCGACCTCAATATCGTCATCCGCACGGCCGTGCGCCACGACGACGAGTGGACCATCGGCGCCGGCGGGGCGATCGTGCTCGATTCCGACGCCGAGGACGAGTACGCCGAGATGGTCCTCAAGGCCGCGGCGACCTTCCGCGCACTCTAGCGACGTCGGCGCTTCTCCGGTTCCGGTGGTGGTTCCTCGCCACCGCGCCCGGTGAAGCGGCCGATCAGACCCACGCCCGGCAGTTTCGCCAGGGCACCGAACAGGTCCTCACCCAGCGAGATCATCGCCTCGAGGCGGGGCAGCAACCGGTCGTAGGTGGCGAACACCGGGTCGGCGAGGGCGAGCGTGCGGTCGAGGCGGTCGATGGTGCTGTTGAGCCGGTCGACCGCGATCGACAGGTTCTCCACCAGATCCGGCAGCTGTGCGGCGAGTTGCGCCGAGGCCGGTGGCAGCCGCACCGCCGCGTCGAAGGCGTATCCCGCCGTCTGCTGCGCCGCGTCGATGGCCTGCCCCGCCGCCGACTGTGCCGCGCCGACCGCCGCCTGCGCCGCCGACAGCAGCTCGGCGCCCGGCACCCTGCGCGCCTGCGGCGGCACCGGTGGTGGTTGCGGCGTGCGCCCCCGCTTCTTCGGGTTCGTCATGCCTCCACTGTGCCCCACGGCGGCCTCGTGCGCAGGGAGGAGCCGCCGTGTCCGTCAGTTCGGTCCGGCCAGCACGACCGGTCGGCCGAATCGCGGTTGCACCGGGCGGTTGGTGTGCGGGAACAGCGCGCGATAGTGCTCCACGTCGGCGATCGCGACCGGCGCGGGTTCGCGCAGCACGATCCAGCGCACCCCTTCGGTACACGGCGGCGTGGTCAGCGATCCCTCGTACCGGAACTGGGCGAACCCGGTCGGCAGATACGCGCGCGGATCGATGCTCGTCACCGTCCTGGTGGCACCCACCCGATCCGGTGCCGCCGCGAGTACCGCCCCCAGCGGCACCGAGTCCGGCTGCGCGCGCAACAGCACGGCCAGTACCGCGAGCCTGCCCGCCCGGTCCGCGTGCACGAAGTGCAGCTCCATCGCCGCTTCCGCCCCGTCGACGGTGTGCTCGCTCGGCAGATGGAAGTGGAACTGGGTCAACTCGAACGCGCTCCCGTCGACGACGACGCGGTTACCCGAGCCGGGCGCCACGTTCGCCTGGATCGTGTGCCCGTTGTTCACCACCTCCACCGAGGACATCGGCCGGTACTCGATGTCGATGTGCTCGTCGGGATGCAGTTCCGTATGGGCGGGCAGATCGATCGGCGACTGCGCGTGCCCGCTGCGGCAGGTCACGAACCGGCTGTCCAGATCGGCCCAGTGGTCGGGCCCTTCCGCGTCGTAATCCCAGTGCACGTCGCTGTGCGCCGCCTGCCCCGACCCTCCACAACCCGCTACCGCGAGCAGAGCGAGCGCGGCCAGCGCTCCCCGTCGGGTGAGTAGGTGACCATTCGACATACCGACCAGCTCCTCGTCAGCTCGGCCGTCGGCACCGAACGCGGCGGCCCGAAAATGTCCGCTTTGCACCGAATATCCCTATATCACAACGGATTTCGGCAGCGAGCGGACCTCAACGCTAAACCTCTGAGAAGGGCGAAAACCAGGCCCGGTCCTGCGAGATGGCTCACACCCACCGGGATGGCCTGGGCGGCGCTCCGGCAAACCGTGTCGGACCTCCGTGGCATCATGCGAGGACCATGGAACTACGCAAGGGCGCGAATTCGCCGGTACCGACATCGCTTCTCGCCGTGGTTGTTTCATGGCGGGGCGCGCAGGCTGTCGACGCCCACGCACTCCTGGTCACCGAATCCGGGCTGGTCCGCACCGACCGCGATTTCGTCTTCTTCAACGCCCCTCGCCACGCCTCGCAGGCGGTCACCCTCGACCAGGAACCCGAACCGGGTACGGCTCGGCTGAGCATCTCCCTGCCCCGCACCGAGGCCGACATCGCCCGCATCGTCGTCACGGCATCAGTGGACGACACCACCTTCGACCGCCTCGACGACCTCACCCTCACCGTCCACGCCGCCGACGGTCCGATCGCCCGCTTCGCTGTCGACAGCATCGAGGACGTGCAGGCGATGATGTTCGGGGAGTTCTACCGGCGCGACGGTGGCTGGCGTTTCCGTGCGATCGGCCAGGGCTGGGCAGGCGGGCTGCGGGGGCTGGCCGTCGAATTCGGTGTCACGGTCGACGAACCGGCCGCCGTGGGCAGGGCCGACGAACCACGCACCGGCCGGACCGGTGCCGAGCCGTCCGGCGCGCCCGCCCTGACCCGCCGTGTCATCGATACCCCGCCGCCACCACCGGCGGACCCCGACCTGGCCGACTGGCATCCCGACCCGGACGCGCCCGACCGCCTGCGCTGGTGGGACGGCGACGAATGGACATCGAGCGTTCGCCCATTCCTCCCGCCGACCCGAGGCCACTGCGCACGCTGCGGTAATACTCTGCGCCGCAAGCTTTTCGGCGGTCATGCTCCGTGCAAGGCGTGTGCGGCCGAGATCGACGAGTTCCTCACCCACTGGCGCAACCGCGCCGTGCGGGTCCTCACCGGCCCCGGCGCCCGATCACCGGAGTGGACGCAGGTGTGGGCGTCACTGCGGTTCCAGCGCATCGACGAGGAACAGGGCAGAGCGTTTCTGCGCGAGGACGGCCTCACCCAGGTGGAGCGGATGGTCGCGTTCGCGTTCGCCGACGGTGAGGTGTTCGCCGATGAACTCGACGCGTTCGAGCACGTCGTCGGTGAGCTCGACCTGGGCGGCCCCATCGTCGACGATCTGCGCAGGCGAATGCACCGGGGCCGCACGCTGTCACGACTGCGCGCAGGCGAGCTGCCCGCCGTCGACACCCGCGGCCTGCACCTGGACCCGGACGAACGCGTCCACCTCGACCTGCCCGCTGTACACATCCGGATGCTGGCGCGCGGTCCACGCCACTCCGAGGGCAGGCTGATCGGCAGTTCCAAGAAGCTGCGCTTCGTCGGCGACGGCACCGGTGTGGAACTGCCCTGGTCCCGGGTGGTTTCGGTGCATCCCGAACACGGCACCGTCGTGGTGGCCGCGACCTCCGCACGCGGCGGCGCGACCTTCGGTGTGGCCGACCCGGACTATGTGGCGGCCGCGCTCGAAGGTGCGCTGCGCGTGGCTAAGCGCCTGGTCCTCACACCCGGCCAGCGCGACAGCCGCAGCATTCCCCAGGACGTGAAAGCCCTGGTGTGGCAGCGCGACGGTGGCGCGTGCGTGGAGTGCGGCGACCGGCACTACCTGGAGTTCGACCACATCATCCCGCTCAGCCGGGGCGGCGCGACGAGCGCGTCGAACCTGCAGATCCTGTGCCGGGCCTGCAACCGGGCCAAGGGCGCGCGGATCTAGCTGCCCAGAACCGCGTTCATGATGGTGCCACCGCTGGTGGCGACCACACCGCCGATCATGGCGCCCGCGATCATCTTGGGCGACTCCATGGAGCTGCCGTTCCACTTCTCCCAGGCAAACTTTCCGCCCGCGACGGTGATGGCCAGAATGCCCGACAGAATCATGAACCAGGTGAGGTACTGGACCATCTGCATGATCTTGTCCGAGAGCGGCGGCGCCTCCGGCGTAGGGTTGCCGACCTGCGCAAACGTCGTGACGGTGTCGGCCATCGACGTCAGAATGATGCTCATAGCCTGCTCCCCTTTTCCGCGTATAGCGAACTACGTTCCAGCGCTGCCGTATTCGGACGAGTCCAGGATACGGCCGCGAACCCCCAGCGCACCAACAAAACCGATCGGTTCTGTCGAGGGGGTGGCTGCGACGCCGCGCCGGACGGGATACCATCGGCCACAGCAGTTCATCGCCGTTCCCCCGAGTTACCGAGTGAGCAAACATGATTCTGGCCGCTGTCGCCGATACCTTGGTCTTCACCGATACCTTGGCCCAGATCGGCAATCCGACACCCGAGGCGCCGCCGCTGTCGGAGAAGCTCTTGCAGATGGTGCGTTACTTCACGTGGTTCGTGCTGCTGTCGGGCATCATCGCCATCACCTACGCGGGTGGCAAGTTCGCGTGGGAGAAGTGGACCGGCGGTGCGATGCAGTCGCCGCGGATGGTCGCGGGCGCGATGATCGGCGGTGTGGTCGCCACCAGCGGCGGCACCATCATGAACGCCATGATCTGATTCCTGTCCGCTCGGGCCGGTCCGGATGAACCGGGCCGCCTCGACCGGCAAGGACTCCCGACCCGGGTTCTGTTGTGGTTCAACAGGACCCGGGTCGCTTCAGCTGGGCTCTACTGTGTCGGCACATGGCAGCAACTTCCTTTCTGTCAGCCGGGGCGGGTTCGCTAGGTGTAGAGCTTGTCGACGAACGCGTAGAGGTTCTCCACCACGCGCTCGGCCTTCTGCTCCACGGTCAGATCCTCGCGGTATCGGCTGCCCATCGAGGGCTTCTTCTTGTTGCGGGCGTACAGCGAGCACGCGAGATCGGTGCACATGTAGCTGCCGATCGTGTTCCCGCGCCGCCCCGATTCCCCGGCCTTGTTCGCCGTCATCAGCGAGACCCCGCCGCCGGTGTGGCTGGTGAGGCACAGCGCACACATCTGCGTCTTGCCCGAACCACCCGTTTCGTGGCGCAGCGCGATGCTCACCAGCTTGCCGTCACGCGGCACGGCGATGTAGCAGCGCCCCGCGTAGGACGGGTCGGTCCAGCCGAGGAAGTCGAGATCTTCCCACGGACGTTCGGCCAGGTCACGGGGAACATTGAGACGTTTGGCGTCGCCTTTCGAACAGTTGACGAACGACGCTCTGATCTCGCGTTCAGTGATGGGTTCCATCGCATTCCTCTCGGTAGTCGAACACAAAACGTAGCCACGCTAACGAGTTGCCCACCCGCTGACAACCGAGTTTCTCCAGCTCACACGGCCTCCATTCCTCGGCGGCGATTCGGCCGCCGAGGCATCCGGCCGGTCACGCCACGGATTCGAGGGCCGGGTAGTCGGTGTAGCCGGTCGCATCGCCACCGTAGAAGTAGTCCGCACGGAACTGGTTGATCGGCGCGCCGTCGCGCAACCTGGCGACGAGGTCGGGATTGGCCAGGAACGACCGGCCGAGTGAGACCAGGTCGGCGCCCGCGGCGAGTAGTTCCTCGGCCGCGGACCTGCCACCGTCGGCGGGCAACGGCGAACCCCAGCCGAGCACCGGGTTGGCGATCAGCACGCCGTCCCAGCCCGCCCGGATCCGCTCGAACACCGGGGTTCCCGGGTCGGCGAATACCACGTGCAGGTAGGCCAGACCGCGACCGCCGAGTGCGGCGACCAGCGCTGAGTACAGCTCCTCGGTGTCGGATTCGACGATGTCGTTGGCGCCGACACCGGGCGCGATGCGCACCCCGACTCGCTCCGGTCCGATCGCCGCCGCCACGGCCTCGACCACCTCCACGGTGAACCGGATGCGGTTGTCGACGGTGCCGCCGTATTCGTCGGTGCGCTGGTTGGTGTTGTCGGACAGGAACTGGTGCAGCAGCATGCCGTTGGCGCTGTGCACCTCCACGCCGTCGAACCCGGCCGCGATCGCATTGCGGGCCGCCTGTGCGAAATCCTGAACGGTGCCGTGGATGTCGTCGATGCTCAGCTCCCGGGGAATCACCGCGTCCTGCGAGCCTGCCGCGGTCCGGATCGGCGTCGACAGCCGCACCGGTGAAGGGGCGACCGGGGTGGCACCGCTGTTGTCCGGATGCCCGACGCGACCACCGTGCTGCACCTGCAGGAAGGTCCGCCCACCCGCCGCGTGGATCGCCTCGGTGATCCCGCGCCAGCCGGTGATGTGGGCATCGGTGTAGATGCCGGGGATGCCCGCGAAGGTGATGCCCACCCGGTTGGGGCTGGCCGCCTCGGCGATGATCAGACCGGCGTCGGCGCGCTGGGCGTAGTAGGTCGCCATCAGTTCGGTCGGGCTACCGTCCTCGGCGGCCCGGTTGCGCGTCATCGGCGCCATCACGAGCCGGTTGGGGAGTTGGAGAGCACCGACAACGGCCGCATCGAAAAGGCTGGGTACCGCGTTCTTCGTCATGCGGATACGGTAAAACCTGACATTGGTGTGAGATTCAAGTCGATGCGTGAAAGGCCTGGTGGCGCATGCGAATCGGGGAGCTCGCGGCGCGGACCGGCGTCAGCGAACGGTCACTTCGCTACTACGAGGAACAGGGTTTGCTTGCCTCTGCCCGAACCCCGGGCGGCCACCGTGACTACCCCGATCTCGCCGTGGACCGGGTGATCCACATCCAGGAGCTGTACGCGGCCGGACTGTCCAGCAAGAAGATCGGCCAGATCCTGTGCTGCATCCGCGATGCCGATGGCCGGGCCAACGAGAACGCCACGCCTGAACTCATCGATGAACTCTGCACCGAGCGAGCCCGGATCGACCGCACGATCGCCGATCTGATCCGCTCGAGGGATGTCCTCGACGACGTCATCGCGCGAGCCTCGGAAGACATTCCCGTCGCCGCGGAATAGGCACCGCTACCGGACGATTCCGGCCGCTCGGGCGGCGCGCAGCCAGTCGGGGAACTCGCTGAGCAGGCGTCGGTAGAGCTCGGCGTCGTCGAGCTGGTCGATGTCGGGGACGGCGAAGAAGCCCGCGTTGTCGACCACCCGGCCGTCGAGTTCGTCCAGGGTGCGCAGCACACCGAAGTTGGCGGGGCCGAGTCCGATGAACTGCCAGAACGCGGGCAGGTGGGCGGCCTCGCGCATGAGCGCGGCGATCTCACGTTTCTTGGCGAAGCCGCCGTCGGTGAAGAACAGGACGAGCGTGGGCCGGGTGCTGCCGTGCAGGGTGTCGATCACCGCGCGCATGATCGGCAGTTCGTCGTTGCGCCCGCCGAGGCTGCCGTAGTCGATACCGTCGTGGGTGCCGTTCAGGTGCAGATAGGTCTGCGTCCAGCGCTCGGCGTCGGCCACGGTGATGTCCGGGAGTTTCGCGTAGGACAGGGCGTAGAGGTAGGCCTCGAGAGTGCCGTCGTCGTCGAGCTGGGTGGCGACCGGGATCATCCGCTCCACCACCCGGTGCACGGTTCCGGCGCGGTACATCTTCTGCATGCTGCCGGTCTTGTCGATCACCAGCACGACCCGCGCCCGCGTTCCGAACGCGCTCTTGTCGATGAGGATCTTGGCGACTTCCTGCTTACGCATATCCAGCTTCTGCCGCTTCTCGAACGACAGCGCGTGCTCGCCGGGCACCGTCCTCGGTGCGGCGACGACTTCCGGTTCGTCGTCGACACTCACCCCGTGATCGGTGACCAGATCGGCGAATCCGCCGGCATACCCCTGCCCGACCGCGCGCACCTTCCACTGCTCACCCCGGCGATACAGCTCGAGCGCGATCACCACGGTCTCTCGATCCAAGCCCTCGATCAGGTACTCGCACACGGTGTTTCCCGCGGCATCGGCCACGACCGCGACCGGCGCCGGTCCACTCCCGAAGGTCTGCCCGTCGGCGGTGATCACCGCCCGGATCTGCGCGATCTCACCCGGCACCTGGTCCGGCGTGACGTGGAGCGCCGCCCCGTCCAAACGGACCCCTTGTGCCCGGGGTTGATTGAAGAACACGAAGTCGGCATCCGTTCGAACCTTGCCCACCTCGGTGACCAGCAGCGCCGACAGATCCGCCGCCACACCACCACGCACCGACAGCACCACCTCCCCCGCCGCCAGCCCCAGGTTCTGCCCCTTCACCAGCACAGCAGCCATCGCACGCCCCTCATCTCGCACCCGATGCCCCACACCCTAGGCCAAACCCGTCAACCACGGACGAGGTCAGCGAGCGCACGTAGGATGAGCAGACGAGGTCAGCAAGCGCACGTAGGATGAGCATTCGACCTCGAGATCGGGAGGCGCAGGATGGATTTCACCGTCGCATACCTGCAATACGCCGATTCCGGACCGATGCGCCTACGCCATCGACTTCGGCGTGCTCGCGAACGGGGACACCGCACTTGTCGAAGTCAACGACGGCTATGCCCTCGGCGCCTACCGGATCGCGGCGGATCACTACACCGAACTGGTGATGGCGCGGTGGCGAGAGCTGCTGGGGGCGGTGAAGCATGACCCCGAATGACCGCTTTCTGCGGCTAGGGGCCGCTCACCGGCGACAGGTTCATCTGTCGCTGTGTGCCGATGTCCTCCCGACGTGGACCGATTATGTTCGGGGAAACCCTGCCGCGCTTCGCTATCGCGACTCGGTGGTCGGGATGCGCCACCACGTAGACGTCGAGCTTCCGATCGATGCCCTCGAGGCGGCTCGGGCCGGTGTGGACCCCACGAATATCGGCGGCCGCTATCTCGAGCCCATTGCCGCGCTGCAAGACGACGACCTGACCTTCCCCGATCCGGTCGAGTTCGCTTATTACGCCATCTACAACTGCTTCCGCAAGTACGTCTCGGGTGAGGACATCGCGGACTGGCTGATCGTCAATCAGGCGTTGGCGGTGCATGATCCCGGTGAGGCGGCGCAACGTCTGACGCGGGCCATCGACGGCGTCGATCCCGTCACGGGCGAGGGTGTGTCATCCGGCGGGTGACACAGACGGCTCATCTGTTGCTACCTGTCGGTGCTCGTACCAGATCGACGGGACAAGCGATCCGTTCGGCAACCGTTGTGCTCGCCGGTCCTTTTCCGTCGCGCCGATCTTGTCGCAGATTCGCCGCACCGCGAGATTCGACTCGGAGGTACCGATCTCGACGGTAGCGAAGCCGGCGTCGTGGATCGCCTCGACCAGCGCCGCGACCGCTTCGCTCGCGTAGCCCGCGCGCCGGTGTCGTGGTCCGATCCACCAGCCGAGGGTTCGCGACGACGGGTCTGTGGCACCCGGATGCACCGTCGCGCCACCGACGAGGGCCCCGTCCGACCGCGCCTCGAAGACGAGCAGCCCGGGTACCGGGTAACCCGACCGGACAGCCTTCACCATTGTCCGAGCCTCGCGGTCGGTCCACCCGTTCCCGGCGAGCATCTCCGCATCGATCGCGGCGGCGAGCGCAACCGCGTCCTGCCGTACCGGTCGGCGCACCAGCAGCCGCTCGGACTCGACCTCCCGCAGCCCGTGGTAGCGCCCCCTGACTTCCTTGTCGACGAGCCCGCTGACCCGCCACGCCCACAGCCCGCCCGCGACAAGCAGGACGCCCACCACGAGCACCGCCCATAGGGTGATAGCGAATCGCTTTGCAGCGGCACCGGATTCGATCGTCACCACGATCCCGACGAACACCGCCGGCGCTCCGACTACGACGATCCAACTCGCCAGCCCGAGGGCGACGGAATGCCAGGGCGCTTGCTGAACGGCCGCTCTGACATACGCGACTCGCCACCGGGAAGACATGCGCGAACGATATTCGATGAGGTCCGACCGTGCAGATCCCAGCCGGCACAGGTCGGCACAATAGGTGTTCCAGGCACATAACCGCTGGTGAAGGGCTGAATGTGGGGCGGGTGGGGCTCGAACCCACGACCAGCGGATTATGAGTCCGCGGCTCTAACCGACTGAGCTACCGCCCCTGACCGCGGTCTCCGCGGGCGAGTCGCATGGTACCCGGTGGGTTGCGAGATTGACCACTCGTGCGGGGGTGGCGGACCGGTCCGGTCAGGACCGGTTCGCCTTCTCCCGTTCGGTGCGTGCGCGGTCCATCCGGTCGCGCTGCTTGACACTTCCCCCTGGGCTGCTGGCGAGTTTGATGACTCCGATTACCAACAACAAGACCGCGACTGTCACCCCGGCGACAATTATTCCCTGCACATATTGAACTTAACGTGTATTCCGTTGTGCTGCAGGGTAAGTTACACTGTCGCGCCGATCGTCAATACGGTACGCCCGAGGGCGGAACGGTCCTCGATCACGGCGTGTGCCCGGCGCACCTCCTCGAGCGGAAATGCCTGGCCAACCACCACTTCCAGCTCACCGGCGGCCACCGCCGACTGTGCGCGGCGGGCGATGGACTGCCAGTCGATTTCGCCGCCGACGATGTCGAACAGGCCGCGAATCGTGACGTGACGCACACTCGCAGCCGCTGTGTCGCCGTTGGCGAAGTCGCCTGCGGCCGAGCCGTATCCGAGGAACAAGCCGCCGTCGGCGGTCGCGGTCAGCGCGTGACCACCGATGTCACCGCCGACACCGTCGAAGACCACCGCCGCTCCCCCGCCGGTGATCTCGCGAACCCGCTCCGCCCAGCCGTCGGACGAATAGTCGACAACAGCGGTGGCGCCCAGTCGCTGTGCGAGAGCCAGCTTTTCGGTTCCACGGGCGGCCGCGACAACCTTCGCACCAGCCGCGGCGGACAACTGGGTGAGCAGTGTGCCGAGGCCCCCGGCCGCCGCGGTGATGAGCACCCACGAATCCGGTTGCACCCCCGCATGATCGAAGACTGCCAGCGAGGTGCGGCCATCGTGGGCCAGCGCGACAGCCTGCACGGTGCTGAGCCCGTCGACGATCTCCACCAGCGTGACCGCCCGTGCGAGCGCCTGCTCGGCGTACCCGCCGATGGGCAGGCCGCCGCCGATGCCGCTGGCCGCCGTCTGAGTGACGACGCGCTTGCCGACCCACGCGGGATCGACCTCCGCGCCGACCGCACGCACCACACCGCCGATCGCGCCGCCGGGGATGTACGGCAGGCTCAACGGAAAGAAGTCCTGTCCCCAGCCCGCCCGCAGCCGGGTATCGAGGAACATCACGTCGGCCACGTCGACATCGATGAGCACCTCACCCGGACCGGGCTGCGGCGCGGACAACTCGCGCACCTCGAGCACGTCGACTCCGCCGAATTCCTTGACCTGCACTGCACGCATCGTGACTCCTTGTGATGTTCACCGGGACACCACAAGCTTCGAACCTGAAGCGGAGTTCAGGTCAAGGTGCTGAGACCGCCGTCACATATGGCACTGTCGACCCGCCCCGGACGACAGCCGGCGCTCGACCCCGCGGACGCCTGCGCACCACCCGCCACTAACTTCCGCCGCCACAACTACTACTGCTCCCACCGCCACAACTGCTGCTACTACCGCCCCCGCAGCTACTACTGCTTCCGCCACTGCAGCTACTGCTACTTCCCCCACTGCATCCGCTGCTACTGCCACCGCCGCAGCCACTACCCCCGGAACCCACATCCCCAGGCCAGCCGGCCGAACACCCCGACCCACTGTTCGTCCACGTCTGACCAGGCGTCCCATCGAAGAACCCCGTCGCACCGGCCGCACCGGCGACCCAGCGCGGGTCATGGGGGTCGATCCGGGGCGGGCTCAGCTTCCGCACGAGCACGACCACCGTCGTCACCACCAGCCCGATGCCGGCGGCGAGGAAGAGCAGGACGATCAGGACGGTCATACGTGCAGGCTAACCCGCCGGAATGTTCCCGGCAGCCCTACGCCCAGGGGCCTTACAGTGAAGCATGGCCATCACGATCCCCGGACTTCGTCGGCGACCGGTCGATCTGGCGACGGTCGATCGCACCGTCGCCGACCTCGACTTCCCCGACGCGATCTTCAAGACCTGCCCTTGGCAGCCGCGCGATCTGGTGGACATCGGTCTGCGCCAATGGTTGCGGTGTTGCGGTGCCGCGCTGCGCGACGATCAGGTGATCGGTATGCCCTCGCACGCGGTCGACGAGGCCTGGCACGGTTTCATCCTGTGCACCCAGCTCTACGCCCGGTTCTGCGATCGGGCCTACGGCCGGTTCCTGCACCACTTCCCCGACGGCGTCGCCGCGGACACACCGACCGACGCGGGACCGATGCTCGAACAGCTCGGGCGAACGGTGGTCGCGTGGTCGATGGTCGCGGCACCGGGCGAGCCGTGCGTGCTGTGGGACCTGGACCGGCAGGTCGGTGTGGAGAACCCGTGGGGTGTGGACGCCCGGCACGTTGCCGCCGTGGAGCGGCAACTGCACCGGGCGTGAGCCCTACCTGACCAGTTTCATCCGGCGCGCCGCGAATCGCACCGCGCCGGGGGCGATCCGGTTCACCCGGTACTGCAGCCACGATTCCGGGGTCACCGGCACGATGTCGCGGCGCTCGCGCACGGCACGCACGATCTGGTCGGCCACCTTGTCCGGGGTGTAGCCGCGCCGTTCGTAGAGCTTGTCGAACTTGCGCTGGGTGGCGGCTTCCACCTCGGCCGAGACACCCGAAATGCGTGTGGTGGCAACGATATTGGTGTGCACGATGCCGGGGCAGACGGTGGACACGGAGATCCCGCGATCGGCCAGTTCCGCGCGCAGGCAGTCGGAGAACATGAACACCGCCGACTTGCTCGTCGCGTACGCGCTCATATCGCGTTGCGGGCTGTAGGCGGCCATGCTCGACAGGTTCACGATGTGCCCGCCGAGTCCGCGTTCGGCCATGGCCGATCCGAAGGCGCGGCAGCCGTTCACCACGCCGCCGAGATTGATCCGCAGTACCCGGTCGAACTCCTCGGCGGGGGTGTCGAGGAATCCGCCCGCCTGTCCGACACCGGCGTTGTTGATCAGAACGTCGGGCACACCGTGCGCCGCGATCACCGTGTCGGCATGCGCCCGCACGGCGTCTTCATCGGACACGTCGAGCGGATAGGCATGCGCGACACCGCCTTCGGCGCCGACCAGTTCGGCGGTACGTTTCGCGGCGAGCTCGTCGATGTCGGAGAGCACCAGCTCGGCGCCGAGCCGGGCGAAGGCGAGCGCGGTCTCGCGACCGATGCCACTGCCCGCACCGGTGACGACCACGAGGTGATCGTCGAATTCCCTCCGCGTGCGGCCGACTTCGGCCCGCGCCAGCCCGCGCGAGATACCGGCACCGGAGAGCGCATCGACGAGTTCGGTGGTGGCGGTGGCCAGCAATTCTGGATGGGAGAACGGCACCCAATGCCCGGCGGGTACGTCGCGCCGCCACAGCCGGTCGGTCCACTTGTGTGAGTCGTCGTAACCGGCCGGGCGCAGGGCGACATCGCGGCCCGCGACGATGAGCTGGACCGGCACGGTGGTGCGACGCTCGCGCGGGGCGAGCAGGCGCTGCACGATATTGGCGCGGTAGATGAGCAGCCCGTCGACCATGTCGCGACGGAAGGTCGGACCGAGCTTCACATTCGCGGCAGGCGTGTCGTTCATGAGGGAAACCGCACGCTGCCAGAACTTTTCGGTACCGATGGCGTTGAACGTCGCGCGCGGCAGGCCCGGCGTCATGAAGAAGAACGTGTAGGCCGAGGACGCCAGCTGAGTCAGTGGCTGCCACACATTGCGCGGTGTGGGCCTCGACAGCCGGTTGCGTATCCAGGCCGCGATGTGGTCGAGGTTGGGGCCCGACACCGAGGTGAACGAGGCGACCCGCTCGGCGGCCTGCGGTTCGCACACCGCCTCCCAGAGCTGGATCGAACCCCAGTCGTGCGCGAGCACGTGCACGGGACGGTCGGGGCTCACCGCGTCGATCACCGCGTAGAAGTCACCGGCGAGTTCGTCGAGCCGGAAATCGGCGGTGCGCTGTGTGCGCGTGGAGGCGCCGTGGCCTCGCGTGTCGTAGGCGACCACGTGGAAGCGGTCGGCGAGCAGCGGGATCACCCGCTCCCACAGGTGATGGGTGTCGGGCCAGCCGTGCACGAGCACCACCGTCTCGCCGGCGGGATCACCGTATTCGAACACCGCGATATCGAAGGCGCCATTGCGCACGACGCGCTCGTTGGCCGGGTCGATCGTCATACTTTCGGACTCCTCGTGTGGGGTAGGTCGCGCAACCGGGCTCACAGGTCGAGCACCAAACGCTCACCGCGGGAACGGGATACGCAGGCGAGCATGTCGCCTGCGGCGTGGTCGGTCTCGGAGAGCACGCTCTCACGATGGTCGGGTTCGCCGCCGCGCACGCGGACCACGCAGGTGCGGCAGAAGCCCTGCCTGCACGAGTACGGCTGGTCGGGGCGGACGGTCAGGATGGTGTCGAGCACCGTTCGATCGGCGGGGACGGTGAGGACTTCGCCGGTGGAGGCCAGTTCGATCTCGAACGGTTCGCCGTCGACGATCGGCGGCGGCGAGAACCGTTCGTAATGCAGTTCCACCTGCGGCATCGCGCGCACCGCGCCGACGACGGCCGAGGTCATCGGGGTGGGACCGCACGCGTAGATCGCGGTGCCGGGTCCGACGCCGGGCAGCAGATCGGCGGCACCGGGCAGGCCGTGTTCGTCATCGGTGCGCACGATCACGTGCGGGCCGAAGGCCTCGAGCTCGTCGAGGAACGGGATCGTCGCCCGGCTGCGCCCGCTGTAGACCATGGTCCACTCCACGCCGAGACGGTGGGCGAGCCTGGCCATCGGCAGGATCGGGGTGATGCCGATACCGCCGGCGACGAAATGCAGACGTTGTGCGGGCGAACCGTGCCCGGGCACCACAAAGGGGAAGGCGTTGCGTGGTCCACGCACCATCAGCGTGCTGCCCACCGGCAGTTCGTCGTGTACCTCCACCGAGCCGCCCCCGCCGTCGGGAATGCGGCGCACCGCGATCCGGTAGGCGTGCGCGTCGGCGGGATCACCGCACAGCGAGTACTGCCGTAACCGGCCCGAGGGCAGCTCGAGATCCAGATGGGCACCGGGACGCCAGCGCGGCAGCACGCGGCCCTCGGGCAACTCGAGGCGCAGACTCACCACATCCTGGTCGTGCGCCTCGATCCGGCGTTCGGTGACGACCACGGGCAGCCGGTGGTCGGCGACGCGCGAGCGCGGATCGCGACGGTTCACCAGCGCGCTCCACCGCAGCCGGAAGGTGGCGATCGTGTCGATCACCCGCATTCCCGGGTCGTGCCGATGCTTGCCGTACAGGTCGCCGGGGATGTCGCGGACGGTCATGACGCCGCCGCGCGTGCGCCGGGCGAGGCGGCGAGGTAGGCCAGCGCCTGGGCGGTCGACCCGACATTTTCCGGGTTGTACCCCGGCTGGAAGGTCGACAGCGCGCTCACCAGCAGCGACGGCACACCGGGGATCGCGCCACGCCACATCGCGCCGAACACACCGGCGAGCAGCCTCGGATACCCGTGGTCGGGCAGCTGCGGATCCTGATGCACGAGGAACCGCGTGCCGCGCAGGAGCAGCGCGAGGAAGATGGGGAAGACCAGCGTCATCGTCGCGCCGCGGCGCAGGTAGCCGACACCGAAGTACTCGGCGACATCATGGGCGACGCTGCGGTGCTCGACCTCCTCGGCGCCGTGCCAGCGGAACAGATCGGCCATGCGCGGGTCGGCGCCGAACTTCTCCAGGTCGGCATTGAGCACCCAGTTGCCGAGCCAGGCGAAGAAGTGCTCGAGACAGGCGATGAACGCCAGCCGTTCCACCAGCATCTGCTTGCCCGCGCGACCCTCGCCGCGCTTGCCGAGCGTCACCCGGAACAGGTATTCCATCTGCCGCTCGTACGGCGCGGTGTCGACGCCGTTGGCGGCGAGCATGTCGACGAGCACCTTGGCGTGGGTTTCCGCGTGCATGGATTCCTGGCCGATGAAGCCGAGCATGTCCTCGCGCAGCTTCTCGTCCTCGACGTAGGCCAGCGCCTCGCGGTAGGTGGCGATGAACATGCGCTCCCCCTCGGGCAGCAGCATGTTCAGGGCGCAGATCAGGTGTCCCGCAACAGGTTCGGCGGGCATCCACTGCAGGGGAACGCCGGACCAGTCGAAGGTGACATTGCGCGCGTGCAGCGCGACCGCTCCCGGATCGATGTCCGGTCGGGTGGCGCTCCAGCGAAGTAACTTCATCGGTACTCCTCGATCACCGCACGATCGTTGTGCGCCCGGGGCGCGACGGTGCGCCTCGCGGGTTGGTTCTGATCGTACAACTATCTCGTACTCCACGTAACACCAAAATCCTTCATTCATGTATCGACACGAGATGGAAATCGATCGCTGAGTTATTGCTAACGGCTATCTGGGTATCCTCGATATATGCGGATAGGAGCCCAGCCACCAGGGTTTTTTGGTAGCCGAGCTGCACAAATGCCGCGACCACTACCCGGTAGCTATCCGGATGCAGGAGGGAGGAGGTGAGCCACGATGCTGTTCGACTGGTTTATTGCGAACCTTAGGGCGCTGATGGATTTCTTCTTCTGACCCCGATCACTGAGACGTGGCGCCCGCTTCCAGACGGGCGCCACACCTATGCGCATTCCGCCGCCGGTGGCCTTGATATATCGCGGCTGTCCGAGTCCGAGCGTGGTTTCCTCCGCCAGCTACCGGGTAGGCGCAAACCAGAACGCCCACCACCCAGGAGGTGCAGACTCATGCCGCAGCAAGCGTGGAGCGACAAACGCGAACGTCAGTACAAGGACATCAAGAAATCCGAGCGTGAGCGGGGCCGCAGCGAGGACCGCGCGGAGGAGATCGCCGCCCGCACCGTGAACAAGACCCGCGCCCAGCACGGCGAGACCAAGTCGGGTGGGTCGTCGTCCGGCGGGAAATCCGGCGGCAAGTCCAGTGGCACCTCCCGTCGCGGCGGCCAGCAGGCCAAGGGCAGCGGCAAGACGCGCGACGAACTGTACGAAGAGGCCCGCCGCCGCAATATCGACGGCCGCTCCAAGATGAACAAGCAGGAACTGGCCAACGCCCTCGGACGCCACTGACCCGGAGAGGTTCGCCATGCAGATCGGATTCAAATTGGCGGCCGAGGCCTTCGACCCGAACGAACTGGTCCGCCAGGCCGTTCGGGCCGAGTCCGTCGGCTTCGATTTCGTCGAGATCAGCGACCATTTCCATCCGTGGCTGGACAATCAGGGCCATTCACCCTTCGCCTGGTCGGTGCTCGGCGCGATCGCCGCGCGCACCGACAGCCTCGAGCTCGCGACCGGCGTGACCTGCCCGATCATCCGCTACCACCCCGCGATCATCGCCCAGGCCGCCGCCACCACGGCGCTGCTCTCCGACGGCCGCTTCACCCTCGGGATCGGGTCCGGTGAGCGGCTCAACGAGCACGTGGTCGGCCAGGAATTCCCGCCGGTGCTCGTTCGGCAGCGGATGTTGCGCGAGGCACTCGAGATCATCCGCCTGCTGTGGCGCGGCGGTTATCGCAATTACGACGGTCGATACCTGTCGCTGTCGGACGCACGGGTCTTCGACCTGCCGGACACACCGCCGAAGATCGCTGTCGCGGCGGGTGGTCCACGTGCGGCCGAGATCGCCGCCGAACTCGGCGACGGCCTGTTCGCCACCGAACCCGACCCCGATCTGGTGCGCACCTACCGGGACTCCGGCGGCATGGGCCCACGCTATGTAGAGGTGGGTGTCGCCTTCGATCCCGACGAGCGCAAGGCTGCCGAGGCCGCGCTGTCGACGAATCGGTGGATGACCGGCGGCTGGAAAGTGATGAGCGAGTTGCCGAATCCGGTGAACTTCGCCGCCGCGTCGACCACCGTGCGAGTAGACGACATGCTCGAGGCGATGGTCTGCGGCAACGACCCCAAACGCTATGTCGAAGCTGTCCGCAAGGCCACCGACGCAGGCTTCGACCGGGTGGTGCTGATGAACGCCGGCCCGGATGTCGACGCGTTCCTCGATTTCTACAGCAGCGAACTCCAACCGCTGTTGCGCGCGGAGGGCTGAATCGGCGATGCCCCTGCGGATAGGTACCTCCGGCTGGCAATACCGTGATTGGCGCGGTGTGCTGTATCCGGAGGGGCTGCCGATGCGAAGCTGGCTCGAGCACTTCGCGCAGGCCTTCGCGACGGTGGAATCCAACAACGCCTTCTACCGGCTACCGAGCCGGGAAACCTTCGCCGCCTGGCGCGAGCGCACGCCCGCGGATTTCGTTGTCGCGGTGAAGGCCAGCCGGTTCCTCACCCACATCAAACGACTGCGGGAGCCGGAAGAACCGGTGCAGCGCCTGCTCGATCGTGCCGAGGGCCTCGGCGACCGGCTCGGCCCGATCCTATTGCAACTGCCACCCACGCTGCGCGCCGACGCGGGCCTGCTCGACGACTGTCTGCGCTGTTTTCCGTCCTCGGTGCGGGTGGCGGTGGAACCCAGACACGAGTCGTGGTGGACCGACGAGATCCGCGATGTCCTGTGTGCACGCGGAGCGGCGCTGTCCTGGGCGGATCGTGATTCCCGGCCGGTGACGCCACTGTGGCGTACCACCGACTGGGCGTATCTGCGCCTGCACGCCGGTCGCGCCAACCCACCGCCGCACTACGGCAGGCAGGCCTTGAACGGCTGGGTGCACCGCCTGCTGGACACTTTTCCGGCCGACGCCGACTGCTACGTCTACTTCAACAACGACCCCGGCGGGGCGGCCGTGCGCGACGCCGTCACCTTCGCCCAGCTGGCCGAGGGCGCGGGCGCCGAGGTGACCCGCGTGCCGGACCTGTCCACCCAGCGAGCCGCCTCATGACCACGACCAAATACCCCGGTGCGGCCGAGTACGTACCGAGCACTGACGACCTGGCCACCCTCGCGGCCGCCGCCGACGCCTGCCACGGTTGCGACCTGTATCGCGACGCCACCCAGACGGTGTTCGGCGAGGGCGCACCGCACGCGAGCACCGTCCTGATCGGTGAACAACCCGGCAACGAGGAAGACCTCGACGGCCACCCGTTCGTCGGACCGGCCGGACGACTGCTCGACCGCGCGCTCGACGACATCGGCGTCGACCGGAAAACGCTCTACCTCACGAACGCGGTGAAGCACTTCCGCTTCGAGCGGCGCGGCAAACGCCGCATCCACCAGCAACCCCGCCGCACGGAGATCGTCGCCTGCGCACCCTGGCTCACCCGCGAATTGGACCTCATCGCACCGGAACTCGTGATCTGCCTCGGCGCCATCGCCACGCAATCGGTGCTCGGCCCGAAGGCCAAGGTCACCGAATTGCGTGGCCGCACGGTCGAACTCGAGAATTTCCGGGTCGGCGCGACGGTGCACCCGTCCTCGGTGCTGCGGGCGACCGACCGCACCCAGGCCTACGCCGAGTTCGTCGACGACCTGACCCACCTGTTCGAGCGGGCCTGATCACCAGCCGGGATCGACATCCATCGGCACATTGATCCAGCTCGGCCGCGCCGGATCGAGCTCGAGGTGCTGGGTCCGCAGGCCGCTCTCGTTCAGCAACGGCCGCAGCGGGATCGCGCTGGGGAAGTTGCCCGCGAACACGTCGACACGCAAGCGGTGCCCCGGCAGCAGCACACCGTCGGTGGCGCGGATGCCGATCTCGATGGTCGTCGGCTCACCCGGCACCGTCGGCTGACGCGTGTCCAGCGTGAGGATGGGGTACGGGTCGGTGTAGTCGCCGTTGGGCGAACGGGTGGACTTCGCCTCGTCGATCGCCCGCAGCGACGCCATCAGCTGACCCTGCGACCAGACCGTCGAACGTCCGTCCGGCGCCACATCATTGACGGTGACGGTCCAGTACCCGTCGGTGGTGTCGAGCACCGTGTTCAGATGCGCGGCGATCGCCCCGGAGATCCGCGTCGGCTTGTCGACCGGCGCGGTGGTGAAGGTGAGCGCGGCACCCTCGCTGATCCGGGCGTCCTTGGCACACACGTCCGGCAGCGGAACGAGTCCGGCGGTGCCCTGTGCGGCATCGCGCGAACAGATCGTCGACAAACTCGGATCCACCGAAAGACGCTGCGCCCCACCGGGAGCGGCGACAAGACTACCGTCGTGACGCGCACCGGGCGCGGTCCCCGACGACGCGGCGTCCAGATACATCCGGCGGTACTCCATGCCGGGACGCGGGAACGCCACATCGGTGGTCCACTGCTCGCTGCCCTGCTGCCACAGCGTCACCGGGTCGTACCGGTCGATGCCGTTGTCGATGCCCTTGAGCCACTTGTCGAACCACGCGCGCTGCAATGCCTCGAGCGGCGCGGGCGCACCCGGCTGACCGAGTCCCGAGCTCACGGTCACGTGGTACACGTTGCCCATGATGAGCTTCTTCTGCTCGGCGGGCACATCGAGCGCGTTGTAGATGCGCGGGGTCGAGTAGGTGAAGATGTCGTGCCAGCCGCCGTAGAGGAACGCGGGCACCTGAACCTTCTCCGGCTGACCGACCCACGCGGTGCGCAGCGCCGAATCGTCGTCGAGGATCGCCGACATCTCCGGCGGGATCTGCTCGACGGTCGGGGTGGTCAGCGCGGCGATGAGCACGTTGAAGAAGGTGAACGGGTCGCGCACCCGGTCGGCCAGCCATACCCAGTCGAACTTGCCCGCGAGGATCGACACCATGTCGGGCAGCAATTTGGCGCCGTCGACCGCGAGCAACCAGGCCGGGATGAAGCCGACGCCGAGCGCGCCACCCGGGGCGGCGACATCGCGGATCAGGTCGCTACCGGGCACCACCGGGAAGATCGCCTTCAGCGCCTCGGGCTGACGCTGAGCGGTGTGCAGCTGGTTGATCCCCGAATAGGAGATGCCGCTCATCCCGATCTTGCCGTCGGACCAGCGCTGTTTCGCCGCCCAGTCCACCACCTCGACGCCGTCGAGCTGCTCGCGTTCACCGAACACCTGCCAGGTGCCCTGCGAGAACCCGGTGCCACGCACGTCGACGACCACCTGGGTGTATCCACCGCGGATCAGGTTGCGGTCGACACCGAAGGTGCGCGCGGCGCCGCCGGGCAGCGCCTTCATCATGTCGCTGAGGCTGCTGAATCCGAACGGCGAGAAGTCGAGGTTCTGCAGGACCGGCATCAGCAGATCCGACAGGCCGGGCACCGCGAGCGCCGAGTCCGCGATGTTGGACACCAGCTTGGTGTAGGGCGTCATATTGACGATCGTCGGCGTGGGTTCGGCGATGGGCTGACCGTCGGCACCGGCGGGGTGATAGACGTTGGCTTTCAATACCGTGCCGTCGCTCATCGTGATGGGGACATCCCACTCGATGAAAACGTTGGGGTACTGCTGGGGCCCGGTATGGGTTGCCACGAACTGGGCATCGAGCCCCTCGGCGGCCGGTGCGGCCGAGCCCATCGGCGCGGACGCCACCGCACCTGCCAATACGACGACCGACGCCATCAGCGCCGCCAGTCGCCCACGATATTTGCCCATACCTCGACGTCAGCCCTCCCGCTATCGGGAACCGTATCGTTCCCGTACCGGAAAGTAACGTAGCCTGTGTCACACGCGATCGCAACGATGTGCTCTCCGCCGCCCGCCGACCAGCGTCATCACCCCGACCTGACACAATCACCCCTGTGACTGCGCCCGGATTCGACGCCGACGGTCGCCGGTACCGGGGCGCCGCTCCCGGGCAACGCCAACAGGAACGCCGTGCCCGGCTCATCGAAGCCGCCACCGAGGCCTTCGGCACCGAGGGCTACCGCAACACCACGGTGACCACGATCTGCGCGGCCGCCGGTGTCGGGAAGCGGTACTTCTACGAATCCTTCAGCGACAGTGAGGATTTGCTGCTCGAGGTGTACCGCGAGATCGCGGCGCGGATGATCGAGTCGATCCACGCGGGCATCAGCACGGCCGACACCGATGTGACGACTCAGGTCCGGGTGGCGCTGGCCGCCTATTTCCAGCTCATCCACGACGACCCGCGCGTGCCGCGCATCGCCTTCTTCGAGATCCTCGGCGTGAGTCCCGCCGTCGACCGGGCTTACCGCGATGTGCTCGACGCGCTGGTCGACATCTGTCTCGCCCTGCTCACCCCGCACGTCGACCACGACGCCCACCCGGCGGTGAGCGTGCGCACGGTGCTGCTCGGGCTGGTCGGGGCGATCGTCATCATCGCCCAGCAATGGGTGCTGTCGGACTACCGTCAGCCGATCGGCGATGTGGTCGACAGCGCGTGCCTGGTGGTCGGCGCGGTGCTGGAACGCCTTAGCCCTTAGCGGCCGGCTCAGGGCACCGTCAGCACGGCGAGTCCGACGAGAACATCCACCAGGCCGCAGAATTCGGCGAACGACCGGGCGACGGTGCGGTCGGCGCGACGATGCCCGTAGTCCCACAGGCCGTGGGCGATCCAGCCCGCGGCGACCGCGATGCGGGCCGCGCCGAGGTCGGCGTGCTGGGCGAATACGGCTGTGGCGGTGAACAGGACGAATCCCACGAGCTGGAGGACGAAGGCGCGGTCGACCCGTCTCGTCAGGGCCGCCCAGAGCACCGCGGCGGCGGCGATCACGGACAGCGCGGCGGTGGTCGGCACCCGATCCTGGGTTTCGAGGAGGACGAACACGACGGTCAGCGCGCCGAGGATCGCCCAGGTGTAGGTCGGCTTGCCCAGCGCCGCGGTGACGAGGTAGATCAGCGCGAGCACGACCAGGAACTCGGCGAGCACACGCACCGTGTTCTCGGCACCGGTCGGCCACATCAGCAGAACCAGGCCGAGCGCGACGAGACTAGGCCAGCGCGCAAGTAGCCACCCGAAAGTGCTGTCCGGCAATCGGTTCGGTTCGGAAGCCTTCCGCACTTCCCGTTCCGACATCGAGCACCTCCACTGGTCACCACCAGCCGGGCGGTGGGTAACCGCACGACCTGCCCGTATCGGGCCGTACAACAGTCTGCTCGCCCCCGCCTACATCGGTCGAGCGGAAAGCAAGTGAATGGCCTCCGCCTCGGGTCCTGCCGGGGCACGGGTGCCGGCCGGCCACTCCACCACCGGCTTGGACGCGATCACCGTGATCGACGGGTCAACGGTTCGCCTCACCCACCCGCCGACCGATCTGGTTTCGACGAGAAGTAGCTGTTGCCCGGCGCTCGGATCGGGTAACCCACCGATATGACTACTCACGAGCAGCAGCAACTCGACGAGGTCATCGAACGGTTGACCATCCGGTACCCGAACATTCCCCCCGAAGAGATCACCGACATCGTGCGCGAGACCTACCAGCATTTCGGTTCGGCGCAGGTGCGCGACTTCGTTCCCCTGCTCGTCGAACACCATGTGAAGGACGAGCTCGGAACGCCGACCGGGGACATTCCGCCGATCCCGGATTGAATCCGGCGCGGGCCCGGCTAGCGTGGAGGCCACCACGCAAACCATTAGGAGGTCCGCATGCCTGAATCAGTGCGCGGTGTCGTCGCTCTCACGAAGAACGCGCCCGTGGAAACCGTCGACATCGTGATTCCCGACCCGGGACCGCACGATGTGGTGGTCCGGGTGCAGGCGTGCGGGGTGTGCCACACCGATCTGCACTACCGCGAGGGTGGGATCAACGACGAGTTCCCGTTCCTGCTCGGGCACGAGGCGGCCGGTGTCGTCGAATCGGTCGGCGAGGCGGTAACCCACGTGGCCGAGGGCGATTTCGTCGTCCTGAACTGGCGCGCGGTCTGCGGTGAGTGCCGTGCGTGTCGGCGTGGCCGCCCGTGGTACTGCTTCGACACTCACAACGCGAGCGTCCCGATGACGCTTGCCGACGGCACCCCGCTCACTCCGGCGCTGGGTATCGGCGCCTTCGCCGACAAGACGCTGGTGCACGAAAAGCAGTGCACGCGAGTCGATCCCGGCACCGATCCGGCCGTCGCGGGACTGCTCGGCTGCGGTGTGATGGCCGGTATCGGCGCCGCCATGAACACCGGGTCGGTCTCGCGCGGCGACAGCGTCGCCGTGATCGGCTGCGGCGGTGTGGGTGACGCCGCGATCGCCGGTGCGAATCTCGCGGGCGCGGGCACCATCATCGCGATCGACCGTGATCCGCGGAAGCTGGAGTGGGCCAAGGAGTTCGGCGCCACGCACACGATCGACGCCACCAGCGTCGACGTGGTGGAACAGATCAAAGACCTCACCGACGGTTTCGGTGCGGACGTGGTGATCGACGCGGTCGGCAGGCCGGAGACCTGGAAGCAGGCGTTCTACGGTCGCGATCTCGCGGGCGCCGTGGTGCTCGTCGGCGTCCCGACCCCGGACATGAGCCTCGACATGCCACTGATCGACCTGTTCTCGCACGGCGGTTCGCTGAAGTCTTCGTGGTACGGCGACTGCCTGCCCGAACGCGATTTCCCCATGCTTATCGACCTGTACCGGCAGGGCCGATTGCCACTGGACCGGTTCGTCACCGAACGCATCGGCATCGACGACGTCGAGGCGTCCTTCGCCGCCATGGGCGAGGGTCGGGTGCTGCGCTCGGTGGTGGTCTGGTGAGCGCGCGCATCGAAAAGGTCGTCACCTCCGGCACTTTCAGCCTCGACGGCGGCACCTGGGACGTCGACAACAATGTGTGGCTGATCGGTGACGACGACGAGGTGCTCGTGATCGACGCCGCCCACGACGCCGACGCCATCGCCGCCGCCGTCGGCAACCGGAACGTCACCGCGATCCTGTGCACGCACGGTCACAACGACCACGTCACCGTCGCCCCCGACCTGGCCGCCCGCCTGGACGCCCCCATCCTCCTGCACCCCGGCGACGAACCGCTGTGGCGGATGACCCACCCGTCCGTCGGCTATCGTTCCCTCGACGGCACCGACCGGATCACGGTGGCGGGCACCGACATCGACATCCTGCACACCCCGGGCCACTCCCCCGGTTCGGTGTCCCTGTACGCCCCCGACCTCGCTGCCCTCTTCACCGGCGACACGCTGTTCTCCGGTGGGCCGGGAGCGACCGGCCGATCCTTCTCCGATTTCGACACGATCATCGATTCGATTCGGGACCGGTTGCTCACCCTCCCGGAGGACACGACGGTCAACACCGGCCACGGTGACAGCACGACGATCGGCGCGGAGAAACCATCGCTCGCGGAGTGGATCGCGCGAGGCCACTGAGTTCGAGCGAGCACGGCCCTCCTCGTCAGCCGACACGGCGGGAGCGGGCGAGCGAAAGCCCGCCGACGACCACACTCGCCAGCCCGAAGGCAATCGCCACAACACCCCCGCCGAGACCGTTCCCGGTGCCGAGCCCTCCTTCGGCCGTGGCGACCACCCAGGCGCCACCGACGATGGCGATCAGTCCCGCGACCAGAGCGAATACCGCTCTGGTCGCGGCGGGCCGGGCCAGCGCCCAGCCACCCGCGAGCACACCGAGCAGGCCGATGATCGCGGCCGAAGACGCGACGAGTCGACCGGAACTCATGCCGTAGGACGCGGCGAGCGCAGTCGCCGCCGAAGCGGGGGCGGCCGTGCCGACGGCAAATGGGGTGGTAACAGCGAGTGCGGCCAGGGTGCGAACCGGAGTGGGCATGATGTTCTCCTTCGTGAGGACGTGTCAGTGAGATGCACGACTGGGCGGTCGTTGCACGCGCCGGAATCGATGTGGACGCGGCACCGGCCGATCGCCGACTGCGAACCGGAGGCGGAATCACCGCGTGGCGACGATCGACCTGCTTCGGAGTACGCCTCACACGAGCAGCGCAGCCCACGAGCCGATGTGCCACCATCGACCTCCCCGGATGTCGAGGAGCGTCCCACCGCCGCGGGTGGTGGCGATCGGTTTTTGGAGTGCGCCGGCGGGCAAGCGATATCGTCCACCGCGCCGATGTGCCACCGTCGCCACCGGCTTCGTGCCGGAGGTCGTCGGCGATCAGTTCAAGAATGGCTGAAGCGCAGGGTCCGGTCGTCATGCCGCAGTGGACAATTCGTGATGCTGCGGATGCGGTACCGGCAGGGCGGGGCGGGGCCGTTCTTCGCTCGGAGTACCGCGTTCGTGGTAGTCGACGAGTCACCCAGCCGGACGACGCGGTCGGCGGCTGGTCCGGGCTAGGGTGCACAGATGAGCAGGGCACGGGTGGTCGACTGGGTGGTCGCCGTCGGTGTGGCGGTGGCACTGCTGGTCACCGGGATGAGCCGGGCGCACGGCAGCCCCGAGTGGCTGGGCTACGCGCTGCTCGCCGCGAGTGGTCTGGCCTTGGCCGGGCGTCGGCGTGCACCGGTGGGTGTGCTGTTGGTGACCGGGTTGTGCGCGGTGGGTTATCAGGCGCTCGGCTTCGATGTGCCCGTTGTGGCGTTCCTGTTCGCGGTGTATTTCGCGGTGCGCGCCGGGCACCATCTCGTGACGGTGATCGCTGCGGTCGCCCTGATCGTCGCGTTGCCACTGGCCGCCATGATCACCCTCCACGACACCGCCGCTGCCCTCGCCCGCGGTCGCGACGCACTCGAACTCGCCTGGTTGATCGCGGCGGGCGCGGCCGGTGAGGCCCTGCGGCAGGCCGAGCGCCGCGCCGACGAAGCCGAACGCACGCGCGAGGAGACCGCGCGCCGCCGGGCCGACGAGGAACGTCTACACATCGCCCGCGAGCTTCACGACTCGCTCACCCACCAGATCTCGGTGATCAAGGTGCAGTCCGAAGCCGCCGTGCACGTGGCACGCAAGCGCGGCGAGGACGTGCCCGCCGCCCTCCTCGCCATCCGGGACGCAGGCCGGGAAGCTGCCCGCGACCTGCGGGCGACCTTGACCGCCCTGCGCGACGACGAGGCACCACGTCCCGGCCTCGCCCACCTCGACGACCTGCTGGAACGTGCCCGCGCAGCCGGTGTGGCCACCTCGTTGACCGTCGAGGGCGACCGCACGGACGTGCCGGTGGCCGTCGACCGAACCGTGTACCGCATCGTGCAGGAAGCACTCACCAATACCGCCCGCCACGCCGACGCGACGACCGCGACGGTCCGCGTGGACTTTCGAGCGGACGGTCTCGTCATCGACGTCGAGGACAACGGCCGCGCCGCTCCCGTCGGCACGGGCGGGGTCGGGCTACTCGGCATGCGTGAGCGGGTCACCGCGCTCGGTGGACGTCTGCACACCGGGCCACGGCCGACCGGCGGTTTCGCCGTGCACGCCGAATTACCTTTGGAGCGATCGTGATTCGCGTTCTGCTGGTCGACGACCAGCCCTTGATCCGCAGTGGGTTCCGCGCCCTGCTCGATATCGAGGACGATATCGAGGTGGTCGCCGAGGCCGGTGACGGTGGCGAAGGTGTCGATCTGGCCCGTACGCACCTGCCCGATATCGCGCTCGTCGACATCCAGATGCCGCACGTCGACGGCATCGAGGCGACCCGCAGAATCGCCGCCGACCCCGCCCTCGCCGACGTGCACGTGGTCATCCTCACCAACTACGGCCTCGACGACTACGTGTTCGAAGCACTCCGCGCGGGGGCGGCCGGTTTTCTCGTCAAAGACATCGAGCCCGAGGACTTCCTGCACGCCATCCGGGTGGCCGCTCGCGGCGACGCCCTGCTCGCTCCATCCATCACCCGGCGACTCATCGCCCGTTACGTCACCGAACCAGTCACTCCCCCAGTGGGTTCCGGACTGGAGGAACTCACCACCCGCGAACGCGAAGCCGTAGCCCTGGCCGCCCGTGGCCTGTCCAACGACGACATCGCCAGCCAGATGTTCATCAGTCCCCACACCGCCAAAACCCACCTCAACCGGGCCATGACCAAACTCCACGCCCGGGACCGAGCCCAACTCGTCGTCTTTGCCTACGAATCCGGCCTGGTAACTCCCCGCAACCACTGACACCGACCGATCAGGCCGCTCGGGTCAGCTGCTCGAGCCGGCGCATCCTGCCGTCCCGCGTGAATTCACCGAAGAGGAAGACCTCGGTGGTGACCGGCCCCGTGGTGCGCATCGTCGCGTGAATGGTCATCCGGGCGGCGATCAGATCACCCTGCGCGATTGCCTCGTGAACCTCGAACCGATACTCGCGCAGGTTCTTTCGCACCGGACGCAGGTGGGCGATCAAGCGGTCGCGATCGACCCTGATCCCGTCGGCCACCTGCACGGCATCAGGTGCGTGGAACCGGTCGATCACCTCGGCCGGATCGTTGTCGATGTTCAACGCCGCCGCGGTGAACCGGGTGTAGAAGTCGGCGATGAATTGCTCGGGGCGAACGGGGCGGGGCTGTGGTCACGGCGCGCGGACGCCACGCGCAGCAGAGCGGCGGTCCTCTACGCCGCGACCCGACTCCTCGCGACACAGCCCGACGCAGGCATGGCTGCTATCGCCGCAGCCGCCGGTGTGACACGCCAAACGGTCTACGCGCACTTCACTTCTCGCGACGACCTCATGAATGCCGTCGTCGATCACACGACCGCCCGAGCTACCGAGGCAATACTCGCGGCCGACCTCGACAACGGGTCACCCACCGACGCATTGCTGCGGATGCTCGACGTGGGGTGGAAGTTCTTCCGCGCCGCTCCCCTCAGCTACCACATCGGCGCGTTCGGGCGTGAACGGGACGAGAAGCAGCAGGCTCCCGTCAACGACCGACTGCTCGGGCTCGTGATCCGCGGCCAACAGGAAGGCGAGTTCGACGCCACCGTGCCGGCGCAGTGGCTGGTAGCCGCGATCGTCGGTGTTTCGCACGCCGCCGGTGACGAGGTACGAGCCGGACGGATGACACAGCCTGAGGCAGAGACGGCGTTGCGCGACAGCGTGCTGCGATTGACCGCCGCCGGTTCACGGTGAGTCACTCCGGCGGCGGTCGCATCGATTCAGCTGTGCGGCAAGGGATCCGAGTTCGCCACGGTGTAGTGGGCGCGCCCCGGTGAGCACGGGCTGTAGAGCGACGACATGGTGGCGAGGTCGCAGATTCCGCTGGTCAGCATCTGGAAGGGGGTGATGCCGAACAGGACGATGAGGCCTATCAGGTCGCCGTTCTGGGCCAGATAGACCGCCGACTGCGCTGCCGCGGAACCGGCGTCGGCTGCGGACGAACCGGTTTCGGATTCGGTGGCGATCGGCGCCGGTTGCGCGGCGGCGGTGGCCGTCGCGGTGAGTACGCCGGTCGCGACGATCGCGGCGGCGGTGAGGCGGAGGGTGGTACGCATAATGCTCCTCGGTCGGTGCGGGTGAATCAGCGTGGGGGAACGCTCATGTCGCGGTTCATCGTGGGGATCTCGATGCTGATCGGCAGGCGCAATTCGGCCAGGTAGGTCAGTGCCGCCTTGCGCAGGAACTCGTCGAGCAACCAGTAGGCATCGCCCACCGGCGGGACGGCGCCGAGCACGCCCTCGCGCACGGCGATGAACGGGCCCCAGCTGAAGCGCAGCAACGGATCCCAGACGGGCTCACGCGGGATGGCGAGGCCGTCGGCGATCTTGTCACCGAGCAGGAACCGGGTGAACGAGCCGAGCACCGGCTTGGTGAGAATGGCCAGGTCGATATTGGCGCCGAGACTGAGCAACCGGTCGGCGAGTTTGGCGCCCTCCGGGGTGGCCTGCAGAATCGGGTCGAGCACCTGTGCCGCTTGGGAATTGGCGGCGGGCCACGACTTCGGGATGTATTCGTCGCGCACGCCGAGCATGTGCGCGGCCACCTGCCAGGAATGCAGGAACGCTTCGGATTCGTGGTGCGGGATCGGCACCTGCCAGTTGTTGAGGTGCTTCATCACCGTCGTCGGCAGGCTGTGCCAGGTGACCATGATGTCGTTCTGGCTGATCGGCACGTCCTCCTCGGCCGATTGCACCCAGTGCGGCGACTGCGGCAGCAGATGTCGAACCGCCGCGTGAACCAGACGGGTCTTCACGCAGGTGATGATCATTTCGCCGTCGGCGGCATAGGCGTTGTTGCTACCGATGTCGTAGCCGAGTTTGGCGGTTTTGGAGATACGGTCCTCGAGGTCGTGCCCGCCCTTGGAGTAGTAGACCGAGCGCGCTTCCTTCGGGATGACGGTGCTCATCATCCCGCTGGCGAACCCGTACAGCACACCGAGATACAGTCCGCGCTTCTTGTTGAACTCGATCGCGGTGTTCAGCTTCCCGTAATCGGTCCACTGCGGCATTCGCCGCGCGTATTCCATGAAATCCCGTAGCTCCGAGGGCAATCCGTCGGGCAGGGGCTGACCGTTGCGAGTCCAGGTGCGCAGCAGTTCGTTGACCCGCGGCACCTGGCCGCTCTCGATCAACCGCGCGACCACGCCGTCGGCCTCTGGGTCCCACACCGTCAACGGGTCGACCCCCGACCCCGACCCGGCGACCGATTCCTCCGGCGACCAACTCCACGGCTCCGCCCGCGCCGTCGTCGCTAACCCCAACGCCCCCAGCGCCCCGAGGACGCCACCAGCTTTCAGCGCATCACGCCTGTTGAGTCCATCCATTGCGTCACTCCTCGTCGAGTACAAGCACACCGCGACCGCAGGGAACGACCGATTCAGGTAGCCCGAGCACGCGCGGAATGAGTATTAACTTAACAGCGACAATCGATGCCATGCAGGCGTTTTGCCGAGGACGGTCGGCGGCGCTCCATCCCAGACCTCAGCGGGCTATTCGGCCGTAACTTATCCGATTGCAACCTGTTCTAGCCATATTTTCGACACCAGGGTTGTGAGCGACGACGGCGCTGCGCAACGCAGACGGTCGTTACGCACAAGGCCGATGATGCCCGTCATCGTCAGAAACAGTCAGTCACATAAGGCACAATCGGCTTCGGAGCCGAACGGACCGAGACGGGCGAGAGTCGGGGGGCGCGCAGAACCGGGCTCCCCGAGCTCCTGCCGGACGGCACCGATGCCGACGGCCCGAGATGGCTCGGGCCGTCGGCTTCTCTCGGTGTCGTGGTTGCTTCGGATACGCGGCTACTTGATCGAGCCGGCCAGCTGATCGGCGTAGGGAGCCGTGAACTTTCCGACGATGGGAAGTTCGGCACGGACACCGCCCTTGTTGTTCGCACCGACCATGGCCATGATCCAGACGACGAGCGCGAAGACCCCGAGCGCGAGTCCGGCGAGGCTGAAGATGATCCCCAGGGCACCGAGGAACGAGCCGGCGATACTCAGCACGATGTTGAGCACCGAGACGGCGCCGAAGAAGACGATCGACTGTGCGGCATGGAATTTCACGTCCGGATCGTTCTTTCCCACGAAGAGGAAGATGATTCCGGTCAGCCAGCCCAGTGCGTACGACAGGATCGCACTGGTCTTCTTGTCCAAGCCGGTGGACGGGGACTGGTTCGGGGGGAGCTGAGAAGATGTCATGGGTTCAGTAGACGGCGCCGTCGCCGCCTACCGATCCCAACTTTCGATACAAAGCCCAGGTCGCGGGGGTTCAGGGGCGGGCGGGCAGTCCGTTCGGGTAGGCCCAGGCCAGCCGGGTGAGAACCAGGGCCGCCGCCATGAGGCCGAAGTCGCGCAGGGCGATGTCGCCGTAGCCGCCGACCATCAGCAGGTCGACGATGATCGCGCCCAGCCAGACCGCGACGAGCGGGGCACCGAGCCGGGGCAGCAGCAGAACCGCGATGCCCGCGACGATTTCGATCACGCCGACGATCTGCATGGCGGTGTTCGCGTCACCGGGGGCGAGGGTGTCGAACGAGTCGGCGAGATAGCGGGTCCAATCGGCGGTGAGGAGGGTGGTGAACTTGTCGATGCCGAACAGGATCGGCAGGATGCCGAACCCCAGCCGCAGAGCCCAGAAAGCTTGGTAGCCGGGGTCTTTGACGGACACGGCGCGATCGGTGGCGGTCATGGTGTCTCCTCGAAGTGGGCGCGGTCGAGCGTCGGGCCGCGCGGAATATGGTTCGCAGTGTTAGTTGCGGTCGGCGCGCCGCTTCTTACCGCTCAAGACCTGTTCAGATCCTGAGCGAGCAGCTCGCGCACGGTCTGCTCCTCCTCGGCGCACGCGCCGCAACCGGCCAGATGGATGCGCATGGCCGGGTCGTCGTACCCGGGATCGGCGAGGCGGCGCTCGACATAGACGTCGATGCGGTCGAAGCACTCGTCGCACGACAGGTAGGGGCTGGTGTCGGTCAGCAGGGCGTCGATCACCGTGGGAGTCGGATCGGTCATGGGGTGCTCCGATCGGGACGGTTGTCGAGATGCCCGCTCGCGATCAGGGCGGCGCGCAGCTTCCGGCGGGCATCGTGGAGTGTCTTGTAGAGGGCGTTGCGGGTGCTGCCCAGCCGCTCGGCCAGCACGTCGATCGGCACCTGCTCCACCACCAGCGACAGCAGAATGCGGCGTTGGTGCGGCGTGAGTTCGCGGGAAATGGCCGCTTCGAGCGCGCGGGCGAGGTCGACGGCGCCGGCGAGGGCGTCCGGGGTGGGTGCGGGGTCGATGTGCCAGGCGAGTGCGTCGGGCAGCAGGATCTCGCGGTGCCGCCATGCCTGCCTTCGCACGGCCACACCCGCGATATTGACCCCGAATTTGTACGCCCAGGTGGTGAACCTGCTACGCCCTTCGAAGGTCGAAAGTCGTTGCAGGACAGCTACGACAGCATCGTCGGCGCACTGCTGGGCCAAGTCTTCCAGTTCCGCGGCGCCTGCGCCGGGCAGCAGGTCACGCAACCGCCAGATCTGATGCCGGGTGGCGCGCAGCAACACCTCACGCAACCGCCGCACCGCGTGCCGGCCTGCGGGTCCGTCGTCGACCAGGTCGGTGAGCCATTCCCGATCGGCGTCCGGCCGCGCGACCCCCGAGGTGGTGGGCGGCAGCGTACTCATCGCGGATTCTCCGGCAACGGCGCCAGGATCCGCACCGCCAGCTCCGGCGCACAGCCCTGGTCGACGAGCTGCGACAACGCATGCACATCGACCTCGGGATCGGACGTCACCGTCTCAGCCAACCACGGCGGAAACCCCGACGCCACCAACCACCGGCTGCGCCATTCCCGCACCTCCCCGGGCACGGTGTCGACCGCGGGCAACGCGGCCTGTGTGAGTTGAACAGTCATGATCTCTTGGTGTCGCGCGACGCCGAGTTCTTACCGGTTGTTCGCGAGGCATTGGCGGGTCGCGAGGCCCGTGGTAGGCATGGAGCATGTCCACGCCGGACGATCCACGTGACGCCTCCCGGTTGCACCGCCTCGCGGGCCGATGGGCCACCAACGGCCACGTCCTGGCCGACCCACCCATCCCCGTCCTCGGTTTCGACACCTACGACGTCTTCCCCGGCGGCCATTTCCTGGTCCACCACATCGACGTCACCGTCGGCGACCAACCGGTCCGCGGCATCGAGATCATCGGCGAACCCGACCCCGACGGCCCAGCCTTCCTCGCCCGCTCCTACGACAACACCGGCAGCACCGAACTGATGCGCGTGGAAATCGTCGACACCAACACCTTCCACTTCACCGGCGGCCCCCAGACAGCCACCCCCGCCGCCCCCACCGACACCGAAACCGCCGCCGTCCGCTCCACCCTGACCGTCGCCCCCGACGGCGCCTCGATGACCGCCCTGTGGGAACGCTCCGAAGACGGCACCACCTGGCACCCCTGGATGCACATCACCTTCACCAGACAACCCTGATTCCGCATGACCGCCGACGCCCGAGTCTCAGCCCTGTTCGTGGCGAATGATCCTTTCAGCATTACGCCTGTACCACGCGAACTCGGAGAACAAGAACGGCTCGACGAGCTTACACACACCTCGAGCTCGTAGCTTCGCCAACGCATCGAGAGCGTGACCTTGCACGGTCTCGTCATCGAGTTGGGCGATGGCGATCGCTAAGGCATCTGGATGCTTCGATTTGCCGAGCCAGGCGACCACCATCTGCCGGTCGGCTCCGAATCCTCGGTCGGCAGCGATGGCGGCGAGTTGATCGAAACACTCCTTGCCTGCAGGAATCTTGTAAAGGGCATTTCCCGCCGCCCACCGCACACGTGCACTTGCCGGCTTGGCGTGCTCGAATTGGCCGATCAGCGCCGGGACCGCCGCTGTGTTGCGCGATTCCGAACAGTTCAGTGCATTCGTCAAGCTAAGGCGCGCCAAGTCTCGCCCTCGGGTTTCCGGACCAGGCCACCGGTCTTCGAGTTCGGCGAGCCATTCTGCGATCACGACGATGACCGGTGGCGAATTCTGCCTGCGGCTGCCGATTTCGGCGATCGTGTCCGCATACCCGCCTGCCTTGCGATACGCGTCGAGCAAGCTGGCCGCCGCTTCATGGCCGGACTCGGCCTGCGCGATTCCTTCCGCCAATCTGGCCGCGTTCGTAGGCGATCGCAGTAGGTACAGCCTTTCCTGCATCGAGTCGAACGTCTCGTCACTCGGCAAGACGGAGTCGCCCTTCTAGTCTGCGAAACAAAAATCCCCTACCGCAGTGGGAGGGGGATTCTAACACTCCCCCATCTGGACTCGAACCAGAAACCTGCCTGTCGACATTCAGCGCTTCTCAACACTTCTCAAGGATCTCCAACACAGCCCACATCGCCAGTACATTCGCCGTCCAGGGCATTCGCACTGCAGCCCGCCAGATCTCATTGCTTCCCGTTGAATTAGTGTTGATTCTGTGTTGCGGGTCGAGTCTCGACAGCCCATGGCGACCACCAGCGGGGGTTGTCGGTGTCGCGCTCGCCCGAGGCTTGGTTGCCGCGGATGTGCGGGTGTTGGTGGCCGACAGCGGCCCTGAAGCCACGGCCCGCGTCCTCGATGCCGTCGGCGCGCTCTCCGGGTCCGCCGCCACGCTGTGTCCAAGTTGACCTGAGAGACTGAACGGGCCGTGACAGTACAGGGTTCGTGACACATGCGCGGGGCGTTCTGCCATGCCCACGGCATCTCCTTCCCCGAGCGGACCATCACCAAAACCGCTTCTGGTAGGGAACCACAAGACACTGCGCGGCGCTCGCCGCCAGCGAATCCGGCCCTGTACCCGGTGTCACAACGGAGAAGTCCAGCGCTACAATCGCTTCGGCACCTGGTGCTAATACCCCCCTCCGGGGGCAATTAGGCGTGCTAGGTGCACACCTAAGTATGAGCCGCGTTGCCCATCCATGTAAGGTCAGTGATACACCGTGAGCAATCTTGAGTCGGAGCTCGACGCGGCGAGACGAACAATTTCCACAGATAGCTACCCGATGAGTGTGGGTGAGCTCACTAATATGTATACCGAAGGTGATCTCATTATCCGCCCGCCGTTCCAGAGACTCTTCCGCTGGGACGAGGATCAAAAGTCTCGCCTAATCGAGAGCATCCTCATCGGCATTCCGCTTCCATCAATCTTCGTTGCCCAGGATAAGGATGGCCGTTGGGAATTGGTGGATGGACTACAGCGGATGAGTACCTTGCTCCAGCTTCAGGGCTTGCTTAACAAGGAAGATTTCCCAGCGCTCACGCTGCGAGCCACCAAGTACCTCCCATCCCTTGATGGGTTGGTTTGGGACCATAAAGAAGACGAGCAGAAGGCTCTGACGCCCGCGCAGCGGCGCGACATAAAGCGAGCCAAAATCGATCTCAAGATCGTGCAGCGGGAATCAGACCCGAAGACGAAGTTCGACCTTTTTCAAAGACTAAATTCTTTTGGCTCTAAGTTGTCGAACCAAGAAATACGGAACGCTCAATTGGTCGGCGTCAATTCCAATTTTGTCGAGTGGCTAGGTAACCTTGCGACGCATGAATCGTTTGTCGCTCTACTGAGACTTCCTGATAGTGAAATGAAGAAAAAATACGATGAGGAGCTCGTACTTCGATTCCTTTACCTCCATGAGATGTCAGATGAGCAGATACTTGGCATTCGCAACTTCCAAGATGGCCTGCAGGAGTTTGCGATTAATCTGGCATTGAATTTCACCAACGAATACAAGCCGCAGGCAGAGGTTGTGTTCAAGGAAACCTTCGATCGCCTTAATAGCGCAGACGAGAAAATCTTTGGGCGGTGGGATAGCACGAAGAAAGACTTCAAAGGCGGGTTCCTGAACTCTTCCTTCGAAGCGCTCGCGATCAGCCTCGGATACCTCCTTCGACAGAAGGTAGCAATTCGCACTGATCTTCGTGAAGCTGCCATTGAGTTCTGGAATCTGCCAGAGATGACCGCACGATTCGCCACAGGAAAATCCACCGAAGCTAGACTGGCCATGATGGTTCCGGCCGGACGAGAGATCATCAGCGCCTGATGGCAAAGATTCATTCTGTAGAATTCCTCGATGACGCGATTTCGGCAGAGATCGCCTGGCGGAAACAAGAGCTAACCACCGCACTGAAAGTCATCCGACAGTCGAGCGGGCCCGCACAGAAAGCGAATGTCAGATCCGGGATTGTCATCCTTTATGCCCACTGGGAGGGGTGGGTGAAGGGTGTATCCCAGCTCTACATAAGATATGTCAATACCCAGCGCTATCCCTACGACAAGCTCAGTAAGGCGTTCCTGGGAAACGCATTGAAGACGCGGTTGAATGCGATCGATGAGGCCAGCTTGCCTCTAGCACATAACGAGTTCGCCCAGTTCATCCAAACTGGCCTTACTGGCCGGGCCTCGCTCTCCGAAGGCCTAGTACGGACTGAAAGTAACCTGTCTTCAACTGTCTTCCTCGACATCATCGATAGGTTGGGGCTAGAGAAAAGAGCGATATATTCGCTGCGAGCCAATATGATCGATCAGGATCTCGTGTATCGGCGGAACACAATCGCACATGGCCAGCACCTAGCACTGGGACTCGATGAATATCAGGTCCTGCGTACGAAAACCATGGAGCTCTTGGAACTGTTTACCGACGATGTTCGGAATGCTGCATCTACGGGCGCCCACCTCGCGATGCCTGTGGATCAGGAATAGATCGCCGGATCGTTGGCTGAGATGGACCCGTGTCGGGGCGTCTGTGTACTAGCTGTGTACCGCAGGCGGATTTGGTGCCCGGCCTTCCTTCGCGGGAAAGTCGTCTCTACCCGGGGTGGCAGAGGGTCCGGCCTGTTCATTACGAGTCGAATCCCTGTGTCTGCTGGTGATCTGCTGACGTCCGTCCAGCTCCGCGAAGTGGAGAAATGCTTCCGTAGAGGTCTGGCTGGCAGCTGATAGTGCTGTCGACGACGCTTTGTCCTGCAGGCGGGCCGCGTCGCTTAGCGAAGAACCTCTTCCTAGATGTTGACGGTGTCAGTGACGCCATCGACGACTTGAGCCGTTCCACCGATCCCGAACTAGTCCGCATCTGCCCCGCTCCCACTGGCCCGCCACCGATGGTTGCTCCGGTAGGAACCTGCGAAGTCGGAACTGATTGCGTTGTGGCCCGTTCCAGGGGTGACGTCACCTCCTACCTTCCGGATGACCTCGGCGTTCCCTCCGACTGTCGAATCGGTAATCGCCTGGACCGCACCTGGTCTGCGGGCCATCACCATGCCCGCGATCGACACACCCAACCCGACCACGCCGACGAAGAAGCTCAGCACGCTGGCCAACTGATCGCGCTCGCTGAGCCCCAACCACGCGAACAACCCGATGCCAACGCCGACACCCGGAGCTGCCAAGGCGAAAAGCGCCCGCCCGCAGGCATTTCCAGACATCCTTCCATTATCGCAGCCACATCTTGCACGGCACTCGAACAACCGATCGAAACTCGAACATCAGACCTTCGCCGCCGCGATCACCATCGCCCGCATAGCCACCAATGCCAGCATCGGGGTCGAGGCCAGGATGACTTTGGGGCGTGGTGACTCCGCCTACGGCACCGCAACTTCAGTGGACCGCACCACGAACGGGTACCCCATGTCTGACCGCACCGGATTCGCCGTCGGGAGTGACTTACCCCGGTCGGAGGACAGATTCGCCCCGATACAGCGCAACGACATATCGCGGAGGGTCTCCATACGGGTAGTCAATTTCATGGATGTCGGCGAAACGCGGTCCATCATGGGAAGGTAGATAGTAGGGCGGCTCGGCATGAATGCCGACTGTCATCGGAGGTTCGGCCACTGTTCGGCTGTTGAACTGTGCCCACAAGTTTGACGTCATCAGTTGAGTCGCCAGCCTGGTTGCGCTTGAGGCGCCGCCGCGACCGAAGATCACATGAGGTCGGCCGGTGGTCGCCCGCGGTGCCCGTCCGAACCGGCACATGGCCGGGCAGCTAGCCAGGCAACTCCAAGGAACCGCGTGATCCGACACATCTGCCAACGAAACGGGCTTGTTTCCCCTTATTTGCAGTAGCGAGTGCGCGGTGTGAGCGCTGAGGACTGTCACCCCCGATGAACCAGATGGGAGAATATCCTGCTGAGCGCAATCACGGGAGGACAGCGCCTGACGATTGGCCGTGTTGTTGTACAGGACATACAGCGGAGGGATATCGAGCGCCTTCGCTGTCGCAATGAGGCTGTCAATTTGGCGGGCAGGGTGCGGATTACGTTTGCTGGGCTCCGGTTTGTAGTTGAAGCTGTAGGTTCCGGCTTCAGAGAGTCGCTTCGCTTGGATCAACGCGCCGAACCAACGAGTGCGACCCTCAATCCACCACTCCCAATCCGCACCTTGGGTTGACTCGTCGGCACGGCCGATCATTTGTACCTGCAGATTCGGCAAGTCTCGCCGCAAGTCGAGTAGCAGCGAATTCGTCAAGGTCTCTTCGGGCTGGCGGATCCCCAGCCGCTCGCCATCTGCGACTCTGCGCCCCGACCACCTTGCCCAATTTCCTAGCCGGAGAACGACATCAGGCTCATCAACGTTCGCCCTGACCCACGACGCCCAATCCCTCACTGCTCGGTACATGGCATTCAGTGTTGCCCCTGATTGCCGGACAGAGGAACCGTTTCCGCATTTATCGCGGATCAAGATGCCGGACACGCGTGAGCAGCAGAGCGCTCGCGCGATTCAGCGCAACGGCAGCTGGCGAGCGACGACGCGTTACGGCGACGAGGACGGCATCAGCCGGCCCGTCGACCGCTTCGGTGCCACCAAGGGGCAAGCCGAGGACGCACTCCGCCGCACACTGGCCGACCGCAAGCACGCGCAGGGCAAGCTGATCACTCGCGAGACGACATTGACCGAACTTGCCGAACTGTGGCTCGCCGAGAAGGCCGTCCAGGATGGCATCACGCCGCAGTCGCTCGACCTCTACCGGCGCGAGATCGAGGTCTCGACCGATAAGAGAGCCAAACCCGACGCGATCAAGATCAAATCTTCGCTGGGCAGGCTGCTGGTCTGGGAGCCCTCGACAACGCGACTGGATCCCACATCAAGCGCATCGCGCTCGACGGTCATCGGGAGAAGGCACGGCGCCAGCGCGTCATCCTGTCAGAAATGATGGGGATGGCAGTCCGGCGCGCCGCGATCGACCGCAACCCCGTCCGCGAAGTCGCCGACCTACCGCGCAAACACACCAAGCCCCGTTCCGCCGACATGACGACCCTGGCCCAATTGCGGGCGCAACTCACCGACTGGGTCAATGGCGCTCCACTCGACGGATCAGCGGGCTATACGTACGGCCGCAAGCGCAATCAACGAGTCCTCGATGTCGTCGACGTCGAACTCGGTACCTGTCCACGCCCGGGAGACCCTGGCGCTCCGCTGGTCTGACGTCGACCTTGAATCGCGGCCCCCGCGAATCACCTTCGCCGGCACCATCGTTCGTCTCAAAGGGAAGGATCTGATCCGCCAACCGCGTACCAAGACCGACTCAGGCTATCGGGCCGTCTTGATCCCGCCGTTCGTCGTCGACACCCTGCGCCGTGTTCGATCCGAAGCAGTTTCCGAACGATCTCGACTTTGGTGTTTCCCAACCGCGACGGCGGCATCTGGGACCCGCACAACTTCAACCGATTGCGGAAGCAGGGCCGGGGTGAGAACTTCGCCTGGATCACCGCCAAGACCTTCCAAAAAGACTGTTGCCACGATGATCGCTGGCGCACACAGCCCCGAGGACGCAGCTCGCCAGCTCGGCCACTCAGGCGACGCGGTGACCCACCGTCATAATGATATCTAGCTGATTGCTCAGGCAGATAATCACGTTCTCCACGACGCCGAGTGCAATCTGCTGCATCGTTGTGAGGAGGTCCAGTGCCTCCGTCAGTTGCCCAGCTGGTGGGACGAAGCGTCCGACCTCGAACACCGCTGATTGGAGTGCATCGTATGCCTCTATAAGCTCCTCGACCACGCCAAATAACAGACGCCCGATACTCGCTGCGGGCTGGCAAACAATGCTAACTATCCGATTGACGGATGCATCCAGCTCATGCCAACGAGTATCGATGTGACCATCGAAAACTGCCCACGCCCATTGAGCCGATGTAGACTGCACCGTTGCCGGCAAAGCCCTCGGTCGCGTAATAGGCAACGCCTTCTTACGCCATCCGCCAATGCAGCCCATGGCTGCCGAACGCTGTTGCGAGCTTGTCCCTTTGAGTGCATCAATGGCGTCACGAGGTGTCACCTCCCCATCTTTGCAGGTGAAGCGAGGAGCTGCTTACAATTTCCCGATCACCGCGTTCATCGAGCTTAGACTTAACAGACGGCTATGCCGATTTTAGCAATATGTGTGGTCGTCCGCTCACCACGGTCGTGGGTCGGGCTCGTGGTCTCGGTACCGGTTCACTGCATCAGCGCCTCGTTCGCTGAGCTTGCGATAGAACGTCGCAGCAACAGGGGCTGTCTCCAGGAGTTGTTCAGCAATACCTGCGCATTCATCACGCAGCCGCATGTCTTGGGGGTACGGCTCGCCTGGGACCCCATGACGAGTTCCTGTCAGTGCTGACTGCCCCAGAGCGTCCTGAATCCATCCGAGCTGCTTTGCCGAACGGGCGGACAGGGCAGTCAGAGCATCAATGACAAAGTCAACCTCTCGAAAGACCAAGTCATCAGGTGCCTCTTGAAGGACCAGACACACGACTTGGGTGTCGAGGTCGGTCCCGTGTTGCAGCGTTTGCTGAAGAAGTGTTAGAACGGGTTCATCAAAAACCACTGCCGCAGCAGCGAATAGGCTGCTACCCTGCATGGCTGGCAGAGGCGACGTTCGATCCTTCAACCACGAGAGCAATTCACGCAGCTGTTGGATGAAGCTGGGATGCTCCCGCACCGCTAACGTTTCGGGCCAGGAGTATGGGACTGGCTTGTATCGATTCGATGTCGACGTCAGCTCGCTCCGCTCTATCCGCTGCCGGAGCAGCTCGAGCACAGCCGCTGGGTCCTCGGCCGAGCGGAGCCGGAGGAAGCGCTGGATGGAATAGTCATCGAGGTTATTCAGCTCCCGGACGCCATCCCAAATCACTGCCTGCTGCTGCGACGACAACGATGTCCATGTGAGAAGTCCATAGATCTCCAGGCCATCGAGAATGGTCTGAGCGAGTCTTGGTGAATCAGAAAACGGGACATGAACCAACAAGTCTGAGGCGTGGTTGGGATGCGTTTCGGCGAGACTGAAGGCTGCTTCAGCAACAGCCCCACGCACATCGGCATCGGACTCAACAGCGAACTCGTGGAGTAGGTCCAGCTCTCCATCAAGCAGTGGTTCAGTTCGACGGTCGCGGCCTGCGAGGCCGATCGCTGCCTGGGTCCGAACCGTCGAAATGTCGCTGTCGAGAAGCCGCCTGGTGATTGCCATCAAGCCGCCGGGCTGTATCTGCCCTACCAGGTTGACGACATCCGCGACGAACACGTCCAGGCTGCTCCCGGGGGCAACCAGTACCCGTTCCAGTAGTGTCGTTGCCAGCGTCGGCCGCCTGGTCAGGAGTGCTTCGATGAGATTGTTTCTGGGCGAGATTCGACGATCGAGCGCGTTCCGCTGAGCTTGTACACGGTCTTCGAGTAGATCGATGATTGCGTCATCGTCCAGTTCTGTGATTGCGCGCTGCGCGGTGTGCGCGACCGCAGCAGCCCGCCCATGTTGGCTTTCTTGCCAATCCATGCCTGGCTTACGGTAGAGCCTGGCCCACCGCCCTTCAGAAAGCCACAACGCGAACCAAAAATCCAGAGTGTCGGGTAAAGACTTGCAAGCCCTTTCCGCAGCATCGTGTACCGGGCCCGACCCATAATTCACATGCCATGACAGACCTTCGAAGACACCCAACGATACAAGTGGGTCAAGGTGAATCGACTGCAGAACCTCCTGGAGCTGCACGACGGTATCTACGAAATCGGAGTGCCACCGTGCCTTTTCTTCGTCGGTGACTTCCCGACCGATCAAACCATTCGGGTATCGCAGCGCCAGCCCGACGAACCACGTCCCGACGATCGCCCGTGATAGATCGCGACCGCAGATTTCTTTCACAGCGAGGCCGATAGCTCGACGTCGAATCGCGCGAATCCCGTCTGGATCGAGCGCAAATCCCGTCAACGTTAGTGTGTACCCGCGATATCGGTGCGACTCACCTTCGGTCGCGACCAACGGCTCGATGGCTTTGAGGGGGGACAAGCTGGTTTCGTGCTCGGCCCACGACTCGGCCAACTCGATCATGTCCTGATTCACGCCTAGCGGTTTCTCCAACCCGAACTGCGAAATCTCCTTCAAGATCGTGAGCGGGTTGTTGCTCTGTGGGTCGGCTGAGCGGTGGTGAGCGTTCTGGGCCAGGCTCCATAACAGGTTGCAGGCACTTTTTCGGGCTTCTCTTGTATACGAGACGAGGCGCGCCGTCGTGGCCATTTCGTTGAGCACGTGCTGCCAGCGCCAACCGAACCATGAGTGTTCGCGTGCTCCGGTTTCATCATCGACCGGATGGTCCAACACCCACTGTACGAGTGCGAGCGCATGCTTCGGCTGCATTGCCGCCACCTGATTAACGCTCTTCAATACCTGCATGTAGGTGGAAATGCTATTGTCTTGCAGAGAATCTTGGATAAAAGCCCAGCACCTGTTCACCGCGTCGGACATGCGGTGTTCGACTTGCCAATCCACCCTCGACACATTGAGGAAGACATGCACGCGGGCCGCTCCGCTCGTTGCCGCTAGCACCTCGGGCAAGTAGCCGTTGTCCACGCCTGATCGCCGATCGAAGCAAGCGTCGGCCAAAACAACATCGGCGAGCAGATCCGGAACAATGCGTATGGATGTATTGCGCCGCAGCAGGATTCCTGAATCCTCAAGTTCTCGAAGCTGGTAACTGACGTTCTTGTAGGTGGTACCGACGAGGGTCGCGATGGCACTTTGAAACTCGGGCTCGTCGCTACGGAAGGGCTGCAAGATCGAGACCGCCTCCAGCACGGTCCGACGTCGTTCGTGATCGCCAGCCGCAAACAACGCGTCCCTGAAACCCAAGAGGATCGTTTCGCGGACACGGTCGTCCTGTTCGAGGCCCGTGGGGTCTAGTTTGCCTGCTCGGATGAGGTAGCCACCAACGACAGTTGCGAGAGGACAGTCACGGGTAAGTGCGGCGAGCCTATCGGCGTGGATTTCTGACTCCGGGCCGAGCGCCGCGGTGGCCAATTCGACGGCAGCGGCCAACGACAGGTCGCCCAGTGTGACCGTCGGGAGGTCCGACAGCAGCAGGCCCGTTGGCCGCAGAGCTCTGTCGAGTTCGACCGTTCCATAGGGTCTGGACGAAATGAGGATCTTTGCGCGGGGATTCCTGGTGAGGACCCCGGCGACCACTGCGCCACAATTGTTTCGATCATGGACGTCATCAACAACGATGAGAACGGCTCCAGTGCTCGGGACCGCCTCGTATGACTGCCCGTCGAGCACCGCATCCCTGCCGAGTATTCGAACAAACCAACCCTCGGTCGCGAAAATCTCAGCCACCGAAAGAAGCAGACGAGACTTGCCGATGCCCCCACGCCCGAAGGCCACCGACACCGCCGGACTTTCAGCACGAATGGCTTGGTCCAGCATCGCTACTTCATTCTCGCGGCCTACGAGCTCCCAATCGTGAGTGAACGCCTGGTCCCCAGACGCGGGAGTGTAGAACTCGCTGATCGTCTGCCAGGGCCCGGGCAACTCCTTGCCCAGGAAATCCTTCCGATAGCTGGGGAAGAAGGTATCAACGAAACGCGTGGAATCGTCGTCGGACATCTTCTCGCGTACATAGCGAGATAGGGTCTCGCCATCCCATAGTTCCCAGCCCAGGTGATTTGCTATCTCGTCACGGGCGTCAGTGGTCGCGACCTCACGTGCAAGAAATAGATAGTTGATTGTTGCCGGCTCGCTCACTTTCGTGATCGCCTCGCGGATCGCAGCGGCACCAAACGTCTTGTGGCGTTTGCACTGGCCGGTCGCGTAGCGCACGCCGTCGATCGTCGTAAGGAGATCGATGCCGTACTGCTCTTCACCGGATCCGCCGTAGCGTGCGGTGTGGCCACCGGGGTGGCGATGATCCATGACCGAAATGCAGGCCAGCTCAAATCGGTCCGGCGTGAGCTGGCTGAAGGGCAGTGCCCCGAGCAGCGGCCGAACTGGTTGCGAGATCTCGCTTCCTGCACGCAACATCGGGTGGTGTCCGGCAGCGATGAGCAGCGTTTCAGCTTCGATGCCCAGCACCGTGGCGATAGTGCTCAGGACATCCCGGCTGGGGTGATTGGTTCCCCGTTCCCATCGGCCGATCGTTTGGCGGGAAACTCCGACGCGTTGAGCCAGCTCGCTCTGCGTCAACCCCGCATCTGATCGACTGGTCGCGAGCAGCTCCGCCAACGTTTGCACCCAAGAATCCTATGGCCGTGCCGATCTTGGGCCGACAGCACGTCCGATACTGCCGATTACAATTCGAACCTCGGTGTTGTCAGACTTCGAATCCGAGTACCGAGGCGAGCTGTTCGGCGTCGGCTCGGACCGTGGCACCGCCGCCTTCGACGAGGTCGGGCACCGCGGAGCGGGCGAAGCGGGAGAACCCGAAGGTGTCCGGCGATTCCCGGTTCGCTTTCGACAGCAGGGTGACAGTGGCGAGAGGTTCGTCGCGCATGTGGTGTGCGCGTGCGGTTTCGGAGGCGTGGAAGCTGCGGCGCGTTGCGGACGGCATCTTGTCCAGGTCGACCCTGGCAGCCTGCTGGATGGCGTAGCCGCTATGCATGAGGTCGGCGTGGATGGTGATCATGTACGCGTCGACCATGGCGCGACCGAAGATTAGCCATGGAATGCACGTAGTCCTCGCCCAAGGCTCGCGGCGCCCGGTCGGCGTCGTCCCAATGGCGAAGCGCATCGCCTTCTCGGCCGATCTTCGCGTACGACAAAGCCATGGCCAGATACAGCAGTCCCCACAGGGCGAGGTCCGGACCTGCTTTGTCGGGGCTCAGCAGCGCGCACATCTGGTTCGCGAGTTCGACGCGGGCTCGTGTTCCTCGCCCGCGCCGGGGTCATCGACGTGCTCGTGGTCTACCGGGTCGACCAGTTCTCCCGCAACCTGCGCGACCTGGTCACCCTCCTCGATGAGCTCGACCAGGCCAAAGTCGTGTTCCGCTCCGCCACAGACCCATTCGACACCTCCAACCCGATGGGGCGGATGCTGGTGCAGATTCTGGGCATGTTCGCCCAATTCTAACCCGACACCGTCATCGACCGCGTCATCGCGGGCATGGAACGCAAAGCCGCCCAAGGACTGTGGAAGGGCAGCAAACGGCCCTACGGCTACCGAGTCGACAAAACCACACAGACGCTAGTGGTCGACGAGGCCGAAGCCGTGGTGGTGCGCATGATCTTCGACCTCTATTCCTGCCGCCCTCATCGACACCGACACCTTCGACCACGCCCAGCGGTCCTCGACGCACGTGGAGAATCCCACGCCCACCGCGCCGCAAACTCCTCGGACTATCTGCTCACCGGACGCCTGCGCGGCCCACGTTGCGGGCGGGCCATGATCGGCACCCGAGCGACCGGGCGTTCCCGCTCCTACCGCTATTACACCTGTTTCAATCGTGCACGCTACGACAGCGACAAGTGTGCTTCACCCGTCTCGACGCCGACTCAGTCGATGCTGCCGTTCTGGAAGCTTGGGCAAGTTCTACCGCACTCGTCATGATCTGACCAGTCAGGCAATCGCCGCTCAGCAGCGACGCCACCACTATTTGAGTAGTGACACCCGCATCGAACTGGAAGCTGTCACCGCTGAGCTCACCAAGGCCCAGCAGGCGATCGATCGTTATCTGAACGCCTTCGAAACGGCACCCTCGATCCAGCTCCTCGCCGGACGACTGGGCGAATTGCGTACCAAACAACCCAGCTCGCCACCCGCCGCGACCAACTCACGACCACGCTCGACAACGAGCCCGTCGCCCCCGAGACCGCTACACTCGACGACATCGCTGACCACATCGCGGAAATCATCGCCACTGGCACCCGCGCCCAAGCCAAAGCACTCATCGAGACCATCGTCGCCCAGGTCGCCATCATCGGCCCCGACCGCCTCGTCCCCACCTCCCGCATCCCCTAACCCGGAAACGACCTTGGGGCTGGTTCGTACCATGACACGATTGGTGGAGCTAAGGGGACTCGAACCCCTGACTCCCACTCAGCAGCTGAGGTTAACCCAGGATCACAGTTGAGACGTCTGGTGGGCCGGACCTACGGCCGTCACGGTGCTGCACGCCAGCAGTACTAACCGGATTTCTTGGCGTATTTTTGGTCGCGGCCCACATACGAAACAGGTCAGGCACGGTAACCGTGCCTGACCTGGTGGTTATGCTCCCCCATCTGGACTCGAACCAGAAACCTGCCGATTAACAGTCGGCTGCTCTGCCAATTGAGCTATAGGGGAATATTCTGAGCTGTTGGGCTCGGGTCAGCTTGGCTGGCTGAACGAGATGAAACTTTAGCGTATGGGGTCGTGGGTTCCCAAATCGGGCCGCTACCTGCGGACATGTGGAGGGCGAGGCGGGGTGGGGTGGATCGACAGGGGTGGGGTGAGTCGGGCAGGATGGGGCGCGCACACAGACGTGGGAGGAGCTCCAGGAGATGCTGCGGTTGATCATCGGCGTGGCGGCCGGGTATGTGCTCGGCACGAAGGCCGGGCGGGCGCGCTATGAACAGATCAGTGCGGCGACACGGGCGGTGACGGGTAGCCCCGTGACGAAGAAGCTGGTGTCGGTGGGCAGGCAGAAGCTGTCGGACAAGTTGAGCACTCAGCCGAAGCTGGAGCCGATGGAGCCGCTCGACGAGCGGACCACGGTGATGGTGCCGCACAACCAGCTGCGCCGGGGGCGTTAGACGCCGGTGACGTTGGGGTCGTTGCCCATGGCCCGCTGTCCGAGGTCCTTGCGGTACGCCTCGAGGGCCACCAGGTCGCCGAACAGCTCCATGTAGCCGTCGGGCTGATCGGACGCCGACATGCGCTGCAGGCGTGACTTCAGCTCGGCGATCTGGCGGCCCACCCAGATCTCCTGCACGCGCGCGAGCACCCCGGAGATGAGCCGTGGCACGTCCTCCTGGGTGCGGACGGGCAGTTGTTCGTTGGCCAGCTCCGAGACGAGGGCCCGGATGAGCAGGTCCTCGCTCTGGTCGGCCACTGCGGCGACCCACTCGGCGCCGGTGAGACCCGATGCGGTGCCGCCGGCTTTCGCGATCATCAACCGGACCATCACGTAGGCGGGGTGGATGAACGCGTCGGCCTCGACGTCGTCGAAGGCCGGGCCCGCGATCCCCGGGTATTGCAGAGCCGCGCAGAGGCTTTGGCGCTGGGCGAGCAACGTCGGTTCGCGGGGGTCGGGTCGGGCCGAGTCGCCGTTGCCGCGGGTGGGTGCGACAGGCCGTGGTGCGACGGCACCTCGCCGGCCACCCTTGTCGTCGGCGGACGCCGCGCCGCCGCGGAAGTGCTTGCGGGCTTCGTCACCGACCTGGCGCACCAGGGACTGGATGTCGTCCACGCCGAGCCAGCCGGCCAGCTTCGTCGCGTAGCCCTTGCGGGTCGCGTTGTCCTTGATCTGGGCGACCACCGGAACCGCACGCCGTCGCGCCTCGACCTGTCCTTCGACCGTGTCGAGGTTGTATTCGGCGAGCACGCCACGAATCACGAACTCGTAGAGCGGGGTTCGGCGGGCGACGAGGTCGCGCACGGCGGAATCGCCCGAGCGCTGACGCAGCTCGCACGGATCCTGCCCGTCGGGCGCCACCGCGATATAGGTCTGCCCGGCCAGCCGCTGGTCGCCGCTGAAGGCCTTCAGCGCGGCCGCCTGGCCCGCCGCGTCGCCGTCGAAGGTGTAGATGATCTCGCCGCGCCAGAAGTTGTCGTCCATCAGCAGCCTGCGCAGCACCTGCAGGTGTTCTTCACCGAAGGCCGTTCCGCAGGAGGCGACGGCGGTCTTCACCCCGGCCAGGTGCATGGCCATCACGTCGGTGTATCCCTCGACGACCACGGCCTGATGCCCCTTGGCGATCTCACGCTTGGCGTGGTCGAGGCCGAACAGCACCTGAGACTTCTTGTACAGCAACGTTTCCGGCGTATTCACGTACTTGCCGGGCATGGTGTCGTCGTCGAAGATCTTGCGGGCGCCGAATCCGATCACCTCGCCACCGAGATTGCGGATGGGCCACAGCAGCCTGCGGTGGAAGCGGTCGATCGGGCCGCGTTTGCCCTGCTTGGACAGCCCGGCGGCTTCCAGCTCCTTGAACTCGAAACCGAGGCGCTGCAGGTGTTTTGTGAGGGCGTCCCAGCCGGCGGGCGCGTAACCGCAGCCGAACTGCTGCCAGACGGCCTGGTCGAAGTTGCGGTCGGTCAGGTACTTGCGGGCGGCCTCGGCCTCGGGTTCGTACAGGCGCGCGGCGTAGAACTCCTGCGCGGCGGCGTTGGCGGCGACCAGCCGCGAGCGGGTGCCCCGGTCGCGCTGCACCGAGGTGCCGCCGCCCTCGTAGTTGATCTGGTAGCCGATGCGGTCGGCCATCTGTTCGACGGCCTCGACGAAACCGATGTGCTCGATCTGCTGCAGGAACTTGTAGACGTCACCGCCCTCGCCACAGCCGAAGCAGTGGAACAGGCCGTGATTGGGCCGCACATGGAACGACGGGGACTTCTCGTCGTGGAACGGGCACAGGCCTTTGATGGAGTCGGCACCGGCGCGTTTGAGCGCCACGTACTCTCCGACAACGTCTTCGATCCGGACACGTTCACGGATCGCCGCGATATCGCGATCTGGGATTCGTCCGGCCACGCGGCAAGTCTAGTGGGTCCAGGTCAGCGGCAGTCCAGCGCGGTCGCGACCCGCTCGAAGCGGCTTTCGGTGTAGGAGGCGATCTGGTCGATCACCACGCGCACCCGGGCGGTGTCGTCGGTGGCGGCGTTCCACCAGGGCAGCATCTGATCGTCGAGGTGGGCCGGAGCGGTGGTGAGCAGGCGGTCCGCGACGGCCTGGACACGTTCGCGCTGGGTCTGCTGCCTGGCCAGGTGCCCACGATCGGAACGCACGTACCGCAGCGCGACCGTCTTGAGCACGGCCACCTCGGCCGCGACCACCGGCGGCACGATCAGATCGGCCTCGTAGCGCATCAGCGGGCCCGGCCCGGCGTGCTCCTGGGTGGCGACGATGGCGGCGGTGGCGAAGCGCCCGACCAGTTCGCTGGTGAGCCGTTTCAGGGCGACCGACGCGGCGAAGGTGCCGTCGTAGCCCGCCGCCTCGGCGACCACGTCGAGTTCGGACAGCCGTTGCGCGGCGGCTGCCAGGGCATCGATCGACTGGTCGGGGTGTTCGCCGTGGCCCTGTTCGGCCAGGGCCGCCTGTTCGGCGGGGTCGGCGAGGGCACGCAGATCGATGCGGCCGACGATCACGCCGTCTTCCACATCGTGCACGGAGTACGCCACGTCGTCGGACCAGTCCATGATCTGGCATTCCAGGCTCTGCTTGCGCTCGGGAGCGTCCTTGCGCACCCACGCCAGGCGCTCCAGATCGTCGACGTAGGCACCGAACTTGGTGCCGGAACCGCTTCTGCCCCACGGGTATTTGAGCGTGGCGTCGAGGGCGGCGCGGGTGAGGTTGAGTCCGGCGCTCTCGCCGTCGGCATCGAGGACCTTGGGCTCGAGGCGGGTGAGGATCCGCAGATTCTGGGCGTTGCCCTCGAAACCACCGTAGGCGTCGGCGAATTCGTCGAGGGCGCGTTCGCCGTTGTGGCCGTAGGGCGGGTGGCCGATGTCGTGGGCGAGGCCGGCCAGATCGGCGAGGTCGGGGTCGGCGCCGATGCCGTCGGCGATGCTGCGCCCGATCTGGGCGACCTCGAGCGAATGGGTGAGCCGGGTACGCGGGGTGTCGCCTTCGCGTGGACCCATGACCTGGGTTTTGTCGGCGAGGCGACGCAGCGCGGCCGAGTGCAGCACGCGCGCCCGGTCCCGGGAGAATTCGCTGCGGTGGCCCTTGCCCGCCGCACCCGGCCAGGCGGTTTTGCCCGGCTCGGTGACCATGCGTTCGCGGTCGTGCGGGGTGTAGGTATCGGTCATCTCACTGTCCCGCCTCGTAAGGGAAATCTGCCGAGAAATGAGTGAGCTGGTACCACAGCAGCGCACCGGTTTCGCGGGCGATGCCGTGGAATTGCGACTCCCTCGTGTAGACGGCCGGCCCGGTGCGGGTGGGTGCGGTCCAGGCGTGCAGACCGGCGTCTCGCGCCATCGTCCTGGTTCGCAGTGAATGCCACGGGTCGCTCACGAGTACGGCCGATGACAAGCCGCTCTCGTGCATGGCGGCGGCGACGGCCTCGATGCTGCGCAGGGTGTCGGATCCCGTTTCGACGGCGAGGATGTCGCCGCTCCGCACGCCCTTGTCCTCGAGATATTGCTTGCCCGAGGCGGCTTCGGTGTAGAGGTCGCCCTCCTGCTTGCCGCCGACGGTGATCACCAGGGGCGCCACACCCGTCTCGTAGAGCCGCCACGCCTGGTACAGCCTGGCCTCGAAGACCGACGACGGCGTCCCCGAATACTGGGCGGCGCCGAGCACCACGATCGCGTCGGCCGGGGTGTGGTCGTCGATCCGCGCGACCTGCCACACCCGGAACGCCGTCCCACCGAGCAGCACCAAGCCCATCACGATCGCCCCGGCGACCAGCCTGGTGATCCAGATCGAGACCGTCGAGAGCAAGCCGCGCCGGTGTCGGGCATCCGGAGCGGGCACGGTCGTGCGCGAAGAACCCGATTTCACCTTGCTCAGTCTGCCAGGTGCCACCGACCGGTCGTCGGCTCAGCGGTCACTAGTGAATTCCGGTCCGGTGAACGACGCGGCGTGCCCGGTCGGCCTCGGACTACCAGCCGCGGGCACGCCACTCGGGCAGTTGGGGTCGCTCCGCGCCGAGGGTGGTGTCGTCGCCGTGACCTGGGTAGACGACGGTGTCGTCCGGGTAGCGGTCGAACAGCTTGGTGGTCACATCGGTGAACAGGGAGTCGAAATCCTCGGCGTTGTGCGTTTTGCCCACGCCGCCGGGGAACAGGGAGTCACCGGTGAACAGGTGGGTGCGGCCCGCGCCGTCGGTCAGGGCCAGCGCGATCGAGCCAGGGGTGTGGCCGCGCAGGTGGATGACGGTGAGGGTGAGTTCGCCCAGGTCGATCGTCTCGCCGTCGGCGAGGAGGCGGTCGGGGGTGACGGGCAGCGGTTCGGCGTCGAGGGGGTGCGCGGCCGACGGGACGGCGAGGGCGCCTGCCACATCCGCCAGCGCCCACCAGTGGTCGGGGTGCTGGTGCGTGGTGACGATGAGTTCGACCTGCCCCTCGGCCTCCTGGTTCACCAGTTCGAGGATGCGGTTCGCCTCGTTGGCGGCGTCGATCAGCAGGGTTGCCCCGGTGGCGGCGCATCGCACCAGGTAGGTGTTGTTGTTCATGGCGCCGACGGCCATCTTCACGATGCGGGCGCCGGGGACATCGCGCTGCTGAGCGTCGCCGCCGGGGGCGACCTGACCGGTGTAGCGGGCATCGACTGTGACCATGGTCCCGATGGTAGTGAGGCACGCGCCGACCTGTCGTACCCGTCTCACTCGGTCCGGGCCGTTAGATTCGACTCATGCCGCTGCCGAGGAAGAGTCCGCGCATCCGATCGGTGAGGTACGTCGAGCGAGCCCGCACGTCGTATCGACCAGCGGCGGGGCAACTCTGGGGCGCAGGCCCGGGGAAGCGATTCGTCGCGAATCTGCTCGGCGCGTTCCTGCTTCTGCTGTGTGCCCCGGCGGCCGGTGCGGAGCCACCGACGCGGATGGGTCCGCAACTGGTCGACTCCGCCGACGTGCTCGGCCCGGCGGACGAACAGCGGGTGCTCGGCGCCGTCGACGCCCTCTACCGCGATCACCAGGTGAAGCTCTGGCTCGTCTACGTCAACGATTTCGGGTCCATGTCCGCCCGTGACTGGGCAGCGCGCACGGCCGAGCTCTCCGATTTCGGCGATCGCGATCTGCTGCTCGCGGTGGCCGTCGACGACCGCGGCTACTGGTTCGACGGCATCCCACCCGCGAGCATCACCGACGCCGAGGTGGAGTCGCTGCTGGCCGACACGGTGGAACCCGATCTGCACGAACAGAAATGGGCGCAAGCGGGAATCGACACCGCCGAGGGACTTGGGGCGGCGGCGCGCGGTGGTGGCGCGTCGTCGGGCGTGCTGGTGTTGATAGCACTGGCCGTGGTGGTGGCGGCCGGTCTGCTCGTTCTGGTCATGCGTCGGCGTCGCCATGCCAAGGACAGGGCGGAACTCGCGACGGCACGCGGCATGGATCCCACCGATTCGGCTGCGCTATCGCGTCTTTCGCTGCCGACCCTGCACGCGTTGTCGAAGGAACGCCTGGTCGAGATCGACGACGCGGTGCGGACGAGCGAGGAGGAATTGGCGCTGGCGACCGGCGAATTCGGCGAGACGGCGGTGACCCCGTTCCGGAACGCCCTGGACGCGGCCCGTGCGGCGACCGCGAAGGCGTTCGCCCTGCGTCAGCAACTCGACGACGCCGTTCCCGAAACCCCCGATCAGCAGCGCGCCCTGCTGCTGGACCTGCTGGCGACCACCGGCAAGGCCGACCGCGAACTCGACGCCCAGGTGGCCGACTTCGACGCCATGCGCGATCTGCTCATCGACGCGCCCGCCCGCCTCGACGCTCTCACCCGCACCGTCGTCGAGCTCACCGCCCGCCTGCCCGCCGCCGACACCGAACTGGCCCGGCTCGACGCGACCTATCCCCCGGCGATGCTGACCTCCGTACGCGACAACGTGCGCATGGCCGGGGAGCGAATCACCTTCGCCCAGACCAATATCGACGCCGCCCGCGACGTACTCACGAAACCGGCCGGGCAGCAGGGTGGTGCGGTGGCCGCGATCCGCGCGGCCGAGGCCGCTCTCGGCCAGGCCCGCACGCTGCTCGACACCGTCGAGCACGCGGCGGCCGACATCCAGCAGGCCCGCGACGGATTGCCCGCCGCTCTGGACGAATTGCGCGCCGATCTCGCCGCCGCGTCCACCCTGACCGAATTCGGTGGCACCCAGCTCAGCGGCGCGATGGCCACCGCGACCACCACCCTGAACACGGTCGACGACGCCGACCCGCTCGGCGCCTTCCACGAGGTGGTCACCGCCGACGCCGACCTCGACCGAGCCATCGCCGCGGCCTCGGACCGCAAGCTCGCCTTCGAGGACCTGCGTCGCCGGCTCGACCGCACACTGCTCGACGCGACCAGCCGTATCGATGCCGCGTCGTCGTTCATCACCACGCGGCGCGGCGGTGTCGACGCCGAGGCGCGCACCCGGCTGGCGCAGGCGCAACGTCATCTCGATCAGGCGCGGCAGCAGGCAGGCACCGATCCCGAACTGGCGTTGCGGAGCGCGCAGGCCGCCGCCGAATCGGGTGGGCGGGCCCTGCAGGAGGCGGAGGCGAGCGTACGGGCCTGGGAGACAAGACAACCCATGTCCGGGAGTGGGCAGACCGGTGCGGTGCTCGGCGGCATCCTGCTGGACGGTCTGCTGCGCGGAGCGATCAGCGGCTCGCGCGGTGGTGGGTACGGCTCACGCGGGGGTGGGTACCGGCCCGGATCGTTCGGTGGCTCGTCGGGGTCGCGGCGGGTGAGCCGAGGCGGCAGATTCTGATCGTTGACTCTCACACTGTGTGAGGCCGTACACCGGAGGGCGTCATGTTCAGTATCGGAGATTTCGCCAGACACGGTCAGGTGTCGGTGCGCATGCTGCGCCACTACGACGCGGTCGGATTGTTGCGACCCGCCCGGGTCGATCCGGCCACCGGCTACCGGTTCTATTCGGCCGCGCAGCTGGCCAGGCTCAACCGGATCGTCGCGCTCAAGGGGCTCGGGTTCAGTCTCGAGCAGGTGGGCCGGATGCTCGAGCCGGGGCCACAACCCCGGGAGCTGCGCGGCATGCTCACGTTGCGCCGGGCGGAGCTGGAACAGCGGTTGACGGCCGACCGCGCGCGGCTGACCGAGGTCGAGGCGAGACTTCGCATCATCGAGAAGGAGGGCGTCATGCCCGAGCAGGATGTTGTGATCAAGTCCGTGCCCGCGGTGCGGGTGGCCAGGTCGAGCGGGGTGGCGGCGGGTTTCGAACCCGCCCACATCAGCCCGGTGATCCAGCCGTTGTTCCAGGGGCTCAGCGATCGGCTCGCGCAGGCGGGCATCGCGATCGCCGGTCCGGCCATCGCGTACTACGAGCCCGCCGACGACGGCACCGTGCGGGTGCACGCCTGTGTGCCGGTGAATGCCGAACCCGATGCGGTGCGGGATATTTCGATCGTCGACCTGCCTGCCGTCGATCGGGTGGCGACGACGGTCTACCACGGGAACGTAGGCGGAATCGGTGCCGCGTGGCAGGAGCTGGGTCGCTGGGTGGAGGACAACGGGTACCGCACGGCCGCCCCGGTGCGTGAGGTGACGCTCGAATGGACACCGGATCCGAACGGATGGGTCACCGAGTTGCAGGAACCACTGGCCGCGAGGTAGTCGAATCGGCCCGCCGCTGCGGGTGGACCCTCCATGCGGCGGGCGCGTGGCACGACTTCCGGTCGGCCGCGTGGTCGAGTCGACCAGCCGCCTGGCACCGGTGTCGCGTGGGCGGTCGGCCGTCCCCGATGCGCCGGGTGACTTCAGGCGGACGCTGCGGTTTCGCGTGAGCAGGCCCAAGTCAGTTCTGCGACAACGGCTGTCAGCAATTCGGCTGCGCGTGTCCCGCCACCGAGGCGGCCGATCGTCAGCCTGCCGAGATAGGTGTAGACGAGGAAGGTGACCGCCGCGGCCGTACCGGTGGACGGGCGTGGGTGGGCGGAGAGGTAGACGATCTCGTAGTCGTCGAGGATGAGTCCGGTCGGTGCGCGGAACAGCGGCACCGTTCCGGTGTTGGTGACGGCGATATGGCCCGCGATCGAGTGGATTCGGGTGGGGCCGTAGTAGTCCGGGAAGTGCAGCACCGACTGTTCGACGACGCCGTCGGCCAGGTCGTTGTGCAGGCTGGTGCCGATGCGGCGGGCCAGGTCGACGACATCGTCGGTGTCGTCGGTCGCGAACGCCGCGAGCCCGGACACGTTCGTCCCCGCCTCCGCCGCAACCGGTGGGTCGAGACGCCTGCGCAGATCCACCGGGTAGACACAGCCCACCCGCTCCCCGCCGTACACCCCGCGGTATGCCCGCAGCACGGCGGCGGTGACCAACCCGTTGACGCTCACCGCGTGCGCGCGAGCCAGCTCGAGCACGCGGGCGGTCTCGGCCGGTTCCAGCTGGACGCGAGCAGGTCTGGCGAGGGTGGCGGGCTCGGCGCGCTGCGACCCACCGGTCTCGGCCACGACGAGCGGCCGCGTCACCGCTTCCAGCCCCGACCTCGGCCCGCGTCCGATCCCCCGCTGCGCCAGCATCATCTCCAGCGACACCGGCAGCTCCCGCGCCCCCGCGATGATCTTCCCGGTCTCCACATGATCGGTGTAGTACCCCCACAGCCGCGCGAACAGCTCGACGCAATGCCCGGCGTCGGCCACCCCGTGGTGCACGAACAACGTGACCCTGGCCCGATCCTCTTCGGCGAGAACGACATCCAGGTACCCCAGCTGATCGGCGGGGTCCATGGTCTCGGCGGGCACCCGCACCTCGTCGGGATCACCGAAACTCACCCACGCGCCGACAGCCTCGAAATCGCCCGGCCGCAACAGGATTCCGTGTCCCTCGGAGTCCTCGACGATCCGGCACACCAGGATCGGGAACGCCCGCTGCAATGCCGCGAACGCCGCACCCAGCGCGGCGGCGTCGAGTTCCCCGTGCACCGTCACCGAGCGCCCGGTGAACGTGCCGTGCCGAACGAATCGTTGTTCCGACGGGTCGAGCACCCGCACCACGTCTTCCGGTTCCCACAGCACACCGAAATCGTGAACTACCCACCCAGCCGACGCAAACCGTCAGCTACACAGTGTGATCAACGCGGCTCGTGTCCGGACATGCGAAAGCCCGCGACGGGCGCGGGCTTTCGGTGGGTCAGGCGCCGATGAGGCGCGCGGCGAGGTAGGACTCGACCTGGTCGAGGGCGATGCGTTCCTGGGCCATCGAGTCGCGCTCGCGGACCGTGACGGCCTGGTCGTCGAGGGTGTCGAAGTCGACCGTGATGCAGAACGGGGTGCCGATCTCGTCCTGACGACGGTAGCGGCGGCCGATGGCGCCCGCGTCGTCGAAGTCGATGTTCCAGTTGCGGCGCAGCTGTGCGGCGAGGTCCTTCGCCTTGGGGGTGAGGTCGGCGTTGCGCGAGAGCGGCAGCACCGCGGCCTTGACCGGCGCCAGACGGCGGTCCAGGCGCAGCACCGTGCGCACATCGACGCCGCCCTTGGCGTTGGGTGCCTCGTCCTCGGCGTAGGCGTCGACCAGGAACGCCATCAGCGAACGCGTCAGACCGGCCGCGGGCTCGATGACGTACGGGATGTAGCGCTCACCGGAGGCCTGATCGAAGAAGCTCAGGTCGGTGCCCGAGTGCTCCGAGTGCGTCTTGAGGTCGTAATCGGTGCGGTTGGCGATACCCTCGAGCTCGCCCCACTCGCTGCCCTGGAAGCGGAAGCGGTACTCGATGTCGGTGGTACCGGCCGAGTAGTGCGACAGCTTTTCCTTCGGGTGCTCGAACAGGCGCAGGTTGTCCGGGTCGATGCCGAGGTCGGTGTACCAGGCCAGGCGGGTGTCGATCCAGTACTTGTGCCACTCGGCGTCTTCACCGGGCTTGACGAAGAACTCCATCTCCATCTGCTCGAACTCGCGGGTGCGGAAGATGAAGTTGCCGGGGGTGATCTCGTTGCGGAAGCTCTTGCCGATCTGGGCGATGCCGAACGGCGGCTTCTTGCGCGCGGTGGTCTCGACGTTCTTGTAGTTGACGAAGATGCCCTGCGCGGTCTCGGGGCGCAGGTAGTGCAGGCCCTCTTCGTCGTCGACCGGGCCGAGGAAGGTCTTGAGCAGGCCGGAGAAGTTCTTCGGCTCGGTCCACTTGCCGGGCTGGCCGGTCTCGGGGTCGTTGATGTCGGCCAGGCCGTTGGCAGGCGGGCGGCCGTGCTTCTCCTCGTAGGCTTCCAGGAGGTGGTCGGCACGGTAGCGCTTGTGCGTGTGCAGCGACTCGACCAGCGGGTCGGAGAACGTGGCGACGTGGCCCGAGGCCTCCCAGACCTGGCGGGGCAGGATCACCGAGGAGTCGAGGCCGACAACGTCTTCGCGGCTGGTGACCATGGTCCGCCACCACTGCCGCTTGATGTTCTCCTTCAGCTCCACGCCCAGCGGACCGTAGTCCCACGCCGACTTGGTGCCTCCGTAGATCTCACCGCACGGGTAGACCAGACCCCGGCGCTTGGCGAGGTTGGCAACGGTGTCCACCTTCGACTTGGGTGCCACGCGAGATTTCTCCATCCACTGCGAGTCGGTTTGTTCGGTAACCAACCTGCACGGTTTTCCGAACACATTTGGTCCAGCGTATCGGGCCGGGTCCAGCGAGATATCAGCAGCCGACCGATGCCACGCCGCGCCACATTCGACATGCGCACACTTGCATGTCAAAATGGTATCGGTTTCCATTAAGGAGTTGGTTGATGACCACCGATGCCGCGCCTGCGCACCAGCACAGCCCGTATCAGTCCCTGCCACCCGCGCCGGTGCCCGCGCGCACGGTGCTCGAGGACGCGGGTGAGCTGCTGCGCGCCCTGGCCGCCCCGGTGCGGATCGCGATCGTGCTGCAGTTGCGCGAGTCACCGCGCTGTGTGCACGAGCTGGTCGACGCGCTCGGGGTCACCCAGCCGCTGGTCAGCCAGCATCTGCGCATTCTCAAGTCGGCGGGCGTCGTGCACGGGGAACGCTCGGGTCGCGAGGTGCTCTACGAACTCGTCGACGATCATCTGGCGCACATCGTCGTCGATGCCGTCGCCCATGCCGAGGAAGGGTGAAACCGTTGGCAGACAACCACTCCGGCAAGCAGGTCGGTGTTCGCAGCACCCGTCAGCGCAGTGCCATCTCGGCGCTGCTCGGCGATATCGACGAGTTCCGCTCGGCGCAGGAGTTGCACGACGAACTTCGTAAACGCGGCGAGGGTATCGGCCTGACCACCGTGTACCGCACCCTGCAGTCGTTGGCCGACGCCGGCATGGTCGACGTGTTGCGCACCGATTCCGGCGAGTCCGTGTACCGCCAGTGCTCGAGCGGTCATCATCACCACCTGGTGTGCAGGCAGTGCGGCAGCACCGTCGAGGTGGAAGGCCCCACCGTGGAGGCGTGGGCCGAGGCGATCGCGGGCGAGCACGGCTTCACCCAGGTGAGCCACACGTTGGAGATCTTCGGCACCTGCCGCGACTGCGTGCGCGCCGCCGCCGAGAACAGCGAGTCCGCCTCCGTGTGACTCACATCACATGATGGAACCCTCGCTCCGCGTGCCCCGTCCAACCATCACAACGACGAGGCGCGGTAGCGGAGGAGGGGATTTCTTGAGTGGATTCTTGGGGGTCGAGCCCGGGCAGCTGACGGCGATGGCGGCCACCTGGCGTCAGGAAGCCGGGGCCGTCGAGGCGCTGAGCTGGGCGGTGATGAACGAGGCGACCGGCGAGGGAAGTGATGTGCTCGCCGTGCTGCGCGGTGTGCCCGATCCGGCGCGCCAGGCGATGACCTCGATCGCGACCAGATATTCGGCGCTGGCCGATCTGCTCGACAAGTTCTCGGCCGACATCGAGGCCGCCGACGGCGCGACCGCCGCCGAGATCACGAAGCTGGAGCCGCGCTGATGCGGCCGACGATCCCCCAGCTCGAAACCTGGAATCTCGACGCCGTGCACCGGGCGGCCGAGGCTACCCGCGCGAACGCCGACCTGCTGTCCACCTCGGTGGACGACTGTTCGCGCGCGCTGTCAGCGGCAGGGAGCTGGCACGGCCGGACGAAAGACGCGGCCACACAGCGCATCGATGAGGAAGTCGATCACGGGTACGAGGTACGGGCGGTGCTGCTGCGCATCGCCGACGACGCCGCTGATGTGTGTCAAGGTCTGAAGCACGCGAAAACGTATGTGCTGGAACAGAAGAACCTCGCCGTGTCGCAGGGGTTCACAGTTTCGGACGACGGTGCCCTGAGCCATACGGAGCCCGAAAAAGAGGGCGCCGCAGGGGTTTTCCAACTCAACCTGCGCAGCGGGCTGGACGAGATCGAACGGCTCGACACCCTGTTCGGTGGTCGGTTGCGCGAGGCGGTGGGTGATCTGGTCGCCATCCGCGATGGTCAGCCCAGCGTTGCCCTCATCGATGGCTCGATGCACGACCCCGACGCGGTGGTGACGCGGTTGGCGGCGCTGTCGCCCGACGAGCGCGCCGCCTTCCTGGCCGGATTGAGTCCGGAAGTCCAGCGTCAGCTGGTGATCGCCGCGCCGGAGACCCTCGGCAACCTCAACGGGGTGCCGTTCGCGATGCGGGTCGAGGCGAACGAGATCAACATCCGCAACGCGCTCACCAGGGAGAAAGCAAAGCCGGTGCCGGATGCGGCCCGGGTCGGGCAGCTGGAAGCCATGCTGTCGCCGATCCCGGATCCGGAGGCGACCGTCTCGGGCGCGGCGCTGGGCATGGTGGACCGCAAGTTCGTCATGTTCAGCACCGAGGGCAACGGGCGGATGATCGAGATGCTCGGCAGCATGCGAACCGGGGTACCCGGCGTCGGTGTCTACGTGCCGGGCACGAGCACCAACCTCAATGCGTCCGGGTCGAATCATGTGGCCGCCTGGAACCTGGCCGACCGGACCGGCGGGCCGATCTTCCTCTACATGGAGGGCGACTTTCCGCAGAGTCTCACCAGCCTGTCCGATGGTGCGCCGAGCCCGTCGTTCGCCGCGGAGATGGCGCCGAAGCTGGTCGAGTTCGGTCGGGAAGTGGATCGGGAGGTGAGCAGTCACGCGCCGGGCACGCCCGTGACGTACGTCGGTCATTCCTACGGCGGCTCGGTGGTGGGATCTGCCGAGCAACTCGGGCTGCGGGCCGACCGGATCCTGCACGCGTCGTCGGCGGGAACCGGTGTGTTCGAAGGTGGGTGGAACAACCCGAATCCCGATGTCCAGCGCTATTCGATGACCGCGCCCGGCGACCTCATCGGCGTTGTCCAGTCCTACCCGGATGCCGGGCTCAGCCTCCCCGGCCTGCGCCTGCCCGGCAACCCGCACGCCTCCGACGTCCTCGGCGGCGACCCCGACGAGGTTCCCGGGGTGATCCGGCTCGACACCGGCTACTACGGCGACAGCACGTCGCGTGCGGGTGAGGTCGTATTCGGCACCGACGGCCATGGCAAGTACTGGGACGATCCCGGATCGACTGCCTTCGGCAATATCGTCGGCGTCATCGCGGGAACGGACGCGAGGGCCTACGTGGAGCGAGGCATCGAAACCCCCTGGGTGGATGTGGGTCTCGGCGACAACGGCAACGGCGGCAAGGAAGCGTTCGACGCCGGTCGCGCCGCCACCGCACAGGCCGTCCTCGATATCGAGAACCCGTATGCCGACCCGCGCGTGACCGACAATCCGCAACTCGGCGCCCGGATCGAGATCCGATGAGAATCATTGCCGTGCTGGCGGTTTCGCTGGTGCTCGCGGGGTGCTCGCTGGTCGAGGAACACGGTCCGACCAATGAGGACATCATGCGGCGCTCGGGGCTGACCGTTGCCCAGAGCAAGCCGATTGTGGCCGAGAACTTCGAGCTGATCTGGCCGGAGGAGCTGTCCATCGACCCGGCGGCGGTCGACACGAGCACCGGGTGCCGCAGCAGGATGGACTCGATCAGCATGGACGGCCCGCCGTGGCGCCCCCGATATCAGCGGGAACAGGTCGACCCGTCGCAGGAGTTCATCGACCGGGCGATGGCCAATCTCGAGGCGATGACCGCACGCGGGTTCACCCTCGTGCCGAGTCAGAACCCCGATGCGGACCCGGTGAGCAGGTACTACCGGGATGCGCGCGGGTTCTCGGTGTCGTCGTCGCGCAGCCGGGTGGGGCCCGACAAGCAGGAGGTGCGCTTCACCATGGCGTCCACCTCACCGTGCGCTGCCGAGTGAGACTTCGGGGTGTCGCAGTGGGAGACAACAGTGGCTACGATCGCGGGAACGTCGTGCACGGTACCGGTTCTGCGGGAGGGATGACAGACATGGCAGTTCGACGGGGTACGGGCATGGTCGGGGTTGTGGCGGCGGTGGGGTTCGTCGTCGCCGGGTGCGGGAGTGAGCAAGGGGCGGCCACTCCGCAGCCGAGTCAGGTGAGTGTGGCGGCCAGTCCTACCTCGGTGGATGCCGAGGCGAAAGTGTGGGATCCGTGTTCGCTGCCGGATTCGGCGGTCGGTGGGGTGGGGTTGAATGTGGGGAGTAAGAAGAAGGATGTTGCGGGGGTGGATTTTTCGGGGTGGAAGGTGTGCAGTTGGAGCGATTCTGCCAAGCAGTACACGTTCTCAGTGATGTCGTCGGAGCACACCCTCACTGAGTCCAGGCAGCGCACCGATGAGTACACCGGATGGACCGAGCTCCAGGTCGGCGCTCACCAAGCTCTCGAGTTCCGGCCCATCGGCTCGGCCAACGACGTTGCCTGCTACGTCAGCGTAGAAGTCCCGAATGGTTCAGTCGATTTCAAAGTGCAGAACCGCGTCAGCGCAGTGGGCGCGCCAGAACCGTGTGGCGAAGCTCGGCGCTTGAGCACCGCGTTGGTCGACTATCTTCCCTCGAGCTGACAGGAGGCACGCATGGTTCTCGGTATAGACCCGGATCAATGGAGTCAGCTCCGCAGTTCGGCAGAAGCTGGCGAGCTGTCGCTCGATCCGGAAGTCGGCAAAGGCCTAGATCGCGCATGTGATTACCATCTCGATCGCCTCGAGGAAATCTACGAGACGATCGAAAGCGTCAGGAGGGTTTCAGGCTTCGGCACCTTCGACTCCAGCGAGGTACTGGCGAAGAAATTCTCGCTGACCGCATCCGGCGGCGACCGAGCACTGGACACTGTGCTCAGGCAACACATCGAAGTCGTCCAGACCGCGAAAGAGGTTGTCGCCAAGGCGATCGCGAATTTTGTCGCCCAGGACCAGGCGGCAGGCGACCAGATCTCCGCGACGGGAGAACACCTGTGACCTACGAGGATTACAAGAGCAGGGTGATCGCCGCGCAGGAACAGTGGAACATCGAACGGTCGAAGATCTACGCCAGCTATGCCGACGGCAACTACGCCACCATTTTCGACGGTGACCTGCAACCGCCGCACATCACCACTCCCGACAATTACGACAGCATGTCGCTCGAACAGATGCAGGCCGCGGTCGCCGCGATGAAACCCCGCCTGGTCGACGACGCCGTGACGGCCTGGGCGAATATCGGCATGAATCTGATGGGCACCTTCCTGAAGTTCAATCAGGAGTTCTCCCGCACCGTCACCGGCGCCAACGGGCGCGGCGGGTGGACCGGTGCGGCGGCGTCGGCGGCGGTCGCGGCGGTGAACAACTACTCGGAACGGTCGATCCCGCTGTCGCAGGCGGCGACCGCGATCAGCTGGAAGCTCACCGAGATGCGCACCGGCATCGAGCAGACGCAGGCATTGATGCCGGGGCTCACCGAGCGCGAGAATGTCACCGGTAAGACGCTGCCTGCCGAGGGGGTGATGAAGGTCGACGATCACAATCGCGAAGAGGCCACGCAGGAGGCGCGCAGGATTCTGCGCACCGTCTACAGCCAGGTGGCGGGGCAGGCCGATGTCGGGGTGCCATTCCTGCCGACCGCGCCGGTCATCGCAGGCGACGGCGGCGGTCCCGGTGGTCCCGGTGCTGGCGGTGGTGGTTCGAATACCGGTGATACTCCCGAAGATTCGGCAGGCAACAGCCCTGAGGACACCGGCGCGGGCGACGACCCGGCGACTACCGAGAACCCGAATTCCGATCCTGCGGCCACCACACCGCAAGCCACCGACCCGAGCTCGACCACCGCGCAGAGTTCCACAGCGACACCGCAGTCCAGCACGCCGTCCACTTCGGCCCCGTCCACCGGTTCGCCGACGGCGACCGGGCCCGGCGTGACCGCTCCCGGAGCGACCGGGCCCGGTGGCGGGAGCAACGGTGCCCGAGGTGGCGGCAGCAGCGCCGGCCGTGGAGGCGGCTCGGCAGCAGGCGGTCCGGCATCACCGGGCAAGTCGAGCCCCGGCAACCACTCCCCTGCCGCAGCTGCCGCCGCCGGGTCACGGGCAGGCGCGGCGGCAGGTGGCGGTCGCGGCGCACCCGGGATGGGCGCCATGGGCGCGCCCGGTGCCAGGGGCAGCGGCTCGGACGAGGAGCGGACCAAAGGCATTCCCGATTACCTGATCAACCAGGACAACGGCGACCTGCTGATCGGAACCGACGGAATCAAAACCGTGCCCCCAGTGATCGGCGGAGACCACGACAGTGCACCGAGTTGAGTTCACCGGCATCGAATTCGAGATCCTCTGGTCCGGTTACGGCCGCGACCGCCTCCCCTACCCACTCCAGTACCGCACCGACATCGCCGATTTCGACGAACTGAAACGCCACCGAGAAGCAGCCGTGGAGAAGCTGCTCGCCAAATACGATCCGGCGATCGAACAGGCCATCGATGTGCTGCTCGTACCGGATGCCAGGGTCGAGTCCAAAGGTTATGTCGGCCAGGACGTCTCGAACGTCATCCGATTCCATGGCGCCATCCGCGGCCGGGCCGGTGCCACCCTCGCCCAGGCGCCGGGGACCGCCGAGGACACCGGCAGCGATGTCGTTCTCACCTGTTGCACCGCGGATCAGGTCGCCGCCCTGACCGTCGCGGCCCTTCCCCGTACCAAGCCCGGCACCAAACCGCCCGTCGAGGTGCGTCGCGAACGTCTCGCCGAGGAAGAGGAACACTTCGAATACCGCGCGGGACGCCTGAGTTCCCTGGAACAACTCAACCGGATCTTCAACCGCCCCCGCCACGCCGTCGGCGAGATCTCCGCCCTCGCGGGCCCCGCCCTCGACTCCCGCCCCACCCCCGCCCGCAGCTTCTGGTGGATGGACTACCCCGACGGCCGCTACTACGTCAAAACCGGCGACCCCATCATCGCCGAACCCCTCCCCACCTCACGAATGATCGCCGGCATCCACCGCATGCTCACCCGAGCCCAGCGCTACCACCAGGAATTCGGCCCCAACCCCTGAATTCTCTACCGCTGTGGCGGCATCCCCTGCGGCGGATATCCGGGCTGCTGCGGGTAACGCTGCTGCACAGCATTCGGATTCCCCGGGTACTGCTGATACCCGGGCTGAGGCTGATACATCCCCTGCTGCGGGTACGCCCCCTGCTGCGGAAACTGCTGCCCCATCGGCGGAACCTGCCCCGGGTAATACGGCGGCACCCCACCACGGACAGGCGGCCGCCGAGACCCCGACGACACCTTCACGATCACAAGAATGATCCCCCCGAAAACCAGCGCGAACGCAATCAAACTACCCAATGCTTCGAACATATCCGCATCCTCTCACACCCGAGCGGGACACCCTCGATTCCCGAAAGGCATTGACGCAGACCATCTTCGACTGGTCACCATGTCGCGATGAAATCATCAGATCGTGGCCTACGGAGTAACACCCTAGATCGCGGCACAATCCACTAGCCTGCGAAGATGCCGAACGAGCTGCCTCGTCCACTGCTCTTCCTCGATGTCGATGGACCACTGCTCCCTTTCGGTGAAATACCTGAGCGCGACTCGGTTCCAGCGCCACGCCGCGAACCTCAGCCAGGCACCAATCCGCTCCTGGCACGTCTGGATTCCGCGCTCGGCCCACTGCTGACGGCGTTGCCGTGCGAGCCGGTGTGGGCAACAACCTGGATGCATGAGGCGAACCGCGTGGTGAGCCCGGCCCTCGGGTTGCCGACACTGGCCGTTGTGGAGTGGCCCGAGTCGCACAACGATCGCGTCGACGAATGGTTCGGATTGCATTGGAAGACACGCGCATTGCTCGCCTGGGCGTCGGGTCGCTCGTTCATCTGGATCGACGACGAAATCGGCGACGGCGACCGGGAATGGGTATCTGCTCACCACCATGGATGGGCGCTGCTCTACCGCGTCGAACCGCAGATAGGACTGCGCCACAATGATTTCCCTGTCCTATTCGACTGGATCCAGTCCCTGCCGGCTGAGAGCCGATAGTGACCAGACCTATGACTCCGTCGGCTACGCGACCGTTGACGACAAGCGGCCCGCTCCGTAAGTCGGTCGCATGAGGTTCAAGCGCTTCGCGAGCAGCGCGCTCGTTGCGAGCCCGGAGATCGACTCGGCGTGCAGCGATTACGCCCGCTATTCGCTGCACAATGTGAAGCGAATCCACTCGACGTCGATGTCCGCTGAACGCAGTGTGTGTGGTGGGCTTCCGAATGACGCAAAGATCCCCCACGCGAAAGTTGGTCGCGTGGGGGATCTTTGGTGATGGTCAGGCGGGGACGGGTTGGCGGGCTTCGGTGGGGTGGGGCTGGCGGGTGCGGAGGGCGCCCAGGCCCAGGAGGGCGATTCCGGCGATGGCCCAGGTGAGGAGGATGGTGAGGGGGAAGGTGGCTCCCGCACCGTCGAAGTAGGCGGTCGAGCGCATCAGGGTGGCGGCGGCGCCGGGTGGGAAGAGCTGGCCGAGGGTGCCCCAGGGCTGCGGGAGGAGTTCGGGTGCGGAGGTGGCGGCGGAGAAGGGGTTGCCGATGAGGAGCATGAGGAGGGCGCCGATGCCGATGCCCGCACGGCCGATGGTGGCGGCCAGGCCGACGATGGTCGCGGCTACCGCGAAGGAGGCGAGGGCGGCGATGGCGGCGAGGGCCAGGTAGGAGCCGGGGACGATCGAGAGCCAGGTGTGGAAGATCAGGGCGCTGAGGAGGCCGCCGACGATGCCGAAGGTGGCCAGGCCTGCCAGGCGGGCGCCGAGGGTGGAGACCGCCAGGGTGAGCAGGACGCCCGCGGCGATGCCGGACATGACCAGCGGGAGCACCATCGCGCCGAAGCCCGCGCCGCGTGGGTCGTCGGGGTCCGAGGCGATCACGTCTTCGACCGGGACGGAAGTGGCGCCGCCGAACTGCTGGGCGAGCGCGGTGAGCTGCTGGGCGACAGCCGGTGACGCGGCGGAGGCCACGAGCACCTGGGGTGCGCCGCCACCGGTGACGATCGCGCCGTAGACCTCACGGTCGGCGAGGGCGGCGCGGGCGGCGTCCGCGTCGGCGAGGGTGGTGATCTCGAACGCGTCGGGGCTGCGCTGCTGCAACTGCTGGCCGACCTGTGCGGCCTGTGGGCCGGCGACGGCGATCGGGAGGTCGCGCGGGGCGAGGTTGACCGCAGGCCAGGCGAACGCGATCAGCATCAGAGCCTGCAGCAGGGTGGCCGCGAGCCCGATACCGACTGCTCGGCGGGTGATCGTCATGGCATTTCTCCCTAAAAGCGAATGTTCGTTCTTTTTGTTGCCTCAACGATGACACCGCCCACGCTCGCTTGTCAAGAACGAGTATTCGTTTTACTTTTAGGCATGCCCAGAGTCAGCGAAGAACACCTGGAACGCCGCAGGCAGCAGATCCTCGACGCCGCGCAACTGTGCTTCGCCCGCAAGGGCTTCCACGAGACATCCATGCAGGACGTCTTCACCGAATCGGGCATGTCGGCGGGCGCTGTGTACCGGTATTTCGCGAGCAAGGACCAGATCATCTGGGCGCTCGTCGCACGCACCCTCGGGCCCTTGCGCGAGCTGCTGGCCAACAAGATCAGGGCAGAGGAACCGCCGACCCCGGCCGAGGTGGTTCACATGCTCACCGGCGAGATCGTCGCGCGCAGCGGCCCGGACGGACCGCTGCGGCTCGCACCGCAGGTGTGGGCGCTGGCGATGGTCCAGCCCGATGCCGCCGCGATCCCGGTGCGCGAGTCGATCGCGGGGATGCGGGAATTGTGGGTCGAGTACGCGACCAGGATGCGTGAGCTCGGCTGGGTCCCGGCCGACACCGATGTCGACGCACTCGCCAAGACACTGATCGGCCTCCTACCGGGTTTCATCCTCCAGCATCTGCTGCTCGACGACGTGACGCCGGAGGATTTCGCGCGCGGCGTCGACGTGATGCTTCCCGGGCCGCGGCCGTAGCTGTTGTCGCGAACCTCACTGTTGAGACCGGCGCGTTCGGGGTAGGTTCGGGGGCGGCACCGGAGGGGGTCCCGTGCGCCGGACATCGCCGATATCGATCCGACCAGGGAGTTTCCTGTGGCACTTCACCGACGAACGCTTCGCACACGCGGCCTGACCGTCCTGGCCGCCGTCACCGTGGCAGCCGCTGCCGCCGCCGGGACGGCACAGGCGAGGATGATCGGCGCATTCGAGGTGGGCGGTGCGATCGAAACCGAATACGACCAGGTGGGCGGCGCCGCACTGGGCGACCCCACCGGCCCGGAGGCCGACGCGGCGGCGGGCGGCAAGTACCAGACCTTCGCCAACAACGCGGCGATCTACTGGCACCCCGACACCAACGCCAACACCGTCGCGGGGCAGATCCGCGACAAGTACGCGGCCCTGGGCAACGAGTCGGGGACGCTCGGCTACCCCGTCACCCGCGAACTGTCCACCCCGGCGGGCAACGGCCGGTTCAACCACTTCCAGCGCGGCTCGATCTACTGGTCCGTCGGCACCGGCGCGCACCAGATCAGCGGCCCGATCAAGGACAAGTGGGCGGCGCTGGGCTGGGAGTCGAGCCCGCTCGGCTTCCCGCTCACCGATGTGGCCAAGGCGGGCAAGGCCGACGGCCAGTTCACGATGTTCCCCACCGGCGCCATCTACTGGTCCTCGACCACCGGCGCGCACGCGGTATGGGGCAGCATCCAGGCCGACTGGATCCGCGCGGGCGCCGAGAACGGCCGCTACGGCTACCCGACCAGCGACGAATACGACTACCAGGGCGGCAAGGCCCAGGACTTCCAGGGCGGCAAGATCACCTGGAAGCCGAGCAGCTAGCGGCTACGGCGCGAGCAAGCCCTGCCTGGCCTTGCTCGCGCCGGACAGCGTGAGCAGGAGCATGGTGGTGAGGGCCTGATCGTCGAGGCCCTCAGCCGGGAACGTGTAGCGCAGGATGATGTCGGCCAGTTTGCCGCGCGAGATCAGGGTGACCGAACCGAACTGGATCTCGGCGTTGCGTTCGGCGACCCGCTTGTGCAATTGCGGTTTCAGCGGTCGGTCCCAGGCCAGCACGCACGTCATCGACAGGACCGTGAGTCCCGGCGCCAGGGTGACGGCGCGGATCGACGACAGCGCGCCGTCGTACTCGAAACCGAGCGAACCGTCGGCGTCCACGCGCACGTCGATGTCCTGCATCTGCAGGCAGGCGCCGGTGCGCGCCTGCAGGTCCAGTTCGGGGGTGACCGTGGCGTCCATGTCGGCTCCGTCGCTCATTTGGTTCCACCGAAACGGCGGTCGCGCTTGGCGTATTCCAGGCACGCGGCCCACAGGTTACGCCGGTCGAAGTCGGGGAAAAGTGTGTCCTGGTAAACGAATTCGGCGTAGGCGGCCTGCCAGATGAGGAAGTTGGAGCTGCGGAACTCACCCGAGGGACGAAGGAACAGGTCCACATCGGGCATGTCCGGCTCGTCGAGGTAGCGGGCGACGGTCGACTCGTCGACCTTCTCGGGGTCGATCTCCCCCGCCGCCACCCGACGCGCGATTTCGCGTGCGGCGTCGGCGATTTCGGCGCGGCCACCGTAGTTGACGCACATGGTCAGCGTCATCACGTCGTTGTCCTTGGTGAGCTCCTCGGCCACCTCGAGTTCCTTGATGACGCTGCGCCACAGGCGCGGTCGGCGCCCGGCCCAGCGGACCCGCACACCCATCTCGTGCATCTCGTCGCGGCGGCGGCGGATCACGTCGCGGTTGAAGCCCATGAGGAAGCGGACCTCGTCGGGGCTGCGGCGCCAGTTCTCGGTGGAGAAGGCGTAGGCCGACAGCCACTTCACACCGATCTCGATGGAGCCCTCGACCGCGTCCATGAGCACGGCCTCACCACGTTCGTGGCCCGCGGTGCGCGGCAGACCACGCTCTTGAGCCCAGCGTCCGTTGCCGTCCATCACCAACGCGACGTGGTTGGGCACCAGCTCCGGCGGAATCGCGGGGGGGCGGGCACCGGAGGGGTGCTGCGACGGCGGACGGACAGTGCGGGTCGAGCTGCTCCCAGCGGCGGGGTCACGACGGAGGATCACGGCCTCCATCCTGCCTGATCCTCCGCCGCACTCCGCACGGGCTCCGACATCGCGGCCGGACCACACGACAACACGAGCTCCCCCGTCGATGCCCGATCCCTCACCGAGCCCCGCACGCGCTCCGACTCTCAGCCGCGCGGCCGGCCGTCGCGGCGCCGGGTTCGACGCGACTGCGCTCGATCAGCGGCAGGGTGCGCAGCTGGCGTTCCAGATGCCACTGCAGATGGGCGGCGACCAGACCGCTGGCCTGGCGGCGCACATTGTCGGGAACCTCCGCGATGTAGGCCCACTCCCCCTTGAGCAGCGCGACGAGCAGGTCGAGCACGCCCGCGGCGGGCGTGCTCGCGCCGGGTGGGCGGCAGTGCACGCACACCGCGCCACCGGCGGCGACGTGGAAGGCGCGGTGCGGGCCGGGCGTCGCGCAGCGGGCGCATTCGTCGAGCGCGGGTGCCCAACCGGCGAAACCCATGGCGCGCAACAGATATGCGTCGAGGATCAGCTCGTGGGGGCGCTGTTTCGCGGCGATGGCACGCAAAGCGCTCGCGGTGAGCGCGTGCAGTTTCGGGGCGGGGGCGCGTTCCTCACCGGCGAGACGCTCGGCGGTCTCGAGGATCGCGCAGGCGGTGGTGTAGCGGCCGTAGTCGTCGATGATGTCGGCGGCGAACGCTTCGACGGTGGTGACCTGGGTGACGATGTCGAGGGTGCGGCCGGGGTGCAACTGCACGTCGATGTAGGCGAACGGCTCGAGCCGGGCACCGAACTTCGACTTGGTCCGCCGCACACCCTTGGCGACGGCGCGCACCAGCCCGTGTTGCCTGGTCAGCAGCGTGACGATGCGATCGGCCTCGCCCAGCTTGTGCTGACGGACCACCACCGCCTCGTCCCGATACAACCGCACGCGCCCAGTCTTCCACGTCGCCCCGACACCGCGTCCACGGACACGGCGGACTCCCCTCCCAGCGGTCAGCTCGGTCTGAGCAGACCGGTGATGAGCAGCAGCAGCGACTGCTGGGTCTCGGCGCGGGCACGGTCGGGGTCCTCGGCGTGCGCGACGATGAGCGAGGCTTCGGTGATCGCGCTGAGCAGCAGCTGCGCGAGCACCGGGACCGGGACAGCGGGGACGATGCCGGAATCGACGGCGCGCTGGAGTTCGGCGGTGATCAGGCCGAGCCCGTGCCGGGATTCGAACTCGCGAAAGTCGGGCCAGCCCAGGACCGTCGGGGCATCCATCAGGACGATGCGCACCATCTCCGGGCGGCCGCAGATATCGAGGAAACAGGCCAGACCGGCCGTCATGCCCGCGACGACGTCGCCGGGGTCGACCGCGTCGATCGCGCGCGCGATCTCGGCCGTCGCCTCGGTCTCGATCTGTTCGAGCACCGCGAGGAACAGCCCCCGCTTGTCGCCGTAGTGGTGGTGCAGGGCACCGCGGGTGACGCCGGCGGCCGCCACCAGTTGCTCGGCGGAGGTACCGGCGAAGCCGCGCTCGGCGAACAGGTCACGGCCTGCCTGCTCGAGCGCGGCGCGGGTGGTGCGGGAGCGGTCCTCCTGACTACGGCGCTGCATGCAGCCGAGTGAACTCCACGATCAGTTCGGCGAGCAACTCCGGCTGGTCCTCGGGCAGGAAGGTGTAGGAATCGTCGACGGTACGCAGGCTCGCCCGCGGCAGGTCGGCGACCAGCCGACGGGCCAGCGACATCGGGAACAGCTTGTCCTCGGTGGACCAGACGACGAGGACCGGCAGGTCGACCTCGGCGAACCGTTCGGCGGCGGCCAGGGTGTGCCGTGCTTCCACGCCCGCGGCGAAACGGCGCAGGTCCGCCCTGATCCCGGCATCACGCCGGGCGGGACCGAGGTAGGACTCCGCGATCGGTCGGGGCAGTGCGTGTTTGGTCACCCAGCCGAAAGCGAGCGGTAGTCGCTGCGCGGGCCGCCAGCGCAACGGGGCGAGCAACGCGGCGATGGCACCCGGGATCTTCGTCAGGCGGACCAGGGTCGTGAAGGGCTGCGGCGGGAAGACCTCGTAGCAGTCGACGGCGGCGAGGACGACGCGGCCGATCCGCTCCGGGTGGCGGGTCATCAGGATCTGGGTGAGCGCGCCGCCGGTGTCGTTGGCGACGATCGTGACGTCGGTGAGGTCGAGCGCGTCGAGGAACTCCGCGATCAGGTCGGCCAGGCCGACGGGCGTGAGGTCGGCGTCGGGCATCGGAATCGAATGCGAGCCGAGCGGCCAGTCGGGTGTGAGGCAGCGGTGTCCGGCCGCGACGAGGCCGGGAACGACACCGCGCCACAGATCGGCGTTGACGAGCAGACCGTGGACGAAAACGACCGGTGATCCTGTTCCGGTGTCGTGATAGCGGATGCGACCCGACGACAGCGTGAGGTCGTGTGCCGGGCCGAGTGATGAGCTGATTCCCATGGGGTCCTCCCCTGATCGAAAGCTTGGCCTCACCACTGTTACATACATACCGTATGTATGTCTAGGCCGGAATATCCACCTAGGGTATGTGGACGAGTGACCAGTTGAGGGATAGCGTCGAGGCGACTACCTGCAGAGACGGAGTTCAGATGTCCGCGCCCGACCGCATCGCGCCGCCACCGGCCGACCTCGGCCTCGCCGAACTCGCCTCGGCCCTGACCGGCGGCACGACCAGTTCGGTCGCCGCCGTCACCGACGCACTCGACCGCATCGAGGCGTCGCAGCCGACGCTCAACGCCTTCCGGGTGATACGCCGGGCGGTCGCCCTGCGCGAGGCGGCCGAGGCCGACGCGCGGCTGGCCGCCGGTGTCCGGTTGCCGCTGCTCGGGGTGCCCGTCGTGGTCAAGGACGACACCGATGTGGCCGGTGAACCCACCGCCTTCGGCTGTGGCGGTGAGTTCCCGCCCGCCACCGAGGACGCCGAATCGGTGCGCCGGTTGCGCGCGGCGGGCGCGGTGATCGTCGGCAAGGCCAACACCTGCGAACTCGGCCAGCTGCCGTTCACCAGCGGCGCGGCCTTCGGCCACACCCGTAATCCATGGGACCGCACCCGTACGCCGGGTGGTTCCTCGGGCGGTTCGGCGGCGGCGGTCGCGGCCGGAATTGTCCCTGCCGCATTGGGTTCCGACGGCGCGGGTTCGGTGCGAATCCCGGCGGCGTGGACCAATCTGGTCGGCATCAAACCGCAGCGCGGCCGGATCTCCACCTGGCCGCTGCCGGAGGCGTTCCACGGGCTCACCGTCAACGGACCGCTGGCGCGCACGGTGGCCGACGCGGCCCTGCTGCTCGACGTGGCCGCCGGTGCGCACGACGGCGACCTGCACACCCCCGCCCCGATCGACGCGCGCGCCGCCGTCGGCCGCGACCCTGGCAAGCTGAGAATCGCTGTGTCGCTGAACATTCCGTTCACCGCGACCAAGACCGCACTCGATCCCGAGATCGCGGCCGCCGTGCACGCGATGGCGGGCACCCTGCGCGGGCTCGGACACACGGTGACCGTGGCCGATCTGCACTACGGTCTGCTGATCGGAGCGTCGTTCCTGCCGCGTTCGCTGGCCGGGATCAGCCGGGTGCACCGCACGATGCCCGGCGCCGTCGTCGACCCACGGACCACCGCCAACGCGCGCATCGGACGACTACTCGACGGCCCTGCCCTGTTCGCCGCTCGCCGCCTGGAACCATTGCTGCACAAGCGGATCGGCGGCTTCTTCGACGACTACGACCTCGTCCTCGCGCCCACCACCGCTACTCCCGCACCGCGCGCCGAGGACATCGACGGCATCGGTGTGGGCTCGACCAATGCGCTCATCACCGGCGCCTGCCCGTATACGTGGCCGTGGAACGTCCTCGGCTGGCCGAGTGTGAACGTGCCGGCGGGCTTCACCGAGACCGGGCTACCGATCGGCGCGCAACTGATGGGCACGGCGAACACCGAGCCGCTGCTCATCTCTGTTGCGGCGCAGCTCGAATCGGTGCTGCACTGGGAGCGTCAGCGGCCGGCGGCGTGGTGGTGAGTCAGAGCGGGGCGTTCACCCACCAGCGGTTGTAGAGGTCGGTGCCGTCCGTCCCGCCGAGGACGACGATCAGGCAGAAGTTGCGGGCGGTGTCGTCGAATTGGATGCTCAGCGCACCGGCGACGGTACCGGGAACGCGGCCGGGAATGTCCTGGATGACGATCCGCCCCCGGCCCGACGGCCGCTCCCACAACTCTTCCCTGGTGGCGAAGGCGTCGTCGAACTTGCCGGCGGTGCCCGGTGCGCGATTGCCCTTGCAGGCCACCGTCATCCGCTCGACCGGAGCGCGATCGCCGTTGCAGCTGAGGGTGCCCATGTCACCGAGTTGGTCCAGCGGTACGGGGTCGTAGTTCTTGTCGATCGCGGCGCACCGGGTGCCCTGGTAGCCACTGGCGAACGGAGACTTCGGGAGCAGCTCGGGAAACGCCCGCACAATGTATTCGTGGGCCTTCCACGGTGATTCGGCGGCCGTCGTCGGGGCTGCCGATGTCGCAACGATCTCTGGGGTCCTCGCGTCGTCCCTGTTCAGCGCGACGATCCCCACGGCGAGCGCGGCGACGGTGACCACGACGGCTGCTCCGGCAACCAGCCACCGCCGCCTGCGCGGTCGGTCGACGGTCGAGCCGCCACCGGCGACCCACCCCTGCTGTGCACCGTGCGATATAGCCTGTGTGTGCACCCCTCCCGGAGCCTCCGGCGCACGACCCTGCACGCTGCGTGCGCCGTGCAAAGCGCCCTGTGTACCCGGCGCTCCGCCCGGCATCGCCGGCACGCCGCTCGAAGCTCCTGGCGCACCACTGGACACGCCGACCCCCGGTGACGCGCCGAGTTGTCCGATCGGTGAGTTCCGCGGCAGCAACGCCTCGGGCTGCCCGAGGTGAGCCTCCGGAGGCACCGGCGTGCCGAATGCCGCAGACGCGGCCGCGGCCAAGGCGCCACAGCTTGCGTAGCGGTCATCGGGATTCTTGGCCAGCGCGCGGGCGATCACCGCGTCGATGGCGGATGGAAGACGCGGGTTCAGCTGGGTGGGCCGGGGTGGCGGCGCGGTCAGGTGAGCGTTGATGACGGCGGCGGGCGTATCGCGGGGGAACGGCTTGCGGCCGGTGAGCAGCTCGAAAAGCGTGCAGCCCAACGAGTACTGGTCGGCGCGATGATCGACGGCGTCGAGCCGGATCAGTTCCGGCGCGGCGTAGGCGAGGGTGGCCAGGAAAACGCCGGACTCGGTCAGCGCGGTGCCGTCGGTGCCGGATTTGGCGATGCCGAAATCGGCGACCAGCACCCGGTCCGGCTCCCCCGCGCGCGATTCCAGCATCAAGTTGGCGGGCTTGACGTCGCGGTGCAACAGTCCGGCGCGGTGGGCCGCGTCCAGCCCGGCGGCGGCTTCGGTGACGATGTGCAGCGCCAACCGCGCATCGGGCAGACCATGACGCAGCACGGAGGCGGCATCGGTGCCCGCCACGTACTGCATCGCGATCCACAGCGCACCCTGGTCCATCCCACGATCGTGGACCGCAACCACATTCGGGTGGTCGATCCGAGCTGCCAGTTCGGCCTCCCTGATGAACCTGGCCCGGAATTCGGCGGAGGCGCTGTGCGCGTCACCGAGCACTTTGAGCGCATCCCAGCGCGGGAGTCGCGGATGACGCGCGGCGTAGACGGTGCCCATGCCACCACTGCCGAGCACTCGCTCGATCACATACCCGGCGAAGACCGCACCCGGGCGCAGCTGCGCGGTCATTCGGCCAGTTCCAGCAGGCTGTACTGGGCGGCCGCCTTCTGCCGGATCTGCTGTTCGGTCGGCGCGAAGATCGTGGCGATATAGCGGCCGTGCAGCAGTGCGCACACATAGCGAACCTCCGGCTCGCTATCGGACGCGCCGGAGTCGCCGCACCGGATGTCCTCGATACCCGCGGGACCGGGCAGCGGTCGCAGGTCCGCCGCCCAATCCGTGGCGCCGCGCTCGTAGGCCTGGCGCGCCTCGGTGGCGTCGAAGTAGCGTTTGAGTCCGTCGAAGCCCATCAACGCCAGGGCATTCGCGGCGCTCCGATGCTGGCGTGAACTCATCAGAAAGGTCGCGTTGGGGCCGTACACCACGCCCCGGGCGTGCAGCATGCCCTTCCCGCCGGCGATGTTGTCCGCGTCGACCAGCAACACCGCGGGCGACGACCAGCGACCCACCTTCTCCGGCACCATCCGGGCCAGCATGCCCTCACCGTCGATCGGCAGGTCGGCGAACCGCTCGGGCTGCGTCGGTACGAAGCGGTCGAGTTCGGGCAATTGCGCATCCAACGCTGCGCCGATCAGAGTGGTCAGCGCTGCGGCATCGGGGGTGGTGTGCACGGCGTACACGCTGACCACGAACGCGCCGTGCGCGACGGTGGCCGCCATGCTCGCCACCGTGGGACGCCAATGCGCTTTGGCCGCAGGGTATTTCGGGATCGATACCGCGATGTTGTCGGCGTTGACCGCGGCGTCGGTGGCGTCGAGTCCCGCCGCCGCCGCGGTCGCCGCCGCTGCGCTCGGCATACGCAGGGCCAGCACGGTCAGTTGCCGGACCCGAGCCGTGTCGGTCCCGCCGACGACGAAACCGGCGAGCATGCCGTGCTCGGCGAGCACGGCACGTGCCTGGTCGGACAGCACACCCGACACCTTCGCCGGAGTCGGCAGCGGAACGGCATCCCATCTGGAGGGCCGGACCGACAGCGGGGAATCGGCTTCGACCGGATTGACCATGACCTCGCCGATCCGCAGCGACTCGATCACCCGGCCCGAGTATTCGGTTCCCGGCGGCGCCTGCAGCGGAACATGCTGGTAGTGCCCATAATCCAAGGTGGCGAGGTCGACCCGGACCGGCTCCGCCGTCCCGGATACCCGGCAGCCGGTCACCGCGGCGGTCAACAGGACAACACCCAGCAGGCCGCGGGCCGCGCGGGAATCACAGCGGCGCATCGGCCCACCACCTCTCGCGCAGTTCGGCGCCGTTGGCGCCGCCGACGACCCTGATCCGGCAGAACGACCGGGCGGGTTCGTCGAAGTAGATCGACAGGTTGCCGAGGAGATTCCCGTCCACATCGGTGTTCCTGCCCCAGTGCAGATTTCCGGTCCCGGACGCCCGCCGCCACTGTTCGCTGCCCTCCACCGTGTCCGTGCTCGGCGGCGGTGACATCAGCGAGCGGTCGGTCTTGCATTCGATGGTGACCGACACCGCCGGGTCACGGTTGCCTTCACAGCGCATTCGCGCGAACGGCGCGAGTGTGTCGGTCGGAACATGGTCGCCGTTGTCGTTGATCATGTAGCAGGCCGTCAACTCCTGGTATCCGACGCCGAGCTGAAAGGCGGGCAGCAGGTCGGGAAACAGGTCGGCGATGAAGCTGTAGGCGCCCCACGCGTTCGCCGGAGGTAGGGGCGGCGGCGAGGTGGTGGCCTGTGCGCTCGGCGACTCGGTGCCGCCACCGGTCCCGAGCATCGCGGCGGTGACGACGCAGACCACGAGCACCGCCGCTGCCGCGATGAGGAAACCACGGCGGCGGACGAGCCGGGCGAACGGGGTGCGCCGTGGTAGCAGCACCGCCGTGAACGGGTCTTCGGGGATGAAGCGCGCTCGTGGATCCGGCACTGCCGCAGCGACTCCCGCGACGTACTGCGGAGACGGGGTGGACGGATGCACCGAGTTCGGGACAGCGGCGGAGGCGGGTGCCGCAGGGCTGCGCACCTGTGGTGCCGACGGTGCGGGTGCGGACCCGTTCATCGCCTCGCGGGCGGCGGCGGCCAGCGCACCACACGAATCGAACCGCTGCGCCGGGTCTTTGGCCAGGGCCCGCGCGATCACCGCGTCGAAGCCCGCCGGGAGCCCGGGGCGCAACGCGGACGGCCGCGGCGGCGGTTCGTGCAGGTGGGCATACATCACCGCGGCGGGCGTCTGCCGGGGGAACGGGACTGTACCGGTGAGCAATTGGAACAGCGAGCAGCCGAGGGCATAGACATCGGCGCGGCGATCGACGGGGTCACCGCCCAGCCGTTCGGGCGCGACATAGGACAGCGTCGCGGTGAAGCCACCACCGGCCGACAGCGTCGCGGTGTCCTCGGCGTGCCGGGCGATGCCGAAGTCGGTGATCAGCACCCGGTCGGGCAGGCCCGACTGTTCGGCGACGAGGATGTTGGCCGGTTTCACGTCGCGGTGCAGCAGTCCCGCACGATGCACCTCGTCGAGGCCGCGGGCCGTTTCACCGATGATGTGCACCGCGCGCGCCGGGTCGAGCCCGCCGGGGGCGCGCCGGATCAGGTCGGCGGCGTCGGAACCCGCGACGTACTGGGTGGCGATCCAGAGCTTGCCCTCGGTTTCGCCGCGATCGCGCACCGCGACCAGATTCGGATGCTGCAGTCCGGCGGCGAATTCGGCTTCGCGCAGGAACCGCGCCCGGTACTCCGCGTCGTCGGCGTGGTCGTCGGCGAGGATCTTGATCGCGTCGTGGCGGGGCAGACGCGGGTGCCGCGCCAGGTACACGGTGCCCATGCCACCGGAGCCCAACTTCCGCTCGATCAGGTAGCCGGCGAACTCCGCGCCCTCGGCAATACTCACCCGCCCGGTCTCCCACGTTCACCACACTGCCGGGACCCTTCCGGCAGAGAACAGGCGCGAGGACCGGAATGGTCGGCCCGCACCAGGTCAGCCCCCGGAAATCAACGGTTCCCGACCATGCCCGAGCGACTATAACAGCACGGATCAGGCTGCGCGGTCCAGCAATTCCGGGTGCGAACGGGCTACCGACCCGGTTCGCGCCAGCTTTCGAGATCGCTCTTGGTTCCGGGCGGGCACCCGTCTTGGCCGGGTTGGCGGGGGAACATCATCAGGCAGCGCTGCGGTCCGCCCCCGCCCACCGCGGTGGTGACGAGCACCGCGATCGACGACCCGTCGGCGACCCGCTTGGTGGAGAAGCCCAATGTGCCGGTGACACCGCGATAGTCGGCCTCGCGCAACTGCACCGCGATCGCCGTCCGATTCGGCGGCTGGTCGCCGAGCACGCCGCGGCTGGCGCGCACCGCCTGCAGGAACAGCCCGCTCACGTCGAAGGCGAGCCCGGTCCTGTCCCCCGCCCACGTCGGCTGGTATTCGGCCATGTCCGGATAGGCGCGCAGGTCCTCGATGAGACCGGCGAGCTCGGCGCACAACTGTTCGTGTTCGAAAGGCACCGGTCGGTCACCGAGTTTGCCGACGCCCTTCACACAGTCGGCTCCGCCGAGCATCACCGGTGCCGCCTTGGCCACGTAGCGCACCGTCAGGTTGGCCGGCAGGGCGATGGTCGCACGCGGATCGGTGATCAGCCTCGTCACCGCGTCGTTGCCGAGCAGCGCCGGTCCGTCACCGCTGATACAACCGCGACTGAGGGCCTTGGCGAAGGTCGGGAAGTCGTCGTTGCGGCCCGCGAAGAAGAGCAGTTCACGCCGGTCGAAGGACTCCGCCTCGCACGGTGCGGGCAGACCGTAGAGCTCCTGCTGTGCGCGCCAGCTCGTACTCCGGTGCGTCACACCGCGTTCGGTGAGCTCCCGCTGAAGGTCCTCGACCAGGGTCGTCACGTACAGGTCGTCGGGCGCCTCGGGGTGGTAGATGGTGACTTTGTCGTAGCGCGGGGTGCCGTCGGCGGCGCGCGCGCCCTGCATGTAGTCGGCGACCAACCGAGCCTGAACCGAATTGCTCGGCGCTGCTTGGAAATACAGCGGCGACGCCTGCTCCAGCCCGTCGGCCGACAGGGTGGTCGCCACCGCGGGCACGCCCAGCTCACCCAATCGCGTGATGGCCTTGCGGGTTTCGTCGGTGCTGCGGTCGATGCCGACCACGCCGAGCACGCTCGGGTCGTCGGCGACGAGCGGACGCAGCCGGTTCTCCACCACCCACCGGGCATGGCGCATATCCGAACCGCCGTTGGCGATGATGATCCGCAGCAACGGTTCCGACTCGTCGGAGGCGAGCAAGGCACGGCGCTGCTGCACCGCGAGCCCGGCCAGTTCCTCGACCTGCGCGTGCGGGTAGCGCACATTGGTGTCGACGTAGCTGAGCCCCGCGAAATACACCAGCGAGATCAGCGGCCGGTTCGGATTGCTCTCGCGCGCATCGACGGCCGCCTCGTTCAGGCGGAACACCTCGCGCTGCATGGCCGACAGTTCCGGATCGTCGGCGAAGGTCTGGGCGGCGTTGTCGCTGTAGCCGACGCATTCGCCGTCGACCAGGCTGACGCTCACCCCACCCGTCCACGGCCAGTGCGAGCACGAGGCGCCGCGCAGTGGTGGGAAGTACACCAGCGCGGCGGCCACCGCCAGCACGATCGGGATCAGCACGCACAAACCGACGAACCAGCTGCGCGAGGCCATCGGCGGGGCGGGCGGCAACGACTGCCCGCGGAAACGCGGATCGCCCACGCGCGGTGTGGAATCCGGCGGTATCAGCGCGCGCAGCGGCAGGAACCAGGCGTCGGCCTGGCGGTGTGTGCGCCTGCTGTCGATCTCCCTGATCCAGGTCTGCAGCGGGTCGGGCGGCTGCGCGGTCGGCTGATCGGCGAGGCTTTCCAGCGTGCGCAGGGTGCGCAGATCGCTGATGTTCGATAGCTCACCCACCTCACGCGTCGGCCCTTCGTCGCGGAAGGCGACGACAACCAGCGGATCGAAAAGGCCGGTCTCGTTGCGGATCTCGTTGATCCAGGTGAGGATGCGCGCACCGTCACCGCCCTCGGTGAGACCACCGAGCAGGGCAACCGGGTAGGCGGTGCGCCGCCAGCTCGACGGCCGCCAGATGCGGCGGCGATACGCGTCGCGCAGGTCTTCCAGGAACGCGTGGATCAGGAGCTTGGCGACCTGTTCCTCGTTCTCGTCCACGCGGTGCGAGGCGGTGAGCCGGGCAGCGAAACCCAGGAAACTGCCGGACAATTCGGGCGCGAGGTAGCGTTGATGCAGGAACCAGCGGGTCACCTTCGACATGCCGGGAATACGCCCCGACACCCACAACCACAGTCGCAGCACCGGCCACAGGGCCAGCACAGCGAAGACCACGCTCGAAATCATGCCGCCCGCTGCGCCTTCGGTGGCGTCGGCGCGGTTGGCGGACGAACCACTACGCAGCAGCTTGGGCAGGCGCCTGCGCAGTTCGTCGGGCGCCTCGGATTCGTCGGAGGTGACGCGCTGTCTGGTCAGCCAGTCGGCCGTGCGGTAGCGCGGGAACTTGATGGCGCCCATCGCGGTGTCGTCGGTCGCGAAACCGGCGACCAGCTGCTGGATGATCGGCAGACAGTGGTCCGGGATCTCCTGGTCGTCGGCGTGCGGGCCGGCGTTGAACGCGTTGACATCCGGGCTCAGCCGGGTGGGCGGCAGATCGGGAGCGTGCAGGTCGATCCTGGCGCGCGGGGTGGCCCGCCTGCCGCCGGACTCCCCCAGCCAGCTGTAGAGATCGTTGACCAACGCGGTATGGCCTTGTAAGCCGACCATCTCGACGATCGGGCGCGGCAGCGTTCGCCTGCCGTGCACCAACGTGCGCCACACCCGGGGGCGGGTGTCGGGGATCTCCAGTGCCCGCAGCAGTTCCAGCAGCTTGCCGACATCGTTGGCATCGGGCACGTGCACAGCCTCCCCGGGTGATCAGCGAACAACGCCGATCACAATCGGCGTGTTCGCCGAACGATACCCCGAACCGCCGACACACAAACGGTCAAAAGCCCAGCTTCCCCAGCTGTTTGGGGTCGCGCTGCCAGTCCTTGGCCACCTTCACGTGCAGATTCAGGTAGATCCGTGTGCCGAGGATGTGCTCGATCTGCTTGCGGGCATTGGTACCCACCTCCTTGAGGCGAGAACCGTTCTTGCCGATGACGATCGCCTTCTGGCTCGGCCGTTCCACATACAGCAGGGCATGCACCTCGAGCATGTCCTCGTTGACCTCGTAGGGCTCGATCTCCTCGATCACCACGGCCAGCGAGTGGGGCAGTTCGTCGCGCACACCCTCGAGGGCAGCCTCGCGGATCAGCTCGGCCATGAGGGTTTCCTCGGGCTCGTCGGTGATCTCGCCGTCGGGGTAGAACGCCGGTCCCTCGGGCATCTTCGACGCGATCACGTCGACGAGCACCTCGACCTGTTCGCCCTTCACCGCCGAGACCGGAACCACCTCGGCCTCGGGCCCGAGCAGCTTCGACAGCGCCATCAGCTGGTGGGCGATCTCGTCGCGACCCACCTTGTCGATCTTGGTGACCACCCCGATCACGGTGGTCTTGGGCGCCATCTGCTTGATCTGCTCGACGATCCAGCGGTCGCCGGGACCGATCTTCTCGTCGGCCGGGATGCACAGCGCGATCACGTCGACCTCGGAGTAGGTGTCGCGCACGAGATCGTTGAGGCGCTGCCCGAGCAGGGTGCGCGGGCGGTGCAGACCGGGGGTGTCGACCAGGATGAGCTGGGCGTGCTCACGGTGCACGATGCCGCGAATGGTGTGCCGGGTGGTCTGCGGACGCGAGGAGGTGATCGCGATCTTCGACCCGACCATGGCATTGGTCAGCGTCGACTTGCCGGTATTGGGGCGGCCGACGAAACAGACGAAGCCGGAACGGAATTCGGTGTCAGCCACCGCGCACCTCGCTCAGCACGGCACCCGAACGATCGGTGTGGATCACCGTCGCACCGGGCGACACCTCGTGCATCGCCGCGATACCCGCGTCCTCCCCGCTCGCACCGACCACCACGGCCGCCTCGAAACCCTCGGCGCCACTGGAGATCGCGGCGGCCACCGCGGCCTGCAACGCGGTCAGGCGAAGGGCGGCGAGGGTCACCTCACCCGCGGCGTAGGTGCGGCCGTCGGTGTCACGCACCGCCGCGCCGCTCGCGCCACCGGTACGGCCGAGTGCGCCCCGTGCCAGCACCAGCAGTTTGTTGTCCTCTGCGTCGAGTTCACTCATCGGTCTCTCCATTGTCTGCGGGCACTGTCACCGGGTCGGTCTCGGCCTGCGCCTCGTCGGGCTTGCCGTTGCGGGCCTTGTCTGTCTTCTTCTCTTTGTCGGCCGCGCGGCGCACCAGCACGGTGTTCACCCGCATCCGCCCACGCGCGTCGGCACCACCCTCGCCGCGTAGCACCAGGCCGTGCACGGTCACCTTGGAACCCGGCAGCGGGACGCGGCCCAGTTCATGGGCGAGCAGGCCACCGACGGTGTCCACGTCCTCGTCCTCGATGTCGAGGCCGTACAGCTCGCCGAGGTCCTCCACCGACAAGCGGGCCGACACGCGGTAGCGGCCCTCGCCGAGATCCTCCACCGGCGGGGTCTCGTCGGTGTCGTACTCGTCGGCGATCTCACCGACGATCTCCTCGAGCACGTCCTCGATCGTGACCAGCCCGGCGATGCCGCCGTATTCGTCGACCAGCAGGGCCATGTGGTTGCGGCGGCGCTGCATCTCGTCGAGCAGCGCGTCGAGCGGTTTGGAATCGGGAATGAACACGGCCGGTCGCATCACCTCGCGCACCGTCACCTTGCGGGCGCGATCGGCATAGGGCACAAGATCTTTCAGGTAGACCACACCGAGCACGTCGTCGACGTTCTCGCCGATCACCGGGATTCGCGAATGCCCGGAACGCACCGCGAGCGACATCGCCTGGGCGGCGGTCTTGTCGTTTTCGATCCACACCATCTCGGTGCGCGGCACCATCACCGCGCGGGCGGCGGTGTCGCCCAGTTCGAAGACCGACTGGATCATGCGGCGCTCGTCGTCGGCGACCACGCCACGCTCGCGGGCCATGTCGACCACCTCGCGCAGCTCGATCTCCGACGCGAACGGGCCGTTGCGGAATCCCTTACCAGGAGTGATGGCATTACCGAGCAGGATGAGCAGCCTGCTCACCGGGCTCAGCACCGCACCGATGATCTGCATCGGGACGGCCGCGGCCAGCGCGATCGAATAGGCGTGCTGGCGGCCGAGGGTGCGCGGGCCGACCCCGATCACCACATACGAGACGACGACCATCGAGGCGGCGGTGACCAGCAGCGCCGTCGTCGGGCTCCACAGCTCCAGCGTCGCGGCGGCCAGCAGTACGGTGGCGCTGATCTCGCACAGAATGCGCAGCAGCACCATCAGATTCACGTAGCGGGGACGGTCGTCGACGATCTGGCGCAAGCGCGCGGCGCCGGGCCGTTCCTCGCGGACCATGTCGTCGAGCCGTGCGCGCGAGACGGTATTGAGGGCCGAGTCGACACCCGCGAACACACCACCGAGGCCGATCAGCCCGATGGCGAGCAGGATCTGCACCATCGAGGTCACGCGGGGCCCAGTGCGTCACCCGGTGCGGTGAACCCTGCCTTACCGAGCAGGCGGGCGTCACGTTCGGCCAGTTCGGCGCGCAGCTGTTCTTCGCGCAGGCTCTGGTACCACTCCTCGAGCAGCTGGGCCTGCAGCGCGAACATCTCCTTCTCCTCCTCCGGCTCGGCGTGGTCGTAGCCGAGCAGGTGGAGCACGCCGTGCACGGTGAGCAGGGCCAGCTCGTGGTCGAGGGAGTGACCGGCCTTCTGCGCCTGGCCCATGGCGAATTCCGGGCACAGCACGATGTCGCCGAGCATGGACGGGCCGGGCTCGGGGCTGTCGGGGCGGCCGCCCGGCTCGAGTTCGTCCATCGGGAACGACATCACATCGGTCGGGCCGGGCAGGTCCATCCAGCGCACGTGCAAGTCGGCCATGGTGTCGAGATCCACGAGCACCATCGACAGTTCGGCGGCCGGATGCACGTCCATCCGTCCGATCACGAAACGCGCGACGCTGACCAGGTCTTCTTCGGGAATGTCCATACCCGATTCGTTGGCGATCTCGATGCTCACGTGTTCAGGGTACGGGCCGATGGACCGAGTCCTGTGCACCGCCCTACGACGCGACGTAACGAGTACGCCGCGTCGTATCGATGGGCATCGTCGCAGCGTGTGGCTGGTGACTACCGGCGATCCGCCCGGCCCGCCGCCCGGCGCTGGGCCCGGTTGCCCGGGTAGTGCGGGGCCGGAACCGCGCGGGTCTCGGATTCGAAGCGGTCGTAGGCGTCGACGATGTCGGAGACCAGCCGATGCCGCACCACGTCGGAGCTGGTGAGCTCCGAGAAGTGGATGTCGTCGATATCGGTGAGGATCTCCGAGGCCGCCCGCAGACCCGAACGCTGTCCGTTGGGCAGGTCGACCTGCGAGATGTCGCCGGTGACCACCATCTTCGAGCCGAAGCCGAGACGGGTGAGGAACATCTTCATCTGCTCGGCCGTGGTGTTCTGCGCCTCGTCGAGAATGATGAACGAATCGTTGAGGCTGCGGCCACGCATGTACGCCAGCGGCGCGACCTCGATGACACCGGAGGCCAGCAGCTTCGGGATGGCTTCCGGATCCATCATGTCGTGCAGGGCGTCGTAGAGCGGACGCAGATACGGGTCGATCTTGTCGTTGAGCGTGCCGGGCAGGAAGCCGAGGCGCTCACCGGCCTCGACCGCGGGCCTGGTCAGGATGATGCGGGTGACCTGCTTGGTCTGCAGGGCCTGCACCGCCTTGGCCATCGCCAGATACGTCTTGCCGGTACCGGCCGGGCCGATGCCGAACACGATGGTGTTCACGTCGATCGCGTCGACGTAGCGCTTCTGGTTCAGCGTCTTGGGCCGGATGGTCTTGCCGCGCCGCGACAGGATGTCCAGGCTCAGCACCTCGGCCGGCGACTCGGACACACCGGAGTCGGTGAGCATGGACACGGTGTGCCGGACCGCCTCAGGGGTGATCACCCGGTTGCGGCCGGTCAACGCGACCAACTGCTCGACGACACGCTCGGCCAGGGCCACATCGGCGGCCTTGCCCGTGATGGTGACGGTGCTACCGCGCACATGGATGTCGGCCGGAAGCAACTGCTCGAGCTGACGGAGGTTCTGGTCGGCCGAGCCGAGGAAGGGGAAAACGGATTCGGGGGCGAGTTCGATGCTGGAACGCACGGTTCGCGCCGCCGGGGATGCTCCGTTGCCGTCGGTGCCGACGCCTGGGACGGGGAGGGTGGGATCGCCGATCTCGCCTGTGTTCTTCAAAAGTGGCTATAGCCTGCTTCCGGTCTCGACCTGGTGTTCGATGAGACCAGTTTACCGCCGCCCACCGACACCGCACAGCGGTTAAAAACCGGGACGTGGTAGAGGACCCATCACTACCCGATCGGGGTACCCCTCCGGGGCGATTTCACGCCCTCTCACCAGCGCTTCGTCAGCGCTCCGAGGGCGCCGAGCGCGACCGCGGCGGCGGTGGATGTGCGCAGGACGGTCGGGCCGAGCAGCACGATGTCGGCGCCCGCGTCGGCGAGCGCGGTCAGCTCGGCGTCGTCGAGGCCGCCTTCCGGGCCGACGATGAGAATCACTTCCTTGCTCCGCGCGAGCGGAAGCTCGGTGAACTTGCCGGTGCCCGACTCGTGCAGGGCGGCGACCACCGCGCCGTCGGCCTTCGCCGCGCGCACCAGTTCGAGCAGGTCGCGCGTGCGGTGCAGGCCGGCGACCTCGGGAATGTAGGCACGGCGCGACTGCCTGGCCGCGGATTTCGCCGCCGCCCGCCACTTCTCGATGGCCTTGGCGGCCTTGGCCTCCCAGTTGGCGACGCAGCGCGCGGCCTGCCAGGGCACGATCAGGTCGGCGCCCGCCTCGGTCATCAGCTCGACGGCCAGCTCGGAACGATCCGATTTCGGCAGTGCCTGCACCACGGTGACCTGCGGGATGACCGGTTCGGCCAGCCTGCGGTTGCGTACCGCGAGTTCGAGGCGGTCCTTGGCCGCCGCGATCACCTCGGAGTCGGCGAGCACACCGTGTCCGTCGGACAGGGTGATCAGCTCGCCCACCCGGGTCCGGCGCACCGTCGCGGCATGGCGACCCTCCGGGCCGTCGAGCACCGCGACAGCGCCCGGCTCCGGGATGTCGTCGAGGTAGAAGACCGTGGCGGCCATCGCCGGTCAACGACCGCTGAACGACGCGCGCAGCCGGGCGAACAGGCCGCTGTTGTGCTCGGACTGCGACGACATCACCTCGGCGCGATCCTTGTCACGCATGCCCTTGAACTTGCGCAGCAGTTCGGTCTGCTTGCCGTCGAGTTTGGTCGGCACCACGATGTCGAGGTGGGCCAGCAGGTCGCCGCGCGCACCGGAACGCAATCGGGGCATGCCGTGTCCGCGCAGGTGGATGACCTCGCCCGGCTGGGTGCCCGGGGCGATGGTGAGCTCGGTCGGCCCGTCGAGGATCGTGTCTACGACCACGGTGGTGCCGAGGATCGCGTCGACCATCGGAACCCGGACGGTGCAGTGCAGGTCGTCGCCGTCGCGGACGAACGTGTCGTGCGGCTGCTCGACGACCTCGACGTACAGGTCGCCCGCATGGCCACCGCCGGGGCCGACCTCACCCTGGGCGGCCAGGCGCACCCGCATGCCGTTGGCGACACCGGCCGGGATCGGCGCGGCGATCTCGCGGCGCGCACGCACGCGGCCGTCGCCACCACACTTGGTGCAGGGGTCGGGGATGACCTCGCCCGCGCCGCGACAGGTCGGGCAGGGGCGGGAGGTGAGTACCTGGCCGAGGAACGAGCGCTGCACCGACTGCACTTCGCCCGCGCCGCCACAGGTTTCGCAGCGCACCGGCTTGGAGTTGCCGTTGGTGCCCGCGCCGTGGCAGAGGTCGCAGAGGATGGCGGTGTCGACGGTGAGGTGCTTGGTGACGCCCACCGCGCACTCGGCCAGGCTCAGCCTGGTGCGGATCAGCGAGTCGGCACCGGGCTGCACGCGGCCGCGCGGCTTGCGCGCACCGCCGCCCTGGCCGCTCATCCCGCCGAAGAACGCCTCGAACACATCACCGAGACCGCCGAACCCGGCACCGCTGAATCCCGCACCGCCGCCGCCGTTTTCGAGCGGGTCACCGCCGAGGTCGACGATCCGGCGCTTCTCCGGGTCGGTCAGCACCTCGTAGGCGGTGGAGACTTCCTTGAACTTGGCCTGCGCGGCCTCGTCCGGGTTCACGTCGGGGTGCAGTTCGCGGGCCAGTTTGCGGTACGCGCGCTTGAGCTCCTGGTCGGTGGCATTCTTGCCGACGCCGAGCAGTCCGTAGTAATCCCGTGCCACTTGAGTTCTCTAGTCCTTGGTCGCTGTGGTCCAGCCGAACGCCGGGCGCATCCTTTAGTCTGTTCGACTCAACTTTACCCCGGTCGAAGTACCGACCATAACAGTGCCCGCACGGTTGCCGCCGACCCGGCGGTCACCTTTCGGCCAGGACCTCGCCGATATAGCGGGCAACGGTCGCCACCGACGCCATGGTGCCGGGATAGTCCATCCGGGTCGGGCCGAGCACGCCCATACCGCCGAGCACCGCGCCCGCCGCGCCGTATCCGGTGGACACCACGGAGGTGCCGCGCATCTGCTCGACCTGGGTCTCCTCGCCGATCTGCACGGTCACCTGACCCGGCTGCTGGGCGGCGGCCAGCAGCTTCAGCACGATGACCTGTTCCTCGAGCGCCTCGAGCACGGTGCGCAGCGAGCCGGGGAAACCGAAGTCGGCGACATTGCGGGTGAGGTTGGCGGTGCCGCCGAGCACCAAACGCTCCTCCGGATGCTCGACCAGGGTTTCCACCAGCACGGTCGACACCCGGACCAGCACATCGCGGATCTTGGCCGGCGCGCGTTCGGGCAGTCCGGCCACCGACGCACTGGCGACCGAGAGCAGTTTGCCGTCCATCGCGCCGCCGAGCAGGCCGCGCACGGCGGCGAGGTCGTCTTCGGAGATCACCGCGCCCAGGTCGACGATGCGCTGATCGACGCGGCCGGTGTCGGTGATGACGACCAGTAAGAGGCGGGCGGGATTGAGCGCGACGACCTCGATGTGGCGCACGGTCGATGCCGACACCGTCGGGTACTGCACCACCGCGACCTGGCGGGTGAGCTGGGCCAGCAGCCGCACCCCTCGGCGCAACACGTCGTCGAGGTCGACACCGGATTCGAGGAACTCCATGATCGCGCGGCGTTCGGCGCCCGAGAGCGGCTTCACCTCGGCGATCCGGTCGACGAATTCGCGGTAGCCCTTGTCGGTCGGCACGCGCCCGGAACTCGTGTGCGGCTGGGTGATGTAACCCTCCGCCTCCAGCACGGCCATGTCGTTGCGGACCGTGGCGCTGGACACTCCGAGATTGTGCCGTTCGACCAGCGACTTCGAGCCGATCGGTTCCTTGGTGGCGACGTAGTCCGCGACAATCGCTCGCAGGACCTCGAATCGCCGATCTTCGGTGCTCGAAGCCATCGACCCCACCTCCTCGCTCGTGCCGGGTACGTCGTCGGCCCGCGTTGTTGTAGTGCTGGGGCACAGACTCGCACGCGGGCGCTCGGGGCGTCTTGCAGTCCAGTCTAAATTGTCTCGTTCTCCGGTGAGTTCTCCACAGGGCGGAGTTATCCACAGGGCGCGGATCAGGGCTTGTCGCGTTATCGCACCCAGCGTACGTTCGGTCGTGAATCAGGCGCTTTACCAGCGCTTTTCCGGGGCGGGAGGGGTTTGCGATGCGATTCGGTGCCGAGTGGGGCGCGGGTGACTCCGCGGTCGTGGTACGCCCGGAGGAATTCGCCAGGATCGATCGGGCGTGTGTGATGTTTCTCGAGGTAGTCGAGAGTGTCTCGCTGCTCGCCGGGCAGATCTCCTCGCAGACGCACTGGGGTCTGGGGGAAGGTGACGGGCGGCTGATCTCGGGGCCCGCGCTGGTTGGCCGGTTCCGGGAGACGGCAGAGGCGGTGGGTGCCGCGATGGAGACGCACCGCCGGATCGTCGGTGATATCCGCGAGGCGCATCGGCTCGCGCGGGACCGGCTGGTGGCGGTCGACGAAGAGTGGGCGCTGCGTCTGGCCGACGCGGAAGCCGCACTGGCAACGCGTGATCCGTTCGCGGTCGGTGCCCGATGATGCCGGGCGGTGGTGAGAACGTCCACCACTGGCGGCATCGAGAGATCACCGAGGCGTTCTCATCCCTCGATGTCACCGATGCTGTCGCACAGGCGGACGCGTTCCAGCGGTTGGCGCGGTATTGGGAAGAGGGGCTGGATGCCTTCGATCGTGCGATCAGCGTGGGGCTGCCGGCGGCCTGGTCGGGTGCCGGAGCGGAGGCTGCGATGTCTTCTATCCGGCGATACCTCGATCAGGCACGAGAACTCCTCTCCGCTGTCCATTCCATCCCCGCTTTGGTCCAAGCGGCGGCCGATGCGGTAGTCGCGACCAAGTACGCGATTCCCGAAATCGTCGAGGAGTCCGCTGTGCCGGTGTGGTCCACCGATCCGGGTGGGATGCGGGAGGCCGGCATCCGGGAAGAAGAGGCGAGAGCTGCCATGCGTGATCGCTACGTCCGACCATTCGGCGAGATCCTCAGCCGGATCCCGTTGATACCCCGGCCAATTCATTCCTACGCGGCTACTGGTAGCGGCGATCCTCTCGGCAACGACCTGTCCACACCCTTGCTGGTCGCTGAAGTCCCGGCCGCCGAGCATTACCGACCCATCGGGACCGCCATGGACGCGAACGCGCTGAGAACGTGCGACGAATCATGCGGGCTCGCAGCGTCTTCGGGTCACGATGTGGATCGGTCTGCCGTTTTCGGCGCGGTGCCCAGCTCCCTCACTGACCTGCCGGGCACTGACACAAGGCAATTCGACGCGAACCTGGCCGACGCGAGCGGAGCAGCGACGGCTACCCGCATCGGAGCTGTTGGCGGAGGAACAGCAGGCGCAGTGGACGTCGGCGCGGCGAGAGTCGATGTGATGCGCGTCGGTGATTCACCGGGGCCGAATGCTGATGGGCCACAACGATCCGGCGATGCCGACCGGGGACGCACCCCCAGCGAGGGCGGTTCGGCGAGTACTCGCGGTGCGGAGACGGCTTGGCCGTCGAGAGGTCCAGCAGCGTCAGGTGCGGGACCTCGCGGCGAGGCGAGGATTGGGCGCGCAACAATTTCGGGCGCGGGAGCGAGTACGCGCGCCGGTGAAGGTGTCGCGCCACAGGTCGACAGTGCAGTAGCAACTCGGCCGGATGATGGCGGGCCTATGAAAAGCGGCGGTCACCACGAGGGCGGTGGCCCGAACCCGAACAGCGGGCAACGCGGGGCAGGCCAGGCGAAGACAGAGGCTGACAGCCCCGGTGCGGCGGTACGCAACACATTCGCAGACCGCATCGCGCTCGCAAATTCGGCGTTGTCCGCAAACGATGCTCTGTCTGGCAACCCAGTCGCCGCAGGCAAAGCCCCGGCAGACAACGCACTCCGGGCGAACAACGCCTCAACGGGCAACGTACTAGCGGCGGATAAGGCTCCGGCAGGAAATGCGCCGACGGCGGGCGATGCGGGAGTCGAGACGAGGGCGTCCGGCACGGGGCAGGGGCAGGTGGCCGCGCGGTGGTTCCACTGCGTTGCACTGGCGCCGGGTGTGCCTGGCGCAGAGCGGGAGGAGCGCGCTCGTGGGGTCCCGGAGTATTTGACTACCTCGGCCAATACCGAGGAGTTGCTCGGTCGACCGGCGCCGACCATTACCGATGGGGTGATCGGTGGGGTGCGGGGTGGCGGGCACGAGTCCACGGCGCGGGGGTGTTGATGTCCGCGGGTGGAGGGGTCGGGTCACGGTCGCCCGGGGTGGGCGACCGTGAGCCGATCAGATGCGGCGGGCGGCGCCGACGCGGGCGGGTGAGTGGGCGGCGCCCACTTCTTTGCCCGCGAGGGCATCCAGGCCGAGCATGGCCAGCAGTGACACGCAATCTTCGGCATCGTTGGAATGCGAAGCGACCGTCCGCGCGGCGACCGCGCACTGACGAGCGTTCTCCGCTTTCTCAGCAGAGCGCGCCTCAGCGAACTCGCTCTGCTCGTGGACGAGGGTGATGTGCCGTTCGGTGGACATATAGCTCCCTAGGTTTCGACCCGAAGCCTACGCCCCCAATCGTTATCTTCGGCCCCGAACCCACCGAAGAATCGGTTCGGATACCCCGGTGGCCGACCCTCGCCGGAGGGTGTGCATCAGGCCACATCATCCCGATGACCGGGGGATCATCGAAGCCGCGGTGAGCTCGACCACGCCGCGAAAAAGACGTCACGAAACGGCATCGCGTGCCGCGCGTTGCAACCGCAGCTGTCCGATCTCGGCCACGTTTTTCATCAGTTCGGCATCGACCCAGCCGACCAGATGCGCGACGGTCAGGCCGGCGTCGGCAGGCCATGGATAACCGGAGGGGAGGTCGAAGTCGGCGTCGTCGAGTTCGCTCAGCGTGTCTAGCCACTCCTGCCGTAGGCGGCGGAGCCACTCGATGGTGCTGTCGCCGGGTCCCGGCCAGGCGATATCCGTCCGATCACGTGGTGCTCGCTGCCGCAGATGATCGATGGCCACGCTCCACCACCACCCGATGTGCCAGGTGAGCCAGCCGATCGTCGGCACCGGAATCGGATCCGGTTCGATATCCGCCCAGTCCGCGACCCACCCGCCCGCGGGATCTTCGCGCATCGTCCAGCACAGCGCGCTCGGCTCCCACAGGAAGTCCTCCTCGTGCAGCCGCTCGAGGTGGTACTCGAACAACGACCAGACGAGATCGAACTGCCAGCGCAGCAACTCACTTCGTGACGTGGACACGGGCGGGATCGTGCCACGACACCCGCGAAGGAGCGAACGAATTCTCGGCGAAAGAAACGTTGGTGGCGCTCAGCCGAGGAGATCGCGGACGATGCCGTCGGCCAGCAGCCGTCCACGATCGGTGAGGACGAGGTGGTCGTCGACGACCTGGGCCAACCCGTCGGCGAGAACACGATCGAGGGCGGGCTTGGCGGAGGGGGCGAGGTCGGCGAGGGGAAGGCCGGTACGCAGGCGAACGGTGAGCATGAGGTGTTCGGTGTAGCGCTCGTCGTCGGTGAGGGCTTCCCAGCCCGCGGCGGGCAGACCGCCGAGGGCGACGCGGTCGGCGTAGCGGGCGGGGTGCTTCACGTTCCACCAGCGCACACCACCCACGTGGCTGTGCGCGCCGGGGCCCGCTCCGAGCCAGTCACCACCGGCCCAGTAGCCGAGGTTGTGCCTGCAGCGCGCGGAATCGTTCGCGGCCCAATTGGATACCTCGTACCAGCCGAGACCGGCCTCGGCCAGGCGGGCATCGATGCGCTCGTAGCGGGCGGCGAGCACATCGTCGTCGGGTGCGGGCAGTTCACCACGGCGGACCTTGCGCGCCAGCGCGGTTCCGTCTTCCACGATCAGGGAGTAGGCGGAGACATGATCCACACCGGCGGCCAGCACCGCGTCCAGGCTCGCGTCCAGATCGGCGTCGGTCTCGCCGGGTGTGCCGTAGATGAGGTCGAGGTTCACGTGCTCGAATCCGGCGGCTCGCGCTTCCTTCGCCGCGGCCACCGCCCGGCCCGGCGTATGGGTGCGGTCGAGCACCTTCAGGACGTGCGCCGCGGCCGACTGCATGCCGAGCGAGATCCGGGTGTATCCCGCCGCGCGGAGGCGATCGAAGAACTCCGGCGAAGTCGATTCCGGGTTGGATTCGGTCGTCACTTCGGCATCGGTGGCGAGGGTGAAGTTCGCGCGCACCGCGTCGAGCACCGAGGCGAGCCCGTCGCCGCCGAGCAGCGACGGTGTTCCCCCGCCGACGAAGATCGTCGAGACCTCGGGGGTCGCGCTCGGCAACGCACCGAACTCGGTCGCCGCGGTGGCGAGCTCGCCGCGCAATGCCTCGAGCCACGATTGCGGCGACGCCGACGTGCCGAGCTCCCCCGCCGTGTAGGTGTTGAAGTCGCAATATCCGCAGCGTGTGGCGCAGAAGGGCACATGCACGTACACGCCGAACGCGCCGCCCCCGAAATCGCGCAGCACCGGCCGCTCGGCGTCGGCCGGTGTCGCCCCGGGAGCCACGGGAGTTGCGCTGGTAGTCACCCCTACAGTCTGCCGGGCCTCGGCGAACTGCCGCGTCCGGCCCCGGCACCGGTCATCGCGCCCGCGCTTCGCCACGCGGGACCCGACCGGACTCGGCACCGCGCGGGCCGCTCGACCGACCGAGCGAGCGACCCGTGGCCCAGCTGTGCGCCTGTCGCCGGAAAGCCCGAACCCCGCCCGGACGCCGGGCGGTCAGTCCACCACGGGGGTGTTCTGGTTGGCCGTGAGCACCCAGACCCCGTCTTCCTTGGTCATCACGTACATGGGCGTGCCCTGCCCCGACAGCTCGCCGTCCAGCGTGAAGTAGCTCTGCCGGATCTTCACCGCGGCCACGTCGGGTCGCAGGAACAGCACGTGCTCGATCTCGTAGGTCGCCTTGCCGTGGGTGGTCGCGCCGGGCAGCACCTGGGCGGTGAACTCGGCGATGGCAGCACGGCCGAACAGCCGCTTGCCGTGCCCCGTGGTCCAGATCGCGTCCTCGCGGAAGACGGAGACGAACTCCTCGATCAGTTCGTTGTCCTGCGCGTGCGCGATGGTCCCGACGACGGCGCGAATCGCCGCGAGTTCGGTGTCGAGATCGGCGGGGATCCGGCCCGCCACGGTGACGTCGTTGCTCATGCGGACACTGTGCGCCCTCAACGGCGGTTGAGGTCAACCGTTGTGGCGCCCGACACAGCTATGTCATCGGGCGAATCGTCGGTAACTTCCCGCGCCGGAACTATGACCCCTGTCACAGAACGGTACGGTCGTCCAGGGGATTTCCCTCGAAAGTGCGGGAAATATCTCCTTGCGGTCGGAACGACCCCCCTGACATGGCACAATAGGCGCATGCACGCAACTGGAGTACGACTCGTGGCTCGTCGCCACGTCGACTTCCAGCGTGTCTGCAGCGCCTGTTGTCGGCCCGGTTTCCACCGGTAGCGCAGCGGCGTCCGCCCGGGAATCTCCCGGTGCCTTCGACTTTCATCGGCCCGCTGACCACCTGACGCGAGCCAGCCCCTCGCGCCTTCAGCACGGATGTTCACCCACCCCCGCAGGAGCGACCCCACATGACGTCGAGCACCGACGCCGGTTCGACCGAACAGTCGACGGCGCAGGCCCGTCCCGAGCGCCCGGTCACCGAGCGCCGTGTCCGGCCCGACCGCCCGCGCCCCGAAGGCGCGGTCGCGCCGCGCGAGCGCACCGGCAAGCCGGTCCGCCGCCGCTCCGAAGGCCAGTGGGCCCTCGGTTACCGCGAACCGCTCAACCCGAACGAGCAGTCCAAGAAGGACGACAACCCGCTCAATGTGCGGGCCAGGATCGAGAACATCTATGCCAAGGGCGGCTTCGACTCGATCGACAAAGCCGACCTGCGTGGCCGTTTCCGCTGGTGGGGTCTCTACACCCAGCGTGAAGAGGGCTACGACGGCACCTGGACCGACGACGACAACATCGACCTGCTCGAAGCCAAGTACTTCATGATGCGGGTGCGCTGCGACGGTGGCGCGCTCAATGCCGCCCAGCTGCGCACCATCGGCCAGATCTCCACCGAGTTCGGTCGCGACACCGCCGACCTGTCGGACCGCGAGAACGTCCAGTACCACTGGATCGAGGTCGAGAACGTCCCGGAGATCTGGCGTCGGCTGGAGTCGGTCGGCCTGCACACCACCGAGGCGTGCGGCGACTGCCCGCGCGTGATCCTCGGTTCGCCGCTGGCCGGTGAGTCGCTCGACGAGATCATCGACCCCACGCCCGCGATCGACGAGATCGTCAAGCGCTACATCGGGAAGAAGGAGTACTCCAACCTTCCCCGCAAGTTCAAGACCGCGATCTCGGGTCAGCAGGACGTGGTGCACGAGATCAACGATGTCGCGTTCGTCGGCGTGAACCATCCCGAGCACGGGCCGGGCCTGGATCTGTGGGTCGGTGGCGGCCTGTCGACCAACCCGATGCTGGCCAAGCGGGTCGGCGCGTGGGTGCCGCTCGACGAGGTTCCCGACGTCTGGGAAGCCGTGGTTTCGCTGTTCCGCGACTACGGTTACCGTCGCCTGCGCACCAAGGCGCGCCTGAAGTTCCTCATCAAGGACTGGGGCATCGAGAAGTTCCGCCAGGTCCTCGAGGACGAGTACCTGAAGCGCAAGCTGATCGACGGGCCCGCCCCGGAGCAGCCCGCCAAGCCGATCGACCACGTGGGCGTGCAGAAGCTGCGCAACGGCCTCAATGCCGTCGGCTTCTCCCCCATCGCCGGTCGCGTCTCGGGCACCATCCTGAGCAAGGTCGCCGACGCTGCCGAGAAGTACGGCTCGGACCGCATCCGGTTCACCCCGTACCAGAAGCTGATCGTCCTCGACATCGCCGACGACCAGGTCGACGCCCTGATCGACGAGCTGGAACCGCTCGGCCTGCAGGCACGTCCGTCGGTCTGGCGGCGAAACCTGCTCGCGTGCAGTGGCATCGAGTTCTGCAAGCTGTCGTTCGTCGAGACCCGCAAGCGTTCGCAGGTGCTCGCCCCCGAGCTCGAGCAGCGCCTGGCCGACATCAACGCGCAGCTCGACGTGCCGATCACCATCAACATCAACGGCTGCCCGAACTCCTGCGGCCGGTCCCAGATCGCCGATATCGGCTTCAAGGGCCAGCTCGTCGACGACGGCAACGGGAATCAGGTCGAGGGCTTCCAGGTTCACCTGGGTGGCAGCCTCGGCCTGGACAGCGGGTTCGGCCGCAAGCTGCGCCAGCACAAGGTGACCAGTGTCGAGCTCGGCGACTACATCGAGCGAGTCGTGCGCAACTTCGTCAAGAACCGCGAAGACGGTGAACGCTTCGCGGTGTGGGCGGTTCGCGCCGACGAGGCCGACCTCCGTTAGTGGATGAGGAGATCTCAACTGTGACAACGAATCTCGCCGCCAAGCTGTCCGAAGACGAACTGCGCGCGCTCGCCGAGCAGGGCGCGGCCGAACTGGGCCCCGACGCCTCGGCCGCCGACCTGATCGCCTGGACCGACCGCACTTTCGGCAACAACTACATCGTCGCCTCCAACATGCAGGACGGCGTGCTGGTGCACCTGGCCGCGCAGACCCGCCCCGGCGTCGACGTGCTGTTCCTCGACACCGGCTACCACTTCGCCGAGACCATCGGCACCCGTGACGCGGTCGAGGCCGTGTACGGGGTGAACGTGATCAACGTGCGCCCCGAGCACAGCGTCGCCGAACAGGACGAGCTGCTCGGCAAGGACCTGTTCGCCCGCGACGCCGCCGAATGCTGCCGGTTGCGCAAGGTCGTGCCGCTGAAGAAGTCCCTCGCGGGCTACAACGCGTGGGTCACCGGCATTCGCCGCGTGGAGGCGCCCACCCGCGCCAACGCACCGCTGATCTCCTTCGACGAAGCCTTCGGCCTGGTGAAGATCAACCCGATCGCGCCGTGGTCCGACGACGAGATGCAGGCCTACATCGAGGCCAACGGCATCCTCGTCAATCCCCTGGTGGAGGAGGGTTACCCGTCCATCGGCTGCGCACCGTGCACGCGCAAGCCCGAGCCGGGATCCGATCCGCGCAGCGGCCGCTGGGCCGGCCTGGCCAAGACCGAATGCGGATTGCACCAATCATGACCGTCACCACCTCTGGGAGTGAGCCTGTGAGTACCCACACCACCGAACGCGACCTCGGCCTGACCGAGTTCGACACCCTCGCGGCGCTGGAATCCGAGGCGATCCACATTTTCCGTGAGGTCGCGGGCGAGTTCGAGCGGCCGGTGATCCTGTTCTCCGGCGGCAAGGACTCCACGGTGCTGCTGCACCTGGCGCTCAAGGCCTTCTGGCCCGCGCCGCTGCCGTTCGCGCTGCTGCACGTCGACACCGGGCACAACCTCGACGAGGTGCTCGAGTTCCGCGACAAGGTGGTGGAGAAGTACGGCCTGCGCCTGCACGTGGCCTCGGTCGAGGAGTACCTGGCCGACGGTCGCCTCACCGAGCGCCCCGACGGCATCCGCAACCCGCTGCAGACCGTTCCGCTGCTCGACGCCATCACCGAACACCGCTTCGACGCGGTGTTCGGCGGTGGCCGTCGCGACGAGGAGCGTTCGCGCGCCAAGGAGCGGATCTTCTCGCTGCGCAATGCCTTCGGCCAGTGGGATCCGAAGCGTCAGCGGCCCGAGCTGTGGAACCTCTACAACGGCAAGCACGCGCCGGGTGAGCACGTGCGGGTGTTCCCGCTGAGCAACTGGACCGAGCTCGACATCTGGCGCTACATCGCCCGCGAGGACATCGACCTGGCCTCGATCTACTACGCCCACGAGCGCCCGGTGTACCAGCGCGACGGCATGTGGATGACCCCCGGCGTGTGGGGCGGCCCGAACGAGAACGAGGTCCTCGAGACCCGTTCCGTGCGCTACCGCACCGTCGGTGACGGTTCGACCACCGGCGCCATCATCTCCGACGCCGCCGACAACGAGGCCATCCTGGCCGAGGTCGCCGCGTCCCGGCTCACCGAACGTGGCGCCACCCGTGGCGACGACCGCGTTTCCGAAGCCGCCATGGAAGACCGCAAGCGAGAGGGTTATTTCTGATATGTCCGACCTATTGAGGCTGGCCACCGCCGGTTCTGTCAACGACCATGGGCAGAGCCACCTTGGTCGGACGGGGGCAGAACAGTGAGCGACCTACTTCGCCTGGCCACCGCCGGTTCTGTCGACGACGGCAAGTCCACTTTGGTCGGACGGCTGCTCTACGACACGAAGTCCGTGCTGGCCGATCAGATCGACGCCGTCACCCGCGCCTCCGTCGACAAAGGTCTGTCGACCCCCGACCTGTCGCTGCTGGTCGACGGTCTGCGTGCCGAGCGTGAGCAGGGCATCACCATCGACGTGGCCTACCGCTACTTCGCCACGCCCAAGCGCTCGTTCGTGCTCGCCGACACCCCCGGCCACGTGCAGTACACCCGCAACACCGTGTCGGGCGCGTCCACCGCGCAGCTGGTGATCCTGTTGACCGACGCGCGCAAGGGCGTCATCGAGCAGACCCGTCGCCATGCCGCGGTGCTGGCACTGCTCGGGGTGCCGAAGCTGGTGCTCGCGGTGAACAAGATCGACCTGGTGGACAATCCGGCCGAGGTGTTCGCCGAGATCTCCGCGGAGTTCAACTCGCTGACCTCGAAGCTGGGCTGGGCCGACGAGGACGTCCTCGAGATCCCGGTGTCGGCGCTGCACGGCGACAATATCGCCAGCCGCTCCGAGAACACCCCGTACTACGACGGTCCCTCGCTGATCGAGCACCTGGAATCGGTTCCGGTGGACGCGGATTCGACGGGCACGCACGCGCTGGGGCTGCGGTTCCCGGTGCAGTACGTGATCCGTCCGCGCACCGCCGAGTACCCCGATTACCGCGGGTACGCCGGTCAGATCGCGGCCGGTTCGGTGTCGCCCGGCGACGAGATCGTGGTGCTGCCCTCGGGCATCCGCACCACCGTCGAGCGGATCGACACCCCCGACGGTGAGCTGGCGGTCGCCCAGGTGGGGCGCAGTGTGACGCTGATCCTGGCCGACGAGGTCGACATCTCGCGTGGCGACATCATCGCCTCGGTCGCCGACGCCCCGGAGGCGATCGACACCTTCGACGCGACCGTCTGCTGGCTCGGCGACAAGCCGCTGCGTCCCGGCGCGCGACTGCTGCTCAAGCACGGCGCCAAGACCACGCAGGCGATCGTCGGCGCGCTGGTGGAACGGTTCGACGAGCAGACGCTCACCGCCCAGCCGAGCCCGGAGACGTTGGAGCTCAACGACATCGGACGGGTGTCGCTGCGGCTGGCCGAGCCGATCCCGGCCGACGACTACCGCACCAACCGGCACACCGGATCGTTCCTGCTGATCGATCCCGCCGGTGGCAACACCCTCGCGGCCGGCCTGGTCGGCGACGTGCTGACCTCGGTCGAGGTCGGTACCACCGTCTGATGACACGCTCGCTCGTCCCGCCGCGCGGTGCCGTTCCGGTGCCGCGCGGCGGAGGCGGGCCCGCACTGATCGCGGTGGCCCACGGCAGCCGTGATCCGCGTTCGGCGACGACGATGGCGGCGGTGGTCGCCTCGGTCGCCGCATCCCGACCGGATCTGACGGTCCGGTTGGCTTTTCTCGACCTCAGCGCGCCCTCGCTCGACCAGGTCGTCGACGAGCTCGCCGCGCTCGGGCATCGCGAGGTGATCGTTGTTCCGTTGTTGCTCGGCAACGCTTTTCACGCGCGAGTCGATCTGCCCGCCCTCCTGGCGGAGTCCGCGAACAGGCATCCGCTGGTGCGCATGACCCAGACCGAGGTGCTCGGGGCGGATTCGCGATTGATCGCGGCGCTTGCCGACCGGATCGCCGGGGTGTCGGTGGGTTTCCCTGCACCAGAGCCTGTTTCGATGCACCTCCGGACGACACCGGCAGTTCTTCCGCACGAAAGCGGCCGTGCCACCGTGGGGGTCGCGGTTGCCGCCGTCGGATCTCGCGACGAATCGGCGAATCGCCGGACTGCCGCCGTTGCTCGACGGCTTGCGGTGACGACCGGTCTTCGCACCGAAATGTGCTTTGCCACAGTCGAACCCAGCATCAATGTCGCGGTCGACCGGTTACATGCGCGCGGAGTCGAACAGGTCATCGTCGCGCCGTGGTTCCTCGCACCGGGGCTGCTCACCGACCGCCTGCTCCACCACGCGCCGCGCCTCGTACACGCCGATGTCATCGGCCCGCACCCCGCGCTCACCGAGGTGATCTGGTCCCGCTACGACGCGGCGATCGCGACAGATCTCGAACTCTCCGCCTGACGAATCCCGCCGGCACACCGCCGAGGATCTGGTCGCGCCGCTCTCCGCGCCGATCTTCGGCGCACAGCATCCGCAGCCGCCTCCGGGCGCCTTTCCTGCGCATAGCTCGCGCCCTTGACGCCTCGCCCGCATCTCCCGAATTGCTTCCGAAGCCAGCTGCGCTAGTGCGCCAGATCACACTCTGATCCCTTTACTGCATACCCCCAGGGGGTATAAATTCGTGTCAACGCACTAGGGGATCAGAGAGGCAAGACAATGACCATCAACTCCCACACCGCCCACAACACGAATACTCTCGACACCACTCCCGAACGCGCTGCGGCACAACACACCTCATACCTTGGTGCGCACGGCGAACACGCCGCCCACAGCGCCCACGGCCATGCCGAACACCACGCTCAGGCGCAGCAGGAATCGCACGCAGGACACGGGCACAGCGCACGCACGGCGCAGGCAACCCATGCGGATCACATCGACCACGCAGCACACGGCGGCCGCGACAGCCAGGCCGCGCACGGGGACCACGCCGCGCACGGTGCGCATTCCGGCCATGGTGGTCATGGCACCGGCGACGCAGTCGCAGCACCGCAGGGGAACCATGCCGGTCACGGTGACCACGGCGCGCACGCTGCCGGACTCCCCGGCGGGCTGCAGATCACCCAGGACGGGTACACCCTCGATCTGGAAACCACCGTGGCTCAGCCGGGCGCCATCGACTTCCGGTTCCGGATTCTCGGGCCCGACGGGTCGGCGGTGACCGAGTTCGACCCCATCCACGATCGCGAACTGCACCTGATCGTGGCGCGGCGTGAGCTGACCGGGTTCTGGCATGTGCATCCGCGTCGGGAGGCCGATGGCACCTGGACGATCCAGCTGGAACTGCCGGAGGCGGGCGCCTACCGGGTGTTCACCGATATCGCGCCGCGCGCTCTCGGCCGCACCATCACTCTCGGAGCGGACCTGGCCATCGCCGGTCACTATGCGCCGCAGCAGGTTCCGGCGGTCAATCGCAGCACGGAGGTCGACGGGTACACCGTGACCGTCGACGGCGAATTGCGCGCCGAGGGCGATCTGCTCACCCTCACGGTGCACGAGGATGGTGTCCCGGTCACCGATCTACAGCCCTACCTGGCGGCTTTCGGTCACCTGGTGATCCTGCGGGCGGGCGACCTCGCCTACGTCCACGTACATCCCAACGGCGAACCCGGCGACGGCATCACGCCTTCCGGGCCCGAAGTCTCCTTCCACACCGCCGTTCCCGGGCCGGGCACCTACCGCCTGTTCCTCGATTTCAAGCACGACGACACGGTGCGGACCGCAGCTTTCACCCTCACCACTCAGCACCACTGAGAGCTGCTTCAACGCCCGGCGCGCGACATGCCGCGTCGGGCGCACCATCGGACGACAGCCTTGACATCAACCACGCTCGAGGTTTCACGATGACCTCATGAGCATCCTGTTTCACAACACCATGCGGATCACCGAGGGGCACACCGAGGAGTTCGGCGAGGCGGTGCGGCGCGCCGTGGCCTTCGTCCGAGAGCACGGACCGCAGCTGATGGTGCAGGTCTTTCTCGATGCCGAAGCCGGGCTGGCGCACAGCTTCCAGCTCTATCCGGACTCGGAAGCGGTTCTCGCGCACTGGCAGATGTCGGACCCCTACATCCAGGACGTGATGGCGCACTGCACCATCGAGTCGTTCGAGACCTTCGGGGAGATGTCGGACGCGGTGCTCGAGGGATTGCGGTCGGGGCCGGTCGGTGCGGTGACCGTGCGACCGCTATTGACCGGGTTCACCAGGTTGTGAACTGTTGGCGCGCACCAGTTCCGCGCCGATAGCCACCAATTCGGCTTTCACCTCGGCGGGGCCGAGCACCTCCATGTCGCCCGCCCAGCCCGCGAGCTGGCGGGCGACCATCTGGGGGGTGTCGGCGGTGATCTCGGCCAGCACCCGGCCGTCGCCGGTGCTGCCGACCAGAGTGCAGTTGCGGCCCTGCTGATCGGCGAGGATGGGAGCCAGGCGCTCGGACACCGCGACCCGGGCGGCGACGGCCGAGCGGCGTTGCTCCATCCGGTCGACCACCCGGGACCACTCGGCGTGCAGGTCGAAGTCGGCCGGTCGCTCGGCGAGCTCGTCGAGAACGGTCACCGCGCCGATCCGGTCGAGACGGAAGGTGCGCTGACCTCGCTCGGTCCCCGCGAGCAGGTACCAGATCGTTTCCTTCTCGACCAGGCCCCACGGGTCGACGGTGCGCATCGTGGCCTGCCCCGCCCGCGCGTATTCGATGCGGACACGTCGTCGATCGACGACGGCACGCTGCAATGTGTCGAGGACGGCAGGTGGTTGCGGGTCGGGCCTTCCCCAGCGCGCCGGGTCGACCACCACCGCGTCGGCGGCTGCCGCGGCGTCGGCACGGAAGGTCTGCGGCAAGGCCCTGACCAGTTTGCGCAAGGCGGACTTCACCTCGGGAGCCGCCGCGGCCGCCGGGCCCGCGAGCAGGAACAGCGCCCTGGTCTCCCCCGCCGTGAGTCCGGACAGATCGGTGCGCGCGCCACCGATCAGCGACCACCCACCTCCCCGTCCGGCTTGCGGATACACCGGAATGCCCGCCGCCGAGAGCGCCTCGAGGTCGCGGCGAGCCGTCGCCACCGACACCTCGAGTTCGGCGGCCACCTCGGCCGCCGTCACCCGGCCGCGCGCCTGCATGAACAACAGGGTCGCTACCAATCGGTCCGCTCGCATACCCACGATTCTGCCGGAGAAAGTGCTCATTCGGTGAGCACTTTGCCTGGCAGAGTTCAGGGAAACACCAGCACACCGACCCAGGAGCAGACATGTTGCGCGGAATGGCCACTACCACCTACTACGCCGACGACCTCACCGCCGCCAAGGACTGGTACACCGAATTCCTCGGCCTCGCACCGTATTACGAGGTTCCGGGCGGCTACTACGAGTTCCGGCTCGGCCCGGGGCAGGACGAACTCGGCATCATCAACCGTGCCTACGCGCCGGCCGGTGCCCGCAATGCACCCGGTGGCGGCGGAATCGTGTACTGGCACGTCGACGATCTCGCCGCCACCCTCACCCGGCTGCTCGAACTCGGCGCCACCGAATACGAACCGATCACCGAACACGGCGACGGAGCGGGTTTCGTGACGGCGTCGGTCCTCGATCCCTTCGGCAACGTCCTCGGCATCATGTACAACCCGCATTTCGTGGCGATGACGGCCGCGCGGGAGGCAGCGCTGAGCTCCTGAGCTCAGAACCAGCGCTCGAGGACGGTGGCGACACCGTCCTCGGTGACGTGACCGGTGACCTCGTCGGCCATGGCTAGCACGTCGTCGGGTGAGCCCGTCATGGCGACCGAATGTGCCGCCCAGCGCAGCATTTCGCGATCGTTGAAGCCGTCGCCGATGGCGAGAGTCGCCGAGGAGTCCACGCCGAGTGCGCACCGGAGGCGTTCCAGCGCCCAGCCCTTCGACACGCCACGACGTGAGACGGTGAGCCACGGCCCGAATTCACCGTGGACCCAGGAGGTCTCGGGCACCACGAGGCTTTCGAGCTGGCGCACCATCTCCGCGACGTCGCCACCGGGCCACCATCCGTTGAGTCGGGGTGTGGGTTCGCTGCTGAGCACGTGGTGGTCGACGAGCTGGAAATCGCCGATCGAGTACTCCCCCGGGCTGTGGCCCGTTGCCCAGATGCCGACGCCGACCCGCTCGGCGGCGAAGATCATCTCGGGAAACAGCGCGCGCAACGCGCCGACGGCGGGTGCCGGGTCGAACAGTTCCACCGCGACGGGTTCACCACGTGCCACGTCGATCTGCACCGCACCGTTGGAACACAGCGCGTGCCCCTCGATGAGCCCGAGTTCGCGCAACACCGGCCGGGTGGTGAGCACGGTCCGCCCGGTCGTCACCACCACATGCGACCCCGCGGCCACCGCCGCCCGCACTGCCGCGACCACCCGCCCGCTGATGGGGCAACCGGACTCCAGCAAAGTCCCGTCGATATCGAGCGCGATCAGTTTCGGCGCTCCCCCGAGTGCAGCCATCCACCCATTCTGCCCCGCCGCCACCCTGATCACCCTGAAATTCACTGCCCTTGACGCACCCGTGCTCCAGCCAGCGCAACCGAATCCTGTCTACCCCTGGGCCTCTCAGCGGCCGGGGTGCGCGACCAACGTTGGATCCGGTAGCACCTAGCGGAACCCGGACGCAGATCCGTGCCGCGTCGGATCACCTGGATGCTCGCCCAGCAGATTTCCGATAGGGCTGCAGGTGTCGATGTGCGGCGACAGGTGTGAATGGCCTCCGAGCGCACCACTCTGCAGCCCAAGGACTTTCAACCGGTGGCCACCCAGGCCGAGGACACTCCGCCGCCGGTCGATGCCTGCCGCCACCACGACGAAATGCCTGCCGCCGCTCGGCGTCTGCCGCCACCCGACAAAATGCGCTCCGCCGCTCGGCACCTGCCGCCGCCCAACGAAAAGCTCCGCCACCGCTCGGCGTCTGCCGCCACCCGACAAAATGCGCTCCGCCGCTCGGCATCTGCCGCCGGCCGACGAAATGCTCGCCCCCAACCGACGAAATGCCTATCGCCGCTTAGCATCTGCGGCCGCTCGACGTGTTGTCTGCCGCCACCCGACGTACTGTCTTCGACCTCAGCGGCGCGAACCGCCGCCGCCACCACCGCCGTCACCGCCGGACGAGCCACCGGAGTCGCTGCCGCCGGAGGTGCCACCCGAAGTCGAGCCGCCCGACGTGCCACCCGAAGTCGAACCGCCCGACGTGCCACCCGAAGTCGAACCGCCCGACGTGCCACCCGAAGCCGAGCCGCCCGACGTGCCACCCGAGGTCGAGCCATCGGATGTGGAGCCACCGGACGTTCCGCCAGAGGTGGACCCGCCGGAGCTGCTGTCGCCGGACGTGCCGCCGGAGCCGGCGCCGCCGGAGTCACCACCCGAGGCGCCGCCCGTGGAACCGCCTGCGTCCGAACCGCCGGAGGTCCCACCCGATGTTCCGCCGGCAGTCCCACCCGACGCGCCACCGGATGTCCCGCCGGAGACGCCGCCCGATGTGCCGCCGGTCGACGCACCCGAATCGGTGCCGCCGGCGCCACCCGGATAACCGCCGGACGTGCCGCCGGATGGGATGCCGCCGGTACCACCGGGGTTGTACGGGTTGTCGGAAGGCCCCGCGCCGGTGCCGATTCCGTCGGACACGCCGATATCGATGCCACCCGTGGCGGGAGGCGAGATGTCGGGAGCACCGGCGCCAGGAGCCGGGAGGGAGGTGTCACCGGGAATGGTCGGTGCCCCGGCGGAGGGAATTCCGGAGTTGGGCGATCCCGCCGAGGGGACACCGGCGATCGGGCCGGGGTCGGTGATGGGGCCGGGGCCGGGGTTGGTGATGGGGCCGGGGTTGGTGGGCGACTCGGCGGAAGGCTTGTCGAACGGCAGCGGGTTGACGAAGTGGGCGGGGTCGCCGTAGGACGTGCGAGCCAGGACCGGGGAACGGCAGTCGCCGCCGCCGGCCCGGAACCGTTCGCCACCCTCGGAATCCACCTGCGATGCCCCACGTTCGGGTGCCTCCGACGCCGCGCCGACGATCATCTCGTACGCGGTGCGCGCGGCCGCGCTGACGACGCGCACCTTGCCGGTGACCGGGTCGATCGTGTTGACCAGTCCCGTGGTCTGGGCGGCGAGCAGGTCGGCGCTCATGTCGTAGAGCAGGGCGTCGGCGGGGGCGCCGAGGGCGGGGAACCGTTCGAGGACGGGTGTCAGGCCGGGATCGAACGGGCTGCCGAACACCGTCATCGCCGACATCGCGAGCGCGGAAACCACCGCGGCGCTGGAGAAGACGGCCACGTGCGGCGCCGAGTTGCCGCTCTGCTGTGCCGGTGCGAAGGTGCGGGCGGCCAGGGCGGCCGCGCCCGCCGCGACGACCTGACCGGGATCGGCCACGGTCACCAGCGGGACGCCGAGCTCAGCGAGGGTGCGCGCCACCTCCGGCGGCCGCGTGGCCCCGCCGACGAGCAGGATGCGTGAGATGTCGGCCAGCCGTAGGCCTGCGGCGGCAACGGTTTTGCTGACCAGCGGGAAGGTGTCGCGGATGTGTTCGGCGCGCAGGCTGTCGGTGTTCACCATCGAGGTGAGTGTCGCCGTGGCGCGGCCGTTGCGTGACTCGACGGCGTACCGGGCGACCATCTCGCCCAGCGGCTTTCCGCCGAAGTCGGTGGACCGCACGGGTGTGCCGACCATCGGGTGGTGCGGCCAGTCGGGACCGACGCGCAGCACGGTCAGGTCGAGGCTGTTGGCGCCCAGGTCGTAGACGAGTACGAAACCCGGTGCGAGCGGACCGTGTTCGACTTCGAGCCATTCGGCGGCGGCCACCGGTTCGGGCGCGAGCAGCACCTGACCGGCACCCGCCAGGTGTAATGCCTGACCGAGCAGGGCGACCTGCTTCTCGGTGTAGGTGGCCGGGTAGGTGAGCACCACCCCGGCGGCCGGCTCGGCCAGTTCGATGAGCCCCGTGGCAACCGCGGCGATCAGGTTGGTGGCGGAGTAGAAACGCCCCGCGATCACCATCGGCTCCGGTTCGCGGCTCAGGTCCGCGAAATCCGTGATCGCCGAGGCGAATTCGTTGATCGCGCCGATGCGGGGGCGGCCCGCTTCGTCGAATGTGAGGGCGGTACGGCGTGTGCGTACCGTCGGCTTGGCCGGATCCTCGGCGACAACCGCCGAAATCGCATTGACCGTGCCGATGCTCAAACCCAGACCTCTGGTCATTGTTTTGCTATCCCGTCAACGCACCGTGACCACGTCCAGCACGCGAGCGCACTCATGTGGCCGCGGTCGTCTTCCAAACAGCTCGCCTAGATTAACGGCAACATGGCCGAATTGCTGTGAGATTGATACCCGACACTCCACCTCGGATGCAAGAGGGCGCATATTCGCAGGTAGGGACCCATAAGGTCGACCGTCCAGTCCCCTGAACGTCCGCGCGAGCGCTTACAGACTCCGAGAAGCAGCTACCCAGGAGTAATCGCCCGAAGTTGATCGAAAATACATTCTTTCGGTTTGTTATCACGGCTACGACAGTAATTACCGACCGGTAATCAATTGATTTAGTGCGGGTTCGCATACACGTGCCGGAAAAACCAAAAGCTCGATTTGTATAACCCCCGGAAAGCGTGACATGTCAACGCAACGGCTGAAATCCGCCAGCGCGCACGGCTCACCGACGGTTGACTCGAAGACCGGGAGACCGATCCACACGGACTCCGAAACATCAAGGGAGAGAAGGTACTACGCATGTCCACTCGTTTCGCCGACCAGGTCGTCCTCGTCACCGGCGCCAGCTCCGGCGTCGGCAAGGCGGTGGCGCTGCGGGTCGCGGCCGAGGGTGCGGCCGTCGTACTCGGCGCCCGCGGCAAGGACCAGGGCGAGCAGGTCGCCGAGCAGATCCGGGCCGAGGGCGGGCGGGCGCTGTTCGTGCCGACCGACGTCACCGTCGACGCCGATGTCGAGCGGCTCACCCAGGCCGCGCTCACCGAGTACGGCAGGCTCGACGCCGCGTTCAACAACGCGGGCGCGGTGAACGCCTTCGGGCCCGTCGCCGAGATCGGCGACGACGCCTGGCGCGCCGACCTGGAACTGAACCTCACCGGCGTGTTCTACGGCTTGCGGCACCAAGTGCCCGCGATCATCGCCTCCGGTGGCGGCGCCATCCTGAACAACGCCTCCAACCTCGGCGTGGTCGGGATGGCCTCGGTGGCGCCCTATGTGGCGGCCAAGCACGGCGTGGTCGGGCTGACGAAGTCGGTGGCACTGGAAACCGCGGCTGCCGGTGTGCGGGTGAACGCGCTGGTCTCCGGCGCGGTCGACACCCCGGCGTTCCGCGCGTCGATGGGCGCCACTCCCGAGGGAGAGGCGGCGATCGCGGCATTGCACCCGATCGGGCGTATCGCACAGCCCACCGAGATCGCGGCGCTGTGCGCGTTCCTGCTCAGTGCCGAGGCATCGTTCGTCACGGGCGCCGCGGTGACCGTCGACGGCGGCTTCACCGCACAGTGAGCACCGCTCGGTGAGAACGACGAAGGCCCGCTACACCGCGCAGTCGGTGTAACGGGCCTTCGGCTGGTCGATCAGCCGCGAGCGAGCAGGCGCTTGATGCCGCCACTCGCCGCGCGCGGTGCGGCGGCCCCACCGGCCACCGCCTGCGGACGACGCGAACGCACCAGCTTGTCGAACTCGCCCGCAGCACGCGCCGGGTCGCGCAGCGCGCCCCGGTTGAAGTCGTCCGCGAGCTGCTGCACGGTTTCCTGTGCACAGGACTTGTTGGTGCCGATGAACCCGGTGGGACCACGCTTGATCCAGCCGGTCACATACGTTCCCGGCACGACATCGCCACCGGGAGCGTCGAGCACCCGGCCCGCCTCGTTCGGGATCACGCCGCGCGCGTCGTCGAACGGCAGGTCCTTGGTCGGCACGCCCCGGTAGCCCACCGAGGTGAGCACGACGCCCGCTTCCAGGAGTTCGGTGTCGCCGGTCGGCACCGCGCTGGTGCGACCTTCGGCATCGGTGACCAGCTCGTTGCGCTCGACCCGCACGCCGGTCACCGTCTCGGCGCCGAGGATCTCCACGGGCGAGGACAGGTACCGGAACACGATGCGCTTGCGGTCACCGAACGGGCGCTGCGCCACGCTGTGCAGCAGACGCAGCTTCTGCTCCACCTTGTAGGGCAGATCCGGGGTCACCGGGGGCAGCTCGCCCTCGATCGCGATGTCGATATCGGCGGCCAGCAGGCCGACGAACTCGGGCACCGTGAACGCCGACTCGGCCGGACCGCGGCGGCCGAGCACGACCACCTCTTCGATCTTGCTCTCGCGCAACGCCTTCAGGGCGTAGGGCGCGATGTCGGTATCGGCGAGGGTGGCCGGGTCGACGGTCAGGATGCGGGCCACGTCGAGTGCGACGTTGCCGTTGCCGACGATCACGACGCGCTTCTGGTTCAGATCGAACCGATCCTCGGCGTGGTCGGGATGACCGTTGTACCAGGCGACGAAGTCGGTGGCCGACACGTTGCCGGGCAGCCCCTCACCGGGGATGTTCAGCTTGCGATCCGCCGACGCGCCGACCGCGTAGATCACCGCGTGGAAGTGCTCGAGCAGTTCGGCGTGGCTGATGTGCGTGCCGATCTCGACATCGAGGTAGGTGCCGAAGTCGTCCTGCTTCGACATCACGTCGAACAGGTCGGCGACCTTGCGGGTGCGCTTGTGGTCGGGCGCGACACCGAGGCGGGCCAGGCCGTAGGCCTGCGGCAACCGGTCGAACATGGTCACCGCCACCCGGGGCTGGGTGAGCAGCTCGTCGGCGGCGTACATCGCCGACGGACCCGACCCGACGATCGCCACCCGCAGCGGCGAGCGCTCGGTGTCGATGGCGGGCGGCATCACCGGTGCGGCCAGCGTGGGACGCGAGCGCTGCACCCGGTAGAAGTCGGCGTTGATCTCGATGAAGGGCTTCTGCTCTTCGGTGAGTTTCTTCGAGGAGGTGATCGCGTCGACCGGGCACGCGGTGGCACAGGCGCCGCAGTCCACACACGCGGCCGGGTCGACGTAGAGCATCTCCGCCGTACGGAAGTCCGGCTCATCCGGAGTTGGATGAATGCAGTTCACCGGGCATGCGTAGACGCACGAGGCGTCGCTACAGCACGACTGGGTTACAACGTAGGGCATCTATTTATCGTCTCAGGCAGCGTGCTTCGCGGAGCGCTTGGGCTCGGACCGGTAGCGGCTCGACGGACCATCGATGCCGAGCAGCTTCCAGACCTTCTTGGCGACCGGGTTCATCAGACCGATCTCCTCGGCCAGGGCGCGCACGTCGATGAAGTAGTCCGCGAAGACCTGCTTGGCCTCCTTGGAGCCGTAGAACAGTTCCTTGCGGACCGCCTTGGGCATCTCGAACTGCTTGAAGAAGGTCTTCGGCGGGGTCGCGATGGCGCGGCCGAGCACGAACATGACGATCGGCATGGCGATCGACAGCACGAACTTGTTGACCGCGGGCTGCGCGGGCACGTTCTTCTTCAGGAACTCGTGGGCGAAGGAGATGTGGCGAGCTTCCTCGGCCACGTGGATCGCCATCACGCCGCGCATGATCGGGTGGATGTCGTCACCCGAGCGCAGGATGTCCTTCTGGATGTGGTCGATCGGCTCTTCGCCGGCGAGCACGGCCATGAAGAAGAAGTTCGGGAACAGCGCACCGGCCGGCGCGGCCAGGTGGCGCAGCTGACGCACGAGCGGGTTCATGCCCGGCACGTCGGCGACGCGGTTCACCATCTCCTGGAACATCAGGGTGTGGTTGTGCTCTTCGATCATCTCGTGCGAGCAGTACCGGAATTCCGGATCGTTGTTCTTCAGGTTGAAGATGTGCTGCATCATGCCGATGATCAGGATGGCCTCGAACTGCAGGCCGACCTTGGCGACATTGGCCTGGCGAACCTTGCCGATGGCGATCTTCTCGTCCAGCGGCAGGGCCTGGTACCAGGGGTGGCGACCGATCGGGTCGGCGGAGGTGACAAGCACCCAGCGCTCCGGCTTGTAGTCCGGATCGAATTCGGGGTTGTCCCAGTCGATGTCCTCGAACGGGTCGAAGTGGCGATTCACCGAAGCCTCGGACAGCATCAGCAACTTCTCGGCGTACGCCTGAGCCTCCGCGACTACAGGATCGACGTCAGGGTTGGTGGGCGCAGACATCGTCGTCACTGCCTCTCCTCAAGGGACGTTTACTGTTTCCAATAGTTACACCTACGAGTGGTCACGTCAACTCCGCGAACCCCTGGAATCCGGCCGGCGCGCGCGTCGACGCGGCGGCCGGACAAGCTACTCACCAGTAAAAACGCTCCTACCTGTGACACCGTGTCATGCACAGTCCGTGAGCCCACGCGGTGAGATCGGGAAAATTCTTCGCGGAGGGCGTGTCGCGGGACCGGCGGTACCGACTACCTGCGGTGATCCGCACAAGAACAAAGGCCCCGCGACGACTGCCGCGGGGCCTTTGCCGGGTGATCTCAGGATTGCGGCAGGTCCGGAATCCGGGTGGCGCGGGCATAGACGGTCTCGCCCTCGTTGAGCCGCAGGGCGGCGGCGTCACCGCGCGTCACCTGCGCGGCGAACTGATCGCCGGTCGCGGCGTTGCGCAGCTCGAGACGGACCTCGAAACCCAGCCGGACGATGCGTTCCACGGTGGCCCGGGTGACCCCGGCCGACTCGGCGGTGCCCTCGTGCTCGGCCAGCGCCATGCTCGGATCGCGGCCGATGCGGATGTCGTGCGGGCGGACCAGGTGACCGTTGAGCCGGGCGACCGCGCCGAGGAACGACATCACGAACTCGTTGGCCGGCCGGTCGTAGACCTCCTCGGGCGAACCGACCTGCTCGATGCGGCCCTTGTTCATCACCGCGATCCGGTCGGCCACGTCCAGGGCTTCCTCCTGGTCGTGGGTGACCAGCACGGTGGTCACGTGCACCTCGTCGTGCAGCCTGCGCAGCCACTGACGCAGATCGGTGCGCACCTTGGCGTCGAGCGCGCCGAACGGCTCGTCGAGCAACAGCACCTGCGGGTCGACGGCGAGCGCGCGGGCCAGTGCCATGCGCTGACGCTGACCACCCGAGAGCTGCGCCGGGTACCGGTGCTGGAAACCGTCGAGGCCGACGATGCCGAGCAGCTCGTCGACGCGCTTGTCGATCTCCTTCTTGGGCCGCTTGCGGATGGTGAGCCCGAAGGCGACGTTGTCGCGCACGGTCATGTGCTTGAACGCGGCGTAGTGCTGGAACACGAAGCCGATGTCGCGCTTCTGCGGCGGCACGTGGGTGACGTCGTTGCCCGCGATGACCACGACGCCGGAATCCAGATTCTCCAGGCCGGCGATCGAGCGCAGCAGGGTGGACTTGCCCGAACCGGACGGGCCGAGCAGGGCGGTCAGCTCGCCGGAGGGGATGTCGATGCTGACGTCGTCGAGAGCGGCGAAGGAACCGTAGTTCTTGCGCGCGTTGGTCACGGTGATCATTCGGTGCCCCGCTTGCGTTCGAGAAGAGTCATCAGGAGGAGTACGACCAGGGCCATTCCCATGAGCAGGGTGGCCGCGCTGTAGGCGCCGAAGGTGTTGTGGTCGTTGATGTAGCGGCCGTGCACCAGCAGGGTGAGCGTCTGGGATTCGCCGGGCAGCGCGGTGGAGACCATGATGACCGCACCGAATTCGCCGAGCGCGCGGGCGACGGTGAGCACGACACCGTAGGTCAGGCCCCAGCGGATGGCGGGCAGCGTGATGCGCCAGAACGTCTGCCAGCGCGACGCGCCGAGCGTGGCGGCCGCCTGTTCTTGATCGTCGCCGATCTCGTGCAGCACCGGCTCCACCTCGCGCACCACGAACGGCAGCGTCACGAAGATGGTGGCGATGACCATGCCCGGCAGGCTGAAGATGACCTTGAAACCGAGCGTCTCCAGCCCACCGAACCAGCCACCGGCACCCCAGAGCAGGATCAGCGACACACCGACGACCACCGGCGACACCGCGAACGGCAGGTCGACGATGCCCTGCACCAGGCTGCGCCCGGGGAACTTGCTGCGCACCAGCGCCAGCGCGGTGACCACACCGAACACCACGTTCAGCGGAACGACGATGGCGACGATGATCATCGACAGCTGGAACGCCGACTGCGCGGCGGGCGTGGTGATCGACTCGAGGAACGCCCCGATCCCCCGCTCGAACGTGCGCCACAGAATGATGACCAGCGGCAGCACCAGCAGCACGGCCAGGTAGCCGAGCGCGACGGTACGCAACGACAGCCGGGTGAACGCGGACAGTCTCATCGGGCCGCCTCTTCCTTGCGCGCGGACCGTTCGGCCAGCAGCCGCAGCACGAGCAGGCTGACGAACGAGATCGCCAGCAGCGCCACCGACACAGCCGCCGCGTTGATCGGCCGGTCGACCTCGATCTGCTGCTGGATGTACTGCGAGGTCATCTGGGTCTCGCGCGGGATGTTGCCACCGATCAGCACCACCGACCCGTACTCGCCGATCGCCCTGGCGAAGGCGAGGCCGCCACCGGAGATGATCGCGGGCGCGAGGGTGGGCAGCACGATCCGGCGGAAGGTGATCCAGTTGCTCGCGCCGAGCGAGAGCGCCGCCTGCTCGACCTCCTTGTCGACCTCGATGAGCACCGGCTGCACCGAACGCACCACGAACGGCAGCGTCACGAAGGCGAGCGCGACAACGAGGCCCGGCTGGGAGGCGTTGAGATGGATGTCGATCGGGCTGTTCGGGCCGTAGAGCGAGAGCAGCACGATCGAGGCGACGATCGTGGGCAGCGCGAACGGCAGATCGATCAGCGCGTTGACGATCCCCTTGCCGGGGAATTCGTCGCGCACCAGCACCCAGGCGATGAGGGTGCCCATCAGCACGTTGATGACGGCGACGATCACCGAGACGCCGATGGTCACCTTCAGCGAGTCGAGCGCGGCGGGCGCGGTGACCGCGTCCCAGAATCCGGCCCAGCCGTCCTCGAACGAGCTGACCGTGAGCGCCGCGAGCGGCAGCAGCACGATGACGCTGAGCCACAGCACGGCGACACCGATGCCGACCGGGCCGACCGAGCCGGTCACGCGCAGCCACGACAAGCGGCGGCCTGCCGGGCGTTTTTCGAGTTTCGCGGCACCGCCGGGATCGGGGGTGGCCCCGGTCCCGGCGTGCCCACTGCTGTCAGTCACAGTTGTCCAGTATCGCGTGTGCGCTGGGTCACGGCCTACTTGGTGGCCTGGTCGTAGATGACCGCGACCTTGCCGGTGCCCTGGGCGAACAGCTCCTTGTCGACCGTCTTCCAGCCGCCGAGGTCGTCAATGGTCCAGAGCTTGGTCGGCTGCGGGAAGTCGTCGGCGAACTCGGCCGCGACCTTCGGGTCGACCGGACGGAAGCCGGCCTCGGCCCAGGCCTTCTGACCGGCCGGGGTGAACAGGAAGTCGCGGAAGGCCAGCGCCTTGGCCTGGTTCTTGGCGTTCTTGAGCACCGCGACCGGGTTCTCGATCTTGAAGGTGACCGGCGGGTTGACGTGCTCGATCGGGTCGCCGTTGCGCTCGGAGAAGATGGCCTCGTTCTCGTAGCTCAGCAGTACGTCACCGGTGCCCTGCAGGAAGGTCTCGGTGGCTTCGCGGCCCGACTTGGGCTGCACCTTCACGTGTTCGGGCGAGATCAGCTGCGTCAGGTAGTCCAGGCCGGCCTGCGGGTTCTTGCCACCGTCGCTCTTGGCCGCGTAGGGGGCGAGCAGGTTCCACTTCGCCGAACCGGAGCTGAACGGGTTGGGGGTGACCACCTCGACGCCCGGCTTCACCAGGTCGTCCCAGTCCTTGATGCCCTTGGGGTTGCCCTTGCGCACCACCAGGGTCACCACCGAACCGAACGGGATGCCCTTGCTCGCGTCGGCGTTCCAGTTCGACTCGACCAGGCCCGCGTCGACCAGGCGGGTGATGTCGGGTTCGACGGAGAAGTTCACGATGTCGGCCTCGGCGCCGTCCTTGACCTTGCGCGACTGGTCGCCCGAGGCGCCGTAGGAGGCCTGGACCTGGACGCCCTTGCCCGCCTCGGTCTTGTTGAACTCGGGAACGACCTTGTCGAAGCCCGGCTTGGGCACGGCGTAGGCGTAGAGGTTGATGGTGCCCGCGCTGCCGTCGGCGGCCGAATCGCCGCCGGTGGAGTCGCTGGCGCCACCGCCGCAGGCCGACAGGGTGAGGGCAGCCACAGCGGTGAGGGCGACAGCGGCGACGCGACGGCGCGAGCCGAATCGGGTGATGCGAGACATCGGGGTGAACCTTTCGGAAAAAGCCGGCCGGACAACGGTTTTCGTTGGCGCGGGTTGATGCTTGTCGATCGGTAGACCTACCGGGCGAACAGTGCCGGGCAGTTGGCGCGACTCGGGCTCCAGGCCCCCGGAGTAACGGACGACACCTGCGAAAGGAAAGCGCGCGCCAGTCTACTGGGAGGAAACGCGCAGGAGTGTCCGGTGGCCGATCAACGACAGAGGATATCGGCGACAGCGAGGTTGCCGACAGCGATCAACGCCAGTTCATGGCGGATCTGCGGAGCGACACTCGATGACACAGGCGAACTGTAGCAGATTTGTGCATGATGGTTCGAATCGACGAGAGTTCAACAACGAGGGGGGATTTCAGCCATGACCATGGCTCCTGACCGGGTCCGGACCAGTTTTCCGGAGATCAGCACGCGCACCTGGGAGCACCCGGCCGACCGCACCGCACTGGTGACCCTGCGGTCGCTGAGCGGGTTCGACACCGTGCTGCGCGCGCTGTCGAGCCTGCTGCGGGAACGTCAGCACCGGTTGCTCTACCTGGCCACCGCGGTACGGGTCGACGATCGCCAGTTCCGCACCCTGCACCAGTTGCGCGCCGACTGTGTCGGCGTGCTCGACGCGCAGGTCACGCCGGAGATGTTCGTGCTGCAGGATCCGTCGGTGAACGCCTTCACCATCGGGATGGACAAGCCGTTCATCGTGCTCACCACCGGCCTGCTCGAGCTGATGGACACCGAGGAGCTGCGGTTCGTCGTCGGGCACGAACTCGGGCACGCACTGTCCGGGCACGCCGTGTACCGCACGATGCTGATGCATCTGATGCGGTTGTCGGCCTCGGTGGGCTGGATGCCGGTGGGTGGCTGGGCGCTGCGCGCGATCGTCGCGGCGCTGATGGAGTGGAGCCGCAAGTCCGAACTGTCCGGTGACCGCGCGGGGCTGCTGTGCTGCCAGGACGTGGACGCCTCGGTGCGCGTGCACATGAAGACGGCGGGCGGCGCCTGGCTGAAGGAGATGAACCACGGCGCCTTCCTCGACCAGGCCGACGACTACCTGCGGTCGGGCGACCTGCGCGACGGCGTGCTCAAACTGCTCAACCTGGAGTTGCAGTCGCATCCGTTCTCGGTGCTGCGCGCCGCCGAACTGCGCCGCTGGATCCAGTCCGGCGAATACGACCGGGTCCTTTCTGGTACCTATCCGCGACGCGAGCAGGATCGCAACGCGCGCATCAGCGACGAGGTGAAGGAGGCGGCCCGCCACTACCGCGAGTCGTTCGACCAGTCCGAGGACATGCTGGTGCGCACCGTGCGCGATCTGGGGCGCGATGTGGGATCGGCGGTGAACACCGTCGGCCAGGAAGTCGGCCGTACCGTCGCCGACCTGGGCAAACGTTTCGACGACTGGCGTAAGAACTGATCCGGCCGACCGGTGTGCGCTAGCCGCGCACGCCGGTCACCTGGTGAAGAACCAGGCGATGACGACCAGGACGAGCAGGGCGACGAGAGCGAGCTGAACGCGCGAACGTGGCATCAGCGGGCACCGCTGCCGACGGTGGGGCGTGCCGGAGCGGGCGCCGGGACGGGTGCGAGCTCGGGGCGGTCGTCGCGGCCGAGCGCCCGGAAGATCGCGCGCAGGGCGCGGTCGAGGCCGTAGGCGATGGCGAAGCTGATCGGGACCATGCCGACCAGGACGACGAGGAATTGGGGAATGAACGGCAGCCCGGCCACCCACAGTTCGAAGCCGTCCCACCATCCTGCGATCCGTTGCACGACGACCACCCTAGTCGGTCGTCGTGAACACCCCTCACGACCGGGCGGTTTATCCGGTGCGGTGGACGCGGGCCGACATCGCACAGATCATGGGGTATGCCCTCTTCTCACGAAGACAGCCTGCCGATTCTGACGCCGGTGCTCTCGAGTGGTCGACGAGGCGCCTTCCCACCGATCGACGACTACGCCTTTCTGTCCGACTGTGAGACCAACTGCCTGATCGCCAGCAGCGGCTCGGTGGAGTGGATGTGTGTGCCGCGGCCGGACTCGCCGAGCGTGTTCGGCGCCGTCCTCGATCGGGCGGCCGGCCATTTCCGGATCGGCCCGTACGGCGTGCACGTGCCCGCCGCGCGGCGTTATCTGCCGGGCGGGATGATCCTGGAGACGACCTGGCAGACCGAGACCGGCTGGATGATCGTGCGCGACGCGCTGGTCTTGGGCCCGTGGCACAACACCACCTCCCGCTCGCGCAGCTTCCGCCGTACCCCCATGGACTGGGACGCCGAGCACATCCTGCTGCGGACGGTGAAGTGTGTGAGCGGCACGGTGGAACTGGAGATGAGCTGCGAGCCGTCGTTCGACTACCACCGCGACGGTGCGCGCTGGGAGTACACCGGCAAGGTGTACGAGCAGGCCACCGCGTCGTGCGCCGCCGACGACTCCTGCCCGAGCCTGACACTCACCACCGATCTGCGGCTCGGGTTGGAGGGCCGCGAGGCGCGGGCGCGGACCAGGCTGAGCGAGGGCGACAACAGATTCGTCGCGCTCACCTGGTCGGAACTGCCCGCGCCCGCCACCTTCGACGAGGCGGCCGACAAGATGTGGACCACGGCCGAATGCTGGCGGCGCTGGATCACCCTCGGCGATTTCCCCGACCACCCGTGGCGCAACTATCTGCAGCGCAGCGCCCTCACCCTCAAGGGTCTCACCTACGCCCCGACCGGCGCCCTGCTCGCCGCGCCGACCACATCGCTACCGGAAACCCCTGGTGGCGAACGCAATTGGGACTACCGCTACACCTGGGTGCGGGACTCCAGTTTCGCGCTGTGGGGCTTGTACACCCTCGGTCTCGACCACGAGGCCGACGACTTCTTCAACTTCCTCAACGACGTGACCACCGGAGACAACGGCGACGCCGTCCCTCTGCAGGTGCTCTACGGTATCGGCGGCGAACGCCACCTCACCGAGGAAACGTTGCCCGAGCTGTCGGGCTACGACTACTCCCAGCCGGTCCGGATCGGCAACGCCGCCTACGACCAGGACCAGCACGACATCTGGGGCACCATGCTCGACGCGGTGTACCTGCACATGAAATCGCGCCAGCAGGTGCCGGATTCGTTGTGGCCCATGCTCGAACGCACGGTGAACGCGGCGATCGACCACTGGCGTGAACCCGATCGCGGCATCTGGGAGGTACGCGGCGAACCGCAGCACTTCACCGCGTCGAAGGTGATGTGCTGGGTGGCGCTCGACCGTGGCGCCCGGCTGGCACAGCTGCACGGCAAGCACACCCACGCGACGCGCTGGTTCGAGATCGCCGAGGAGATCCGCGAGGACGTCCTGGCCAACGGTGTCGATGCCGACGGGGTGTTCACCCAGACCTATGGCGGCACCACCCTCGACGCCTCGCTGCTGCTGATCGTGCTCACCCGGTTCCTGCCCGCCGACGACCCGCGCGTGCGGGCCACGGTGCTCGCCATCGCCGACCGGCTCACCGTGTCCGGGCTTGTCCTGCGCTACGACACCGACACCACCGACGACGGGTTGTCCGGCGAGGAGGGCACTTTCACGATCTGCTCGTTCTGGCTGGTGTCGGCGCTGGTGGAGATCGGCGAGCTCGAACGCGCCACCCACCTGTGCGAACGGCTGCTCGGGCTGGCGAGTCCGCTACGGCTCTACGCCGAGGAGATCGATCCGCGCACGGGCAGGCACCTGGGCAACTACCCGCAGGCGTTCACCCACCTGGCTCTCATCAATGCGGTGACCCATGTGATCCGGGCCGAGGACTCGCGTCAGGCCGGTCAGTTCCAGCCCGCCCACGCCCCGGTACACCAGTCGAGTCAGTAGGCGAGTTTCTCGGCCCGTGCGCGCAGCGCGGCCACCGTGCGCAGTCCGGCGTCGATCTCGGTGAGGCGCAGCTCGCGGTGGTCGCCGTAGCGCAGCCCGGTCTCCTCGGCGGCGCGCAGTGCCTCCTCGGCGGTGCGCGACACCTCGGCGGCGATCTCGGTGTAGTGGTCGCGCAGCACCCGCTGCAGCGTGCGCAGCCGGTTGCGGGACTCCTTGCCCACCTGGAAGATCACGTCGTCGGCGAGCCGGGCGACGGCCACCTTGGCCTCGGCCTGTCTGCGCTGTTTGCGGTTTCGCCGGTCGTCCCACAGTGCGTTAACACCGAGCAGCACGCCCGCGCCCGCCGAGTACCAGTTCACCAGCGACATACCGAGCAGGCTGGTGGCGAGACCCACCATCAGGATGCCGCCGTAGGAGCCGCGCAGGGCCGACAGGAACTGCTGTCCCACACCGGCTTTGGCGCTCTCCAACGGTTCCAGCGGTTGCACCGGTTCGAGCACCTCGCCCGGATTGGTGAGGCGCAGTTCCGGCAGCGGCGGGGTGCGGTTGTCGGGTGGGAACTTCGCGGCCACCTGCTCGGACAGCTCGACGGCACGGTAGTGCGCCATCACGAAGTTCTCCTCGACCGCCTCACAGATCCGCGCGTCGAGTTCGGTGGCGAAATCGGCCCACTTGCGAGCGGGGTCGATCCGCGAGATCTCGGCCTCGGCCTCCCGGACCAGGCTGCGCAGCCGGTGGCGCAGGTCGTGTTCGATATCGGCGCCCAGTTCGGCGCTGCCGTCGACCAGGGTGACCTGCCAGGTGGCGGTGCGCTGACGCAGCTGATCGGCCTCGGTGCGGGCGGCGGCCAGCCGCTGCGTGATCTCGGCGCGGCGGCGCGGATCGCGCAGGGTGTCGGCCTCGGCGCGCAGGGTGACGGTGAGCTGGTCGGTGACCAGCGCGATATCGCGCACCGCCGCGGTCACCGCGACCGAATCGGCGCGGGCGACCACGAATTCGCGTAGATGATCGATGAGCTGGGGCACCCCGGACTCGATATCGCGCTGCGGGTCACGGGTCTCGCCCGCCTGGCGGTGCAACACCGCCGACACGGGGGCGACAGCGAAGTTCAGGCCCGCTTCGTCGAGCAGGACCCGGTTGCGGCGCTGGGTGAGCGACCAGTGCGGGTTGCGGTCGATCTTGGTGAGCACACACACCACCGATGGGCAGACCCGTTCGACGCGGCGCAGGTAGTCCAGCTGAGCCGGGGTGAGTTCGGCGGCCGAGTCGGTGGCGTAGAGGACCACGTCGGCGGCGGCGATCATCGACCAGGCCGCTTTGTCGTGGGTGGTCGCGCCCGGTGCGTCCATCACCACGAGGCCGTCGGCGAGCAGGGGGCTCGGCTCGGCGAATTCGGCGCGCACGACGCCGAGCGAGATCAGCGCCGGGCCGGGGTCGAGCGGGTCCACCGGCACGCGCTCGATCCGGCCGCGTGGGTCCGACTTCACCAGCGTCGCGGTCGGTGTCCGGCCGTATTCGACGATCACCGGCACGCTCGGCTTGCCGTCGGTGGCGCTGACCGGGGTGCCGACCATGCTGTTGACCAGGGTGCTCATCCCGGCGCCCGGCTCGCCGACGACGACCATGCGCACCCGGGGATCGGTGAGCCGTGCCCGCACCATGCCGAGGCGGGCATCGAGGTCGTCGCGCCCGCCGGAGCGGACCAGGTCCCGCAATTCGTCGACGAGCGAGACCACCGGTGCCATCGCGTCCGGGTGCTTTACCGTCGCGGTCTGCAGTCCGGTCGCGGCAGACAACCTGTTCCTCACTCTCGTTGCATGGGCCCGGTCCTCGTTCTGGGACTAGACGAAGTCGTACCCAGCGTGCGCGGTGGGAAACGCCGACGACAAGTCGGCGGCACCGACACCCGGCTCGAACAGACCGGCCGAGGCGCCATAGTAGCCGCCGTCGTGCTGATCGAACTCGGCGGCGATGGGCTTGGTCTCGATGACCGGCGGTTTCACCGGTGCGACGGTCGGCGCCACCGTGGCGGGCGGGGTGACCACCGCGGGCGGGTCGACGTCGACGGTCGGTTGCTTGGTCGGCGCGGTCGGCTGCTGTGAGGGTACGGTCGCCGTCGGCACCGACGCGGTCGGGCCGGTGGGGTCGGCGGGCGTATCGACGCTGGGGGTGCTCGGCGTCGTCGCGCCCGTACCGGGGCCGGTGGTGAGGTCGTCGTCGGGGTAGGTCGGCGTCACCGGGACGGTGACTCCGGTGGTCGGCACGGTGACCGTCGGCACCGTCACGTCGGGACGTGTTGTCGGGACGGTCACGGTCGGCACCTCGGGCAGCTTCACCGTCGAGGGCGTGCTGAGGTCGACGGTCGTCGGCGTCGACGGCGGGGTGACGGTGGGCAGGGTTGTCGGCGTGCTGGTCGAAGGCTCGGGAACCACAACGGGTTTGGTGACCGGTGCCGGAGCGAGCAGGCCCGGCACAGCCGCCGCGGGCGCGGTGAGCGGGGACGCGCCCGCCGGACCACCGAGCACATTGGCGATGGGGGTGGTCGCCGCGTCGGGCTGGATGGTGGTCTGCAGGGGTGTGCTGACCACCGGGCTCGGTGCGATCGGCGCGGCGACGACCGGAACCGGAGCCGGGACCGGGGCGACGGGTGCCGGAGCGGGTGCCGCGGCGATCGGCGCGGGTGCGATGGCGGCGGGGGCCGGAGCGATCGGCGCCGGGGCCACCGGTGCGGGGGCGACGGGCGCCATGGCGGTGGGCGCGGGCACACCGGTTACCGGCGCTACGCCGCCCGGGGCCGCATGGCCGGGGGCCGGCGCGGACTGACCCGGCACGACCGCGCCTTGCGTCGGTCCGGTCTGACCCGGTCCGGTGTGACCGGGCGCGGTGGCGCCGGGCATGGCCGACCCGCCGGGGCCGGGCGCGGTGGCGCCGGGCACGGCCGATCCGCCGGGGCCGGGTGTGACGGAATCGGTCTGACCGGGCGCGCCTGGCGCGGGCTGGCCGGGTGCGCTCTGTCCGGGTGCGAGGGGCGCACCGGTCGAGCCGGGAACAGTCGCTGCGGGCAGGTCGGCACCCGTCGCGGATCCTGGGAGACCAGGGCTCGCCGCAGGGGCCTCGGAGCCGGGCAGCGCCGGACCCGTCGATCCACCGGGTACGTCCGAGCCAGGCAGTGCCGAACCGGGCAGCGCCGGGCCGGTCGGGGCGCCGGGTACCCCATTCGCCGCACCGTCGAGCGGTGCGGTCTCGCCGGGGATGCGAATTCCGTCGCCGAGCCACTGGCTGTAGTCGTCGAGCGCGTCGCCGACATTGCCGACCTGCACGTCGACCTTCATCTGGGAGGTGAACCACACACCGTCGAGCCCGGCGTGCATGTCGATCTGCCAGTCGGAGGTCACCATCGCACCGAAGCCGTCGAACAGGTCACCGATTCCGTCGAAGGCGCCGCCGGGGTTCGCGACCTGGTGTGCCCCGTCGGAGCCGGGCAGGCCACCGAAGCCGGGCAGGCCGTGGTCGTAGCCGGGGATCCCACCGCCGAAGCCGGGGGCGCCACCATCGTATCCGGGGATACCCGCACCGGGCAGACCGTCGTAACCGGGGATGCCGATGCCGCCACCGGGGATGCCGTCGTAACCGGGGATACCACCGGGGATGCCGTCGTATCCCGGGATCCCGATGCCGGGAATGCCGTCGAGTTCGGGGAATCCGGCGCCCGGCTGCCCGGCGCCCGGCTGCCCGGCGCCGGGCTGGCCGGCGCTCGGCTTGTCGGTGCCCGGGATGCCGAAGCCGCTGTCGCCGTAGCCCGGTTTGGGCCCGTAGGAGGGGATGCCGATGCCGTTCGACGAATCGTCGTCGTCGGTGCCGGGAATCCGCATGCCCTGGTCGCCGTCGGAACCCGGAATCTCGGGGCGCCAACCGCTTTCGCGTGGCTGCGAGGTCAGCGTGACATCGCCGTCCATGGGGCGCTGCGTACCGAAGGGGCTGTAGGGCAACGGGTTCGGCGCCGGTTCCGCGGGCAGGTCGGGGAAGGTGAGGACCGGGCTCGGTGCGTCGGGCTCCGGGTCGCTCGGCACCTGCGACGACCAGCCGGCGTAGCGGCTGTCGGCATTGCTGCTGCCCTGTTCCGGGCTCGTCCCGTTGGCGGCGACCAACGCGCCACCGGTGACGTACGCGCCCGCCCGCGCCACTCGAGCAACACCGTTGGCCACCAGGTAGGCCGTGTCGGTGCCGTCGGCGCGCGCGTCATCGTCGTCGAAAGGCAGTTCCCGCGTCATTCTTGCTCCACCACTCGCATCGCTGACTCTCCCCACCCACGAACGAGGCGAAGTGAAGATCATCCAACACTAATTGCCCGGATCTGTACTGTCATTTCCACCAGGACGACCGGTCCCACCTTATGGCGAGCAACGCCTTTCGGCGAGCCGTCGGAACCAGGGGGGCGCAGATCCCAAGAGAACTCTAACGATCGCTCAACGAAGCGTGAAGATCGCCTGCCTAGCGTCGGTTTCGCCGACCGAGACGAGTCGGCGACCACACAGTCAGGAGACCGATCATGACCACTTCCTCCCTGCGCCGCCGCATCGGCGTCGTCACCGCGACCGTCGGCGGCGTGGCGCTGCTCACCGCGACCCTCAGCGGCGCCGCGCTCGCCGACCCCGGCGCCCCCGACCGCGAACACGTCCGGATCATCTGTACCGCTCCCGGTGGCGACCTGCCCGTGCCGCCCGAACCCCCGCACGAACCGCGCATCGACCTCGAGCGTTTCCCCGCACATCCCGGTCACGACCGCACGATCCACATCGGCCCGGGCGCACCCGGCGAGCTTCCCGAGGGCGTCGAGTGTGTGCGGATCGCACCGGGCGGGGAGCGGACCGTCATCGAGCTGCCCGACGGCGCACGCCCCGCGCGTCCGGCTTTCCCGCGCTGACCTGCTGTGACAATCGATCGCACTAGGGTGAGCAGATGACCGGACAGCAGATCTTGGTCGTCGACGACGAGGTCCGCGTGCTCGCGTCGCTGCGGCGCGGGCTGGAACTGTCGGGGTTCGAGGTGCTCACCGCGAGCGACGGCGCCGCTGCCCTCACCCTGGTGCGCTCGGCCGCACTCGACGCGATGGTGCTCGATGTGAACATGCCCGAGCTCGACGGCGTGGGCGTGGTCACGGCGTTGCGGGCGTTGGGCAACGACATCCCCATCTGCGTGCTCAGCGCCCGCAGCGCGGTGACCGACCGCATCGCCGCCCTGGAAAAGGGTGCCGACGACTACCTCACCAAACCATTCGACCTCGGCGAACTCGTGGCCCGGCTGCGGGCGTTGCTGCGGCGCAGGCCGGTCACCGGCGGGTCCAACGGCGAGACGATCCGGGTCGGTGCGGTGGAGATCGACCTGGCCGGGCACCGGGTGCACGCGGCCGGACGGCCGGTCGACCTGACCAAACGCGAGTTCGAACTGCTGGCGATGCTGGCCCGCAATGCGGGCATCGTGCTGGGTCGAGAACAGATCCTGTCCACCGTGTGGGGCTACGACTTCAGTACCGACACGAATGTGGTTGATGTGTTCGTGTCGTATCTACGCCGGAAATTGGAGGCAGACGGGGTGGAGCGAGTGGTGCACACCGTGCGCGGGGTCGGGTTCGTCATGCGGGAGCAGCCGTGAGAACGCGCTCGTGGTCGTTGCGTACCCGGGTCGCGGTGGTGTCGGCGGTGGTCGCCGCGGTCGTCGCGGTGACCCTCGGGCTCACCTACGCGGCACTGTTGAAAGCGGCGGGTGCTCGTCAGCTCGACGAGACGGTGTCGACGATGCGGGTGATCGTCGCCCATCCCGCCCATCGAATCCCTTCCGCACCACCGGTTCCGCCCGAGCCTGCGACTCCCTTCGAAACGTCACCTGTACCCGCACCGGACGAGGTCGCACCGGACGGCTCGGCCGGTCCGCCGCCCGACGGTCGACCGCTCACTCGCCCCGCGCCGCCGGATGTCGGGCTGGCGCTCGTGCAGGGCGCGCCGGGCATGGTGGTGCGGCTGAATCCCGACCGCGACCTGATCGACGCCGCCATCACCCGCAGCCAGCTGATCGGGCTCGGCATCGGCGTGGGCGGAGTGCTCGTCGCGGCCGGATTGGGTTGGGTGCTGGCCGGTTTCGCGGCCCGGCCGCTGCGCAGGCTCGCCTCGGCCACACACGAGATCGATACCCTCGACCGCCTGCCGCCGTTGCCGGGGCGCGGGGTGAGAGAGGCCGAGGAACTGTCCGACGCCATCAACCGCATGCTCGAACGCCTGGAAACCGCCCACGGACAAACCAATCAGGCCCTGGCGAGCGCCCGCGATTTCGCCGCCGTCTGCGCGCACGAACTGCGCACCCCGCTCACCGCCATGCGCACCGACCTGCAGGTGCTCGCCGGTACCGAACTGCCCGCCGAGCAGCGCGGCACCGTCCTGGCCGACGTGCTCGCGGCCGAACGCCAGATCGAGCACACCCTCACCGATCTCGAGCGCCTGGCCGTCGGCGAACTCACCGACCGCGCCGCGTTCGAACCGTTCGAACTGTGCGAAACCCTCGACCGCGCGGTGCAGAACGCGCGCCGCGCCCACCCCGGCACCGAGATCACGCTCACCGCCTGCGATCCGGTCCCGATGACAGGGCTGCCCGGCGGGATCATGCTGATCGTGACGAACGCCGTCGCCAACGCGGTACACCACGGGCAGGCGAGCGTGGTGCGGGTCCGGGCGGAGCAAGGCTCGATCACCATCGACGACAACGGCACCGGCATCCCGGAGCACCTGGGCGCCAACGCTTTCGACCGCTTCGTCAAACGTCCCGGTTCACCCGGATCGGGACTCGGACTGGCGCTGGTTCGTCAACAGGCCGAATTACACGGCGGTACAGCCGAATTGAGCGGCAGCCCGCTCGGCGGCACACGCCTCACCGTGCGTGTGCCCACCGAACCCGGCTGAGTTACTTGCCCTTCGGCTTGTCCGAGGCCGCGTCCGAGGACAGCGCGGCCACGAAGGCCTCCTGCGGCACGTCGACCCGGCCGATGGTCTTCATACGCTTCTTGCCTTCCTTCTGCTTCTCGAGCAGCTTGCGCTTACGGCTGATGTCACCGCCGTAGCACTTGGCGAGCACGTCCTTGCGGATGGCGCGGATGTTCTCGCGCGCGATGATCTTCGAGCCGATCGCCGCCTGGATGGGCACCTCGAACTGCTGACGCGGGATGAGTTCGCGCAGCTTGGTCGTCATCTTGTTGCCGTAGGGCTGGGCCGCGTCCTTGTGCACGATGGCGCTGAACGCGTCGACGGCCTCACCCTGCAACAGGATGTCGACCTTCACCAGCGCGGCTTCCTGCTCGCCCGCCTCTTCGTAATCGAGGCTGGCGTAGCCGCGCGTGCGCGACTTCAGCGAATCGAAGAAGTCGAAGATGATCTCGGCCATCGGCAGCGTGTACCGCATCTCGACGCGGGTCTCGGAGAGGTAGTCCATGCCGAGCAGCTCGCCGCGGCGCGACTGGCACAGCTCCATGATCGAGCCGATGAACTCGCTCGGCGCGATCACGGTGCACTTGGTGACCGGCTCGAACGCCTGGCGCACCTTGCCCTCCGGCCAGAACGAGGGGTTGGTGACGATGTGTTCCTTGCCGTCTTCCATGACCACGCGGTAGATCACGTTGGGCGCGGTGGAGATGAGATCGAGGCCGAACTCGCGCTCCAGGCGTTCACGGGTGATCTCCATGTGCAGCAGACCGAGGAAGCCGCAGCGGAAGCCGAAACCGAGCGCCACCGAGGTTTCCGGCACGTAGGTGAGCGCGGCGTCGTTGAGCTGGAGCTTGTCCAGGGCGTCGCGCAGGTTCGGGTAGTCCGAACCGTCCACCGGGTAGAGGCCGGAGTAGACCATCGGCTGGGGTTCGCGGTACCCGGTGAGGGCCTGCGTCGCGCCGTCGCGGGCGCTGGTGATGGTGTCACCGACCTTGGACTGACGAACGTCCTTCACGCCGGTGATGAGGTATCCCACCTCACCGACGCCCAGGCCCTGGGTGGGCTTGGGTTCGGGCGAGACGATGCCGATCTCGAGCAGCTCGTGGGTCGCGCCGGTCGACATCATCTTGATCTTCTGGCGCGGGGTCAGCTTGCCGTCGACCACACGGATGTAGGTGACCACGCCGCGGTAGGTGTCGTAGACGGAGTCGAAGATCATGGCGCGGGCAGGCGCGTCGGCGTCGCCGACCGGCGGCGGGACCAGCCGGACCGCCTCGTCGAGCAGCGCGGGCACACCGACACCGGTCTTGCCGGAGACCCGGAGCACGTCGTCGGGTTCACACCCGACGATGTGGGCGATCTCGGCGGCGTAGCGGTCCGGGTCGGCGGCGGGCAGGTCGATCTTGTTCAGGACCGGGATGATGGTGAGGTCCTTGTCCATCGCCAGATAGAGATTGGCGAGGGTCTGTGCCTCGATCCCCTGCGCGGCGTCGACCAGCAGGATCGCACCCTCACAGGCCTCCAGCGCGCGCGACACCTCGTAGGTGAAGTCGACGTGGCCCGGGGTGTCGATCAGGTGCAGCACGTAGTCGGTGCCGTCGACCTGCCACGGCAGCCGGACGTTCTGCGCCTTGATGGTGATCCCGCGCTCGCGCTCGATGTCCATCCGGTCCAGGTACTGGGCGCGCATCGCCCGCTCCTCGACCACACCGGTCAGCTGCAACATCCGATCGGCCAGGGTCGACTTGCCGTGGTCGATGTGGGCGATGATGCAGAAGTTCCTGATCCGCGACGGATCGGTGAACGTCGTATCGGCAAAGCTGGAAGCCACTCCACTCCTCGAGGGGTATCGGCGAACTGGGTCCATCGTCCCATGACCACACGCGCGGCTCTGTCACCGGTGCACCGGAGCCGGGTCAGTCGTTATATTTCCAAGCATGGCCAGCAGTTGGAACACTCTCGGCAAGCAGCTCGGCGTGATCGCCAAGGAGCAGGGGCCGAAGATCGTGCGCAAGCAGGGACCTCGGCTGCTCGAGAAGCTGGCGGGTGCGTTGGGCGGCACCAAGCCCGGCCCCGTCGTGCCGGTGCGCCCGACCGCCTCCACCCCCGTGCCGACCGCGCATCGGGCCCGCCAGATCGTCTACTGCCCGCAATTGGACGGGCGCGCCGATCCGGGTGAGGTGGTGTGGACCTGGGTGCCGTTCGAGGAGGACCCGACCAACGGCAAGGACCGCCCGGTCCTGGTGGTCGGTCGCGACCGCAAGACGCTGCTCGGGCTGATGCTGTCGTCGAAACCCGAACGCGCGCACGACCGCAACTGGGTGGGCATCGGCTCGGGTCCCTGGGACCACGCGGGCCGGGCGAGCTGGGTGCGGCTGGACCGGGTGCTCGATGTGCCAGAGGACGGCATCCGGCGCGAAGGCGCGATCGTCGAACGTAAGACCTTCGACTTGGTCGCGCACCGGCTGGTCGCCGAATACAGCTGGAGCTGACGCGACGACCCCCGATCCGGACACACCGGATCGGGGGTCGTGAAAGCCCGGCTCAGCTCAGTACATCCCGGGAACGGCCGAAGATCATGCCGTACACCAACGCCCCGAGCACGCCACCGATCAGCGGGAACACGAAGAACGCCCACACCTGACCCATCGCGCCGTCCTGGTACGGAGCGACCGCGAGGCTGCGCGCCGGGTTGACCGAGGTGTTGTCGACCGGGATCGAGATCAGGTGGATCACGGCGAGCGTGAAACCGATCGACATACCGGCCAGTGGCACATCCGAGAGGCGGTCGGTCGAAGCGAGCACGACGAAGACCAGCACCGCGGTGAGCATCACCTCGATGATGATCATGGCCGCCATGCCGTACCCGTTCTGCACCACGACCTCGCCGAGCGGGCCGGTGGCCGCAGACGGACTGTGCTTGCCCCAGCCGTTGGCACCGAGGCCGTCGACCGGGCGGTCGTAGCTCGGCAGGTTCTTGGCCACCGCGAACAGCACCAATCCGGCCAGGAGGCCACCGATGAGCTGGGCGACCCAGTAGCCGACCGCCGAGACCACCGTGACCCGCCCGAGTAACAGCTGGCCGAGCGTGACCGCGGGGTTGACGTGGCAGCCCGAGATCGGCCCGATGGAGTACACGAGGAACAGCAGGGTGAGACCGAAGGCCAGCGCCACACCGAGCGCACCCACCCGATCACCGGCGATCACCGCGGTGCCGACACCGCCCATGACGAGCAGGAACGTGCCGAGCGCTTCCGCCGCCCATTTCTTGGGCTCGGGGATGACTTCGGGTTCACTGAGTTCTTGTGCTGTGAGCGACATCTGCGACCACCTCTCCGGGAGAATGATCCCCGCGACGAGCGGGGTCCGCACGAGCGTTTCGGACATTACGCCAGGCGAGTGACCTCTACAACGACCGCGAGGTCTGTCGAGCCGCCGCCGGAGAACACCCCTTTCAGTGGCGGTACATCCGCGTAGTCCCGCCCGACACCCACCGACACGTGCTGCTCGTTGACCGCCAGATTGTTGGTCGGGTCGTAACCCCACCACTGTCCCGTCCAGGCCTCCACCCAGGCGTGCGACTCCCCCGCCACCGCCTCCCCGATCGGCGCGGCCGGGTTCGGATGCAGATATCCCGACACATAGCGGCTGGGAATTCCCATGGCACGCAACAACACCAGTGTCAGGTGCGCGAAGTCCTGGCACACGCCGCGCCGTTCGGCGAAGGCCTGCGGGGCCGAGGTGTGCACCGAGGTGGTGCCCGCGCTGTAGTCCATTTCCCGGTGCACCCATTCGGCCGCCCGGATCACCGCTTCGGCGGGCGTCACACCGTGCGCCAGCTGTTTGGCCACGGCGTCGAGGGGCTCGTCGCGGGGCACGTAGGCGGTGGGACCGAGCATTTCGTCGAACCGGTCGACGGTGCGTTCGCCACGCAACTCGTCCCAGGTCAGTTCCGTCGCCGGTTCGGTGAACGGTTCGGTTTCCACCACCGACGACCCGCTCACCTCCAGTTCGGTGTGCGGGGCGTGCAGATCGAACGCGGTGACGGCCGTTCCCCAATAGTCGGTGTAGCGGTAGGACCGGGTGGCGGGCACGGTTTCGACCCGGTTGAGGATCACGTTCTGCCTGCTGTCCGCCCTCGGGGTGAGTCTTGCCTCGTTGAACGAGCGCGTCACCGGCGCGTCGTAGAGGTATCCGGTGGTGTGCACCACCCGCATCCGCCAGCTCACAGCTCCCCCTCCACGGTCACGGTGGCGTCGGTGCCGCGCCGCACATCGGTCCACGCCACCCACGGTGCGGCGTGGAAGTACTGCCGCGACACGGCTTCCCCGACATCGCGACACGCCTTCTGCAAGGCGAGCAACCGGGTCTGCAGGTTTTCCAGCAGCACGCCGGGCGGCAGGAACTCCAGTTCGCTGCGCGCCCGGCCGAGGACGCGTTGCGCTTCGTGGCGGGCACCGACGCGGCTGCCCGGCCGCTGATCCAGCTCGGTCAGACAGGCCTCGGCAACCAGCAACGCATGGAACACCGAACGCGGGAAAAGCCGGTCGAGCAGGATGAATTCGGCCACCCGTGCCGCGTCGAGCGCGCCACGGTGGGTGCGTAGGTAGGTGTCGTGGGCGCCCGCCGAGCGCAGCACCGTCACCCAGGCGGGTGAGGAGGTGCGATCACCGGCCCGGGACAGCAGCAAGCGGACCATCATGTCGATGCGCTCGATGGAACGGCCGAGCAGCAGGAAGCGGTACCCGTCGTCGCGGCTCAGCGTCGAGTCGGTCAGACCCGTGAACATCGCCGCGCGGTCCTTGACATAGGCGAAGAATTCATGCGGACCCAGCCCACGGGCGGCCTGCTCGGCGGCCGCCAGCCCGTTGTAGGTGGTGTTGAGGCACTCCCACATCTCGCTGGAGGTGACTTCCCGTGCACCACGGGCGTTTTCGCGCGCCTTCGCGATGGACTCGCTGATGGACACGCCGTGCTCGTGGCTGAACGCGACCAGATCGGTGACCGACCAGACGTCCAGGCGCAAACCGCCGGGCGGTTCGATGCCCAGCACCTCGAGCAGTACCCGCGACGTGCGGTCGGCGTCGACGGTGGCGTCCTCGAGGAGTTGGTGCACGGCCACGTCGAGAATGCGGGCGGTGTCGTCGGCGCGCTCGACGTAGCGGCCGATCCAGTACAGGGATTCGGCATTGCGGGCGAGCATGTGGTCAACCCCCGATCAGCCGCTGGGTCTGTTGTTGCTGCTGCTGTTGCTGATGAGCCTGGGAGGTGGTGAGGTCGCGGCCCTGCTCGAACGGATCGGCGCGGAGCGGATCACTCACCAGCTGCGGGCCGGCCAGCTCGCTGTCGTCGGAGCGGCCTGCCAGCACCCAGGTGTCCTTGCTGCCCCCGCCTTGGCTCGAGTTCACCACCAGCGACCCTTCGGGCAGCGCGACGCGGGTGAGGCCGCCGGGCAGCACCCAGATGCTGTCGCCGTCGTTCACCGCGAACGGGCGTAGGTCGACGTGCCGTGGGACCAGGTCGTCGCCGATCTTGGTCGGCACCGTCGAGAGCTGCACCACCGGTTGCGCGATCCAGCCCCTCGGATCCGCGCAGACCTTGCGGCGGACGGCATCGAGTTCGGCGCGGTCGGCATCGGGGCCGATCACGATGCCGTAGCCGCCCGAGCCCTCCACCGGTTTGACCACCAGTTCGTCGAGCCGGTCGAGCACCTCCGCGCGTTCGTCGTCGAGCCAGCAGCGGAAGGTGTCGACATTGGGCAGGATCGGTTTCTCGCGCAGGTAGTACTCGATGATCGCCGGGACGTAGGTGTAGACGAGTTTGTCGTCGCCCACGCCGTTGCCGACGGCACTGGAGATCACCACATTGCCCGCGCGGGCGGCGTTGAGCACACCGGCGACGCCGAGCACCGAGTCCGGGCGGAAGTGCATCGGGTCGAGGTAGATGTCGTCGATGCGGCGGTAGATCACGTCGACCTGCCGTTCCCCCTCGGTGGTCCGCAGGTAGACGACATTGTCGCGGCAGAACAGGTCACGACCCTCGACCAGCTCCACCCCCATCTGCCTGGCCAGCAGCGAATGCTCGAAATACGCCGCGTTGTGCACCCCGGGTGTGAGGACGACCACCGTCGGGTCGGCCTCGTTGGGTGCCGCCGAGGCACGCAATGCCCGCAGCAGGTGCGCCGGATAGTCGCCGACCGCGCGAACCAGATGTGAGGAGAACAGGTCGGGGAAGACGCGCGCCATGGTCCGCCGGTTCTCCATCACATAGGAGACCCCCGACGGCGAGCGCAGATTGTCCTCGAGCACCCGGAAATCGCCGTGTTCGTCACGCACCAGGTCGATGCCCGACACATGGATGCGCACACCGTTGGGCGGCACGATGCCCGCGGCCTCGCGGTGGAAGTGCGCACAGGAGGTGACCAGGCGCTTCGGGATCACCCCGTCGCGCAGGATGTTCTGCTCGCCGTACACGTCGGCCAGGAACAGCTCGAGGGCGCGGACCCGCTGGGTGATGCCCCGCTCCAGATGCGCCCACTCGGCCGCGGCGATCACGCGCGGCACCAGGTCGAGGGGGAAGGGGCGTTCCTTTCCCGACAGCGAGAAGGTGATGCCCTGGTCGATGAACGCGCGATCCAGGGCGGCGGAGCGTTTGGCCAGATCGTGGACGTCATTGGCGGCCATCGCGGAATGAATGCCGCGATAGGGCGCGCGGACCTTGCCGGTGGCGTCGAACATCTCGTCGAAGGCGTCGGCGAAGCGGCCGGGGCCGTAGCCGTGGAACAAACCGGTGTGTGCGACCGCCGGATGACCGTTCGTGCTCACCAACGCCGGTGAGGCGGATCGTGCCGTACCCGGCGTTGTGGTGGAGGTCATGGGAGAAAACTGTCCACTACCCGGTGACAACGCCGTGTGAGCCACACGTAAATTTCTCGCATCACCTGAAACGGGTGAACTCGCCGTCCGCACCGATGTGGACGGGCGGGGTCGATTTCGCCGGGCGGTGCCGAGCTGGTAACCTCGATCTTCGGCGCGGTGTTACCCGTAGTTCAGCACCATCTGCTGCATCGTGGGCGCGCGCCCGACGAGCTTTCAAGACATACCACCCAGCGACAGGAAACCAGAGGATACAGGCGTGGCCAACATCAAGTCCCAGATGAAGCGGATCCGTACCAACGAGGAAGCGCGCAAGCGCAACCAGTCGGTCAAGTCCGCGCTGCGCACCGCGATCCGCAACTTCCGCGAAGCCGCCGCCAGCGGTGACAAGGAAAAGGCTGCCGAGCAGCTGCAGTTCGCGAGCCGCAAGCTCGACAAGGCTGCCTCCAAGGGCGTCATCCACGCCAACCAGGCCGCCAACAAGAAGTCCGCGCTCGCGCTGGCTCTGAACAAGATCTGATCTGCCCGGGTCGCTAGTACCCGGTTCGCAAGACGCAGCCGCCGTGGCCTCGATGACCACGGCGGCTTTTGTCGTCGGCTACCATTCCGCGCATGTTGACGGTGTACGCGAATCAGACGGTGGTACGAGGCGACGACCTGGCCGAGGTGATCCGCGCGGCGGAGATCCTCGGGCTCGGTCTCAAGATCGAGAACGTGATGGTGCCCGACGAGGACGGCGGCTACAGCGTCGGCTGGGTCGTCACCCGTGAGGACGAGATCCCGCTCTACGAGGAGTGGGAGGGCCGGTACGAGGACCTCGAAGAAGACGAGGAAGCCCTCGCCGTCATCGGCGACTGACCCTCAGCCGGTGGCACGCAGGTCGAGGATGCGCGCGAGCGCGTGCTCCACGGCGAAGGTGGCATCGGCGGCGCCGCCCTTGACGTCGGCGTTGAGGGCGGCAACCACCTGCAGGGCGGTGCCGATCGAGGCCGGGTTCCAGCCACGCGCCTGCGCTTGGGCCTTCTTCACCTTCCACGGCGGCATACCGAGCTGCTGAGCCAGTTTGAACGGGTCGCCGCGGCCGGCCGATCCCACCTTGGCGATGGTGTGGACCGAGTCGGCCAGCGCGTCGGCCAGCAACACGTGCGGCACGCCCCGGTCGGTTGCCCAGCGCAGCGCCTCCATGGCGGCGGACCGGTCGCCGGCGACAGCGAGTTCGGCGACATCGAATCCGGTCACCTCGGCACGGCCCGAGTAGTACCGGCGCACGGCGTTCACATCGATCTTGCCGCCGGTGTCGGACACCAGCTGCGAACAGGCCGCGGCCAGTTCACGCAGCTCGAATCCGACGCATTCGATCAGCACCTGTACCGCTTCGGCACCGACCTTCACACCTGCGGCCCGGAACTCGTTGCGCACGAATTCGACCCGCTCCGCCGGTTTGGTGAGCTTGGCGCATTCGTGCACCACGGCGCCCTGCTTCTGCAGCGCCGGGACCAGTGCCTTGGCGCGGCCGCCTCCGGAGTGCAGCACCATCAGGACCACGCCGGGCGGCGGGTCGGCGGCCGCGTCGGTGATCACCGCCACCGCGTCCTTGCCCGCCTCGGCCGCCGATTCGAGCACGATCACGCGGTCTTCGGCGAACAGCGAGGGGCTGAGCAGTTCGGCCAGCTCGGCGGTGCTGGCGTCACCGGCGCGCATCCTGTCCACCGGTACCGAATCCGGGTCGGGCGCCCCCGCCCGTACCTCGCTCATCACCCGCGCGACAGCGCGCTCGACCAGCAGCTCCTCGTCACCGAGAACCAGATGCACCGCAGGGAGTTCGCTCACGAGGCGATCCTACGTAGGGGGACCGACGGGATCGGCGAGGGCCGCGAAACCGCGGCTCGTCCGCCGCGCACAGGTGCGGTAGCGCTGTGTCGGCGCCTTCCTGTAGCGCCTCACGCATGGGATCACGTCGTCCTCGGCATCGCAGTGCTCGACGTGAACGAGGTGTCGGTGGCGGTAGTCGGCGGGACTTGACCATTCGTTGTTCTGTCGCACTCCCGAGCACGATGACATCGCCGTCGAGGTCGGTTCGGGCGATTGTCGCGCCCAGGGCGGTGAGCACCCCGATCACATCCGGATGTGGATGACCGAAGGTGTTGTCGGTGCCGGAGCTGATCAATGCCAGGCGCGGCCGGACCGCGCGCAGGAATTCCGCGGTGGTCGTCCGCGAACCGTGGTGTGGAACTTTGAGCACGTCGGCTCTGATGTCGTTGCCGCGCATCATCTTCCGCTGAGACTCGTCCTCGATGTCGCCTGTCAGCAGAACTGTCCCGAGTGCCGTGCGCGCCCGCACCACCAGCGACCGATCATTGGCATCATCTAGTTCCAGCGAACCGGGGGCCCGCTCCCCCGGCGCGAGAACGTCGAGTTCTGTCGCCCCGAATCGCAACACGTGTCCCTGATGCAGCTCGATCAGCGGAATCCCCGCGCCCTCGGCAAGATCCACGACCCTGCGCACTCCGTCGCCTGAATGGTCATGAGTGCCAACGCTCTCCGTTGTGGTCGTCTCAGTCGACGCAGACCGGACGCAGGCTGTCGGCAGTCTCGAAGTAACTCTCGGCAGCGTCTCCGCAGGCCTCGGCTGCGATCCAAGGGTTGGCGTGGGGCAGGTGGGTCGGCGGGTTTCGCCGGGGGCGGTGGCTATGGCGTCTACTGTGCGGCCGTGGAGGGCACCCGCGAGGCCGTCGATGTGGTCCGCGTGCGGGTGGGTGAGGACGAGGAGGGGGACCCGGGCGACCCGGAGGCGGTCGAGGCAGCGGCGGATGGGGCGGGGGTCGGGGCCGACGTCGACGACTACGGCGGCACCGGGGGCGACAGCGAGGGCGAGGGCGTCTCCCTGGCCCACATCACACATGGCGAGGACCCAGCCGGCAGGCGGCCACCCGGGGTGCCAGAGCCGGACGGGGACCAGGACGACCGCGATACCGAGGCAGACAACGGCAAGGATTCGACGGGTCCGCGACCAGCGCAATGCCGCCACCAGGACGACCATGAGAGCGGCCGCGATCAGGCCCGCCGCAGTGCCCGACTGCACCGTGACGGCGGCGCCAGGAAGGGCGGCGGCATATTCGGCGACCCCGAGCAACCACCACAGTGGCGGGCGCGCACACCACAGCACCCACACGGCCGCGTCCACCCACAGGCACGCGACTACGGCACCGACCGCTCCGATCACCGTGATCACTCCGACCACGGGTGCGACGAGGGCATTGGCGGCGACGGCTACCAGACTCACCCGCCCGGACAGGGCGACCATCAGCGGCAGTGTCACGACGAAGGCCGCCGCCGACACCGCGAGAATCTCGGCGGGTACACGCCACCACCCGCGCTCGCGCAACCAGTCCGCCCAGCTCGGTGCGAGCAGGATCAGCCCGGCGGTGGCGAGCACCGACAGCGCGAATCCCGCGCTCACCGCCAATTCCGGTGCGACGGCGAGCAATCCGATCACCGCACCGCACAGGGCGGGTAGTGCCTGTTTGCGTCGACCGGTCAGCAGGGCCAAGACCGTCACCGAACCCATCGCGGCCGCGCGCAACACACTGGGATCCGGCCGGGCGAGGATCACGAACACCACCACTGCCCCCGCGGCGGTCGCTGCCCTGGTTCTTGGTCCGGCGGTGAGGATACGGCTCAAGCCGAGCAGAGCGGTCAACAAGATTGTGAAATTGGCTCCGCTGACTACGCACAAGTGCTGCAAGCCGGCTATTTCGAAGGCATCTCTGACCTCAGTCGACAGGGCGGCGGTGTCGCCGACGACCAGTGCAGGCAGCAGACCCGCCGCATCGGCCGGGAGGGCGCGCGCGGCCGCCTCGGCCAGGTCGGCGCGTACGCCCGTCGCGAGTCGTTGCCACCAGGGCGGAGCACCGATGCGTTCCGGCTCGGTGCTCGCCCGCAACGTGGCAACGGTGAGGTCGGCCCGCAACGGTTCGCTCACCGTTCCCCGGAACCGAACCACCTGTCCCGGCGCGAGTTCCGCCCACTCCTCCCCGGCGGCGAGAACCACCAGCGCGCCACCGGCGTGTATGCGGTGCGCACCGTTGCCGAACTCGCGCAGTCCTGCCCGGAGGATCCATCGCCGTTCACCGCCGAACGAGCCTGCCCGAATCTGTTTGGCGTCGTCCGAGATCTCCGCTACCACCGTCACGTTTCGCCCGACCGATTCGCGCAACGGATGCACCTGTACGTGATGTTCCCGCCATGCGGCCGCCGCCCCGAATCCGGCGCCGAGCAGCATCGTCGCTGTCCCCACCACAGCGACGACCCGCCACCGTTCCCGGCGATGCGCCATCGCCCACAACAAGCCGACCCACGCGCCGATCGCTCCCAGCACCGCCAGAACGGCCAGCACCACCCCCGCTCGCCAGCCGAGGGTCAGGGCGATGAGCGTGGCCGCCCAGCATCCGAGTGCGGCGGGCACCAGCCGCATATCGAGGACCGGGGGCTCCTCCTGGTCCTCGTCGGCCGCCGTGTTCTCCGGTGTCACCGAGGGACGACGACTCGACCCCGGCGATCTGGACGACGACCTGCCGACCGACGCGGAACTGGTTGCCAACGGCCGGTCGACAGCTCGACTCGACATCTCCGCTCTCGCCCTGTCTGCCCCGATCCTCATCGACCCGCCGCACCGGCGGCCTGCACAACCTGATCACGCAGGCCGGTGCCGATCGCGTCTCGCACACGGGTCATGTCGTGACCAGATCGCGCAGGCGAGCCAGTCGGGCCGGACCGATACCGTTCACCTCACCGAGTTGCGCCACATCGGTGAACGGCCCATTGGTCGTCCGCCACGTGATGATCGCCTTCGCGGTGACCGGTCCGACGCCGGGCAGCGCATCGAGTTCGGCCTCCGTCGCCGAATTGAGGTCGACTCGCGAATTGCCGCCGGCCGCACCGGAGCCGGGACCCGCGATCGCCCCCGCGGAGCTCGAACCCGGTGGCCCACCGGCGGCACTGATCATCGCGCTGCCCTGCGCGGGTTGATCCGCCTGGGGCCCGGCGGCACCGACAACCACCTGATCGCCATCGGAGAGCCGCTGGGCGAGGTTCAGTCCCGCGAGGTCGGCACCCTCGCGGGCACCGCCCGCCATCTCGATAGCGTCGGCGACGCGTGCCCCGCCGGGCAGACGATGCAGTCCGGCACGCTGCACCAAACCCACCACGCTGACGACGAGTTCCCCACTCCCGCCCCCGGGTCCGGCTCCCGGATCATCGGTTGCCGCACCGCTGGCCGCCGCTACCACAGCGGTCTGTTCAGCGCGCGGAGTAATGTGCTCGGCGCGCAGTGCCGGCACCGGTGGCACCGCCTGCGATACCGGGCGATCGCGCATCACCATCACCCCGGTAAGCACCACCGCGACCAGGCCGATGATCCCGAGCGCCAGCGCACCGCGCCGTCCCGGATCAATTCGAGCCTGACGAAAACGTTCCGGCACCAACCGGTTCCGGCCGCGCCGGCCTTCCTCGTCCAGCCAGCCGGGCGTCCCCACCTCGCCCGGCACCCCGTCCGCGGGAGCCAGCTCGTCGTCGTCCCAGTGACCGGTACGCGGCGGATCGGCGACGCCGCCCCGCCGGTAGCCGAGGGGCTCGTCGTCCGCCTCCCACCGAGCCGTCGTATGTGGTCGTGGTTTGTCCTGCACCGCGAGCCCACCCAACCGCTGCCGAACTCGCTCGTGCTCTTCGTGTCGTGGCATGGCGGCGACGCTAGCCCTCGGATCTCCTCGAAACCCGCCGCCCACCTGGGCTTTCAACGGGCCTGTGGATAACTCGCACCCTGTGGACAACTCTCGGTCAGCGGCGCTTTCCCACCGACCACCGGCGGTGCTCGCCGAATACCGTGCGCTCATGGCCGATTCGCAGTACGCAGGTACATATGCACCTGGCACAACGCTTCCGCGACTTCGCGGTGCGGGAAGTCCAGACAAACTCCCCGCTGTACTACCGCCGTGCCCTCGACATCGCCGAGGACCCGGCGGTCCTGGCCCTGCTGGCGCGGCTGCCCGTCGAGAAGCAGCAACCCAACCTCGTGCTCGCCGCCGCGACGGTGAACGGCGTGAACGCGGTGCCCTACAGCGAGTTCCGCACGCAGCTGATCGAACGGTGGGAGGCGATCGCGACAACGGCGTTGTCCCACCGCACGCAGACCAACGAGGTCGGCCGCGCGGCGACACTGCTTCCGGTGCTGGCCGGGCTACCGGGCCCACTCGCACTCATCGAGGTCGGCGCCTCCGCGGGTTTGTGTCTCTACCCGGACCGTTTCAGCTACCGATACGGCACAACAGTGCTGAACCCACCGGACGGCGAGTCACCGGTGGTGTTGCCCTGCACCGTGACCGGCCCGGTCCCCGTGCCGACCGCCCTGCCGGAGGTCGTCTATCGCGCAGGCGTCGATCTGAACCCACTCGACGTCACCGACCGGCACAGCCGCGAATGGTTGGAGGCACTCGTCTGGCCCGGCCAGGAGGACCGGAAGACGCGACTGCGCGCGGCCTGCGAGATCGTCGCGGCCGACCCACCGATCCTCGTCACGGGCGATCTGAACGATCGGATCACCGAACTCGTGCGCGCCGCGCCGACCGACAGCACCGTGGTGGTGTTCCACAGCGCCGTCCTCACCTACCTGCCGCCGGAAGCCAGGGAACGGTTCCGCACGACAGTGCGATCGCTGCCCTGCCACTGGATTTCCCAGGAAGGCACAGGCGTGCTGCCCTGGCTGTCCGGCCGGCTCCCGCCGCGGGCGTCCGAGGCGGCGCGCATGGTGGTCGCGCTGGACGAGGTCGCGTCGGCCTTCGCCGACCCGCACGGCAGGTCGCTGGACTGGTTCGGTCCGGCGTAGCGGCGGGCTCAGAGCCGGCGCATCACCGAGACCACTTTGCCGAGGACGACGGCGTCGTCGCCGTCGATCGTCGAATAGGCGGGGTTGCACGGTTCGAGGTGGATGTGGCCGTTGCGGCGGCGGTACACCTTCACGGTCGCCTCCTCGCCGATCATGGCCGCGACGATGTCGCCGGAGTTGGCCTCACGCTGGCTGCGGACGACGACGAGATCGCCGTCGCAGATGGCGGCGTCGATCATGGAGTCGCCGCGCACCCGGAGGCCGAAGACCTCACCGCGTCCGACCAGCTCACGTGGCAGCGTCAAGACGTCGTCGGCATGCTGTTCGGCGGTGATCGGTGTGCCCGCCGCGATGTCACCGACAACCGGCACGCTGACGGCCGAATCGGAGCCCGCACCGGGTGCGCCACGCAGGAAAAGGCGCACGTCGATGGGCCGGGTCATCGCCGCGCCGCGACGCAGAAAACCGTCCTCCTCCAGCGCCCTCAGATGTTTGGAGACCGTCGAGGTGGATCGCAGCCCCACCGCGTCGGCGATCTCGCGCGCACTCGGCGGATAACCGTGCGCGAGCACCGAATCCCGGATCACCGCGAGGATGTGTTGCCTGCGCGGCGGCATGTTCGAGGTATCGGGAAAGTCGAACTCGTCGAATGCGGTCACGCTGGCATCGTAGAGCCCGGCCAGCGCACCCTTTCAGGCCAGGTTCTTGGCGAAGCAATTCGACAGCGGCAGCTCGTGATACGGCGCGAACAGCGGGATCCGGTGATATCCGCTGCGTTCGTAGAACCGCACCGCATCGGGTTGCAGATGCCCGGTCTGCAGAATGAGCCGCGGTTGCCCCGCCTCCCGCGCCGCTGCTTCGGCGGCCGCGAGCAAGGCCGTCGCAGTGCCCGTGCCACGAAAGGCCGGCCGGACGAACATCCGCTTGAGCTCCAGCTCCCCGGCGTTCCAGCGCACCGCGGCATGGCCTGCGGGTGTCCGGCCCGCGTAGGCCACGAAGGTCTTGTGGACGGTGCGCGGGTCGACGACTGTCGGTGGCGGCCCGACGAATTCGATATACGCGTAGCGCGGGCCCACCTCTGCCGACATCTCCGCGCGCAGCACGTCCGCGTCCGGATGCTCCCAGTCGACGGTCAGCACTTCGACGGCGGGTGGGGTCGGTCGCGTGGTGGAGGCGGTCATGTTCTCCACCGTAGGCAGAGGACCGATCCGGGCGCGCCGGTTGTCATCACCAAGATTCTCGGCCTAGGCGCATCCGCCGGGCAGCACCGCGACGCCGAGGGCGCCCACACCGAGGTGAACACCGAGCGTGGGGCCGAATTCCGCGATGTGGAGTTCGGTGAGGGTGGGATTCTGTTCGCGCAGTTGGGTGGCCAGGGACTCGGCGGCCTCGGCGGCACCGAGGTGCTGGATACCGAGGGCTACGCCGTCGGTGCCCGCGGCGGACGTCGCGGCGGCGACGAGCTTGGTCACGGCGCGCGACCGTGTGCGCACTTTTTCCCGCAGCTCCAGTTTGCCCTCGACCAACTGCAGCAGCGGTTTGGTGACGAGTTCGCTACCGAAGAAGGCAGCCGCGCTGCTGAGCCTGCCGCCCTTACGCAACTGTTCGGTGCGGTTCACCAGAATGAAGGTGCGGGCACGGTTGGCGGCGGCGACCGCACACTCGTAGACCGCGTCGAGGGTGTCACCGGCCCGGGCGCGACGGGCGGCGCCGAGGACGGGCAATCCCGTGGCCAAGCCCGCGCCGAGCGAATCCACCAGGCGCACACGGCCGTCGGCGCCCATCTCGCTCACCGCCTGTCGCCCGGCCTCCCAGGTCGCCGACAACATCCGCGACAGATGCACGGCGACCACTCCGTCGCCGCCGCTGTGCTCCATGGCGCGTTCGTAGGCCTCGCGCAACTCACCCGGCGAGGCCGCCGACGTGGTGACCGAGTCGGCGCTGTAGTCGATCTCGACCGGCTCGACGCCCTCGCGCAGCTGCCGGTCACCGACCAGCACGTGCAGGGGCACCACTTCGATACCGAGCTCGGCGACGAGGTCGGCGGACAACCCGGCCGCCGAATCGGTGACCACCACAACGGCCACGGACTACCGGACCTCCTGCAGCGCCTTGGTCATGGCGGTGGCGACCGCCTGATGCCCGGCCCAGCCCCAGTGGATACCGTCGGGGTTGGCCGATCCCGATTCGATGTCGTCGCGCACGGCTTCGCCGAGGTCGACCAGCGGCACCGAGGTACGCGCCGACCACGCCCGCAACGCCTTCACCGCGCGCGGCCGACCACGGTGCACGCGACCGTAGGCATCGCAACGATGCACCGACGGCAACACCGCGACCACCGGCAGCTCCGGACGCAACTGGGTCAGCGCCTCACGCGACTGCTCCAGATAGTCCACGCTCACCCTCGGTGGAAGAGCAACGGGACGACCGAGTTTCGACAGCTTCGGCTGCAGCCAGTTGTAGGTGGCCCGCACCCCGCGACGCAGCCGGGGCGGACGGATGTAGCGGATCGTCTCCCGCAGGGCGGTGGGCAGCGGCGACGGCAGGGTGTCCATGCCGCCGACGGCGAATACGACAGCCCCCGCGCGCGGCACGGCGGCCCACACCCGGGGATCACCGATCAGTGCCCAGTAGGCGTCACGACAGGTCCACCCGATCCGGGCGACCAGCTCGACATCCCAATCCAGTTCGGCCGCCACGAGATTCGGCCAGATCCTCGGGTCATCGGCAGGCAACCCGCCCTTGGGCCCGAAGTAGGCGAGCGAATCGGCGATCACCAACAGCACCGGCCGAGGCGACGCCTGCTCCACCACCTCGGTCGAGGCCTCCTGCCGAACCGCGGGCGCCTCGGCATCGACAGGGCTGATCGACTGATCCTGCGGGGCAGCAGGTTCCGCGAGAACACTCGGCGCCACACTCACACCATCGGCCGGCTGGACCGGCGAAGGGGCGAGCAAAGACTGCGCAGTGGGCTCCCCTTCGCCCGTGGACCCGGATTCCGCCGTCTCAGCTCCGAGCCGCGCTCCAGCGGCCGCATCAGCGTGCACCGAAACCGATTCCGCGTGAGCGATACCGGAAGCGTCGTCCCGCGCAGGAGCAGTTTCGATCGGAGCGACAACCGAAGCGTCCGCCTGCGGCTGAGCTGCTTCTGTCTGCGCGGGACTGGATTCCGACTCGGCAGCAACCGATTCACCCGCCGGCCGCAGAGTCGAGTCGGCCTGATCCGCAGCATGCGGGCCACCCGGACCAGCCTTGGTGTCCGAGTCGTTCCGCGCGTGGTCGTTCCGCGCGTGCGACACGGAGTCGGTGTCGCCGGCAGAAGACACCGACGTGCCGGTATCAGCCTGAGCTGCAGAGGAATCCGAGCCGTCTGTCAGTACGTCGGCGCTCTCGGACGAACCGGCGCCGACCTTCCCGACATCGTCGACAACATTCGCCGCTACGGAACCCTCGCCGTCGGACGACTCCTCCCCGGAACCCTGTGCACTCGAACCGGACTCGCCCTCGGACGACGAATCGGCCTCGGGTTCGGCGACCGGGGAAGGCGGTGGCCCGAACAGCGCGTCGGGCAGCGACCGCGTACTGCGCGCGGTGACCTGCTTGAAGAGTTCGTCGGGTACCGAACGGATCGGCTCCTCACGCTCGGGGCGTGCGGGCCGCGCCGGTGGCGGGCCGAACAGCGCGTCCGGCAATTGCCGTCCGGGCTTGGCCGTCACCTGCTGGAACAATTCGTCCGGTACCGATCGGACGGGCTCTTCAGAGGACATCGGGAGCTACCTTCGCCGCTGCGTTCCAAACATCGAGGCGCCAGCCGGGTCGGTCGACATCCGGGCCGTGACTGGACAGCTGCACCCAGCTCGTATTGGCCAGCCCACCGAGGGCAGGCCAGTTCTCCGGTGGCAGATCCAGCAACGCGGCCGTCAGGGCAGCGATCAGCCCGCCGTGCGCAACCAGGATGATAGTCCGACCGGGCCAATCCTGCCGCTCGTTGTACAGTTCGCGCACCACGGGCAGCGACCGGGCGCCGACCTCGAGTTTGCTCTCGCCACCGGGCGGACGGTAGGTGGCGTCGAGCCGCCACTGCACCCGGGCCCCGGGGTAGTCGGCGTCCACCTCGAGGTGGGTCAGGCCTTCCCAGTCGCCCAGGTTTGTCTCGCGCAAGCGGGTATCGGTGATCACCGGCAGATCGCTGAGGTCACCGAGAGCCTGGGCGGTTTCCTTGGCACGACGCAGATCGGAGGCGTGGATGGCGATGGCGTTGCGTGAAACCAGTTCTCGGGCAGCCTCTTTGGCCTGCTGACGACCGAGCTCGGTGAGATCGGTGTCGATCTGGCCCTGCATCCGGTCGGCGGCGTTCCATTCGGTCTGCCCGTGCCGCAGCAGGATCAGCGTGCGCACATGGGCGTACTTGCTCACTCGCTGTCTGCCTCTGCCTGCGCGTCGTCGTCGGCGGCCGGGGCCTTGGGTGCGGCGATACCGTCGACGGGAACCGTCGGGCAGTCACGCCACAGGCGTTCGAGGGCGTAGAAGTTGCGCTCGTCGTTGTGCTGGATGTGCACGACCACGTCGACGTAGTCGAGCAGCGCCCAGCGTCCCTCGCGGGTGCCTTCGCGACGAACCGGCTTGTGCCCGGCCTCGCGCAGCTTCTCCTCGACGTTGTCGACGATCGCATTGACCTGACGCTCGTTGGGCGCCGACGCGATCACGAAGCAGTCGGTGATCACCAGCTGTTCGGAGACGTCGAGGACAACGACATCGGTGGCGAGCTTGTCGTCGGCCGCGAGTGCGGCGACTCTGGCCATCTCGACCGCTTCGGCGGTGGCGCTCATGCCTTACCTTCCGTTCCTGCGGGCACATAGAGGTGCCGCTTCGATATGTACTGCACCACGCCATCGGGGACGAGGTACCAGACCGGCCGACCCTGGGCGGCGCGGCGCCGGCATTCGCTCGACGAGATGGCCAGCGCGGGGATCTCGATCATCGTCACGGCATCGGCGGGAAGGTCCCGCAGATGTTCCTCGAGATGGTCGGTGTTCAGCTCGTACCCCGGACGGCTCACCCCGACGAACTTCGCCAGTTCGAACAGTTCGGCCCAATCCTGCCATGTCAGGATGTTGGCCAGCGCGTCCGCACCGGTGATGAAGTACAGCTCGGCGTCGGGATGGGCGCTCTGCATCTCGCGCAGGGTGTCGACGGTGTAGGTGACCTTGTTGCGTTCGATGTCGGCCCGGCTCACCGAGAACCTCGGATTGGACGCGGTGGCGATCACAGTCATCAGGTAGCGGTCCTCGGCGGGACTGACCTGTTTGCCCGCTTTCTGCCAGGGCTGACCGGTCGGGACGAAGATCACCTCGTCCAGGTCGAACAGGTGCGCGACCTCGCTGGCGGCGACGAGGTGACCGTGGTGAACGGGATCGAACGTGCCACCCATCACGCCGAGCTTGCGGCGCGGCCGGGCTGTCTCGTGCATGAGGTCCGAGCTTAATAGGACCGCCACCATTCGTACGGATCGGAGGGCTCCGGGAACAGTGGCCGATCGGCTCGCCGTGGTCGCGGGCCCGCTTCGGCCGGCCGGTGCTGGACCGTGCCCGAGGCCTGGGCGCACATCTGGGCGAACTGACTGCGGGTGCGACGCAACTCCTCGACGTGGTGGGCGGCCGGGTCGGCGGCGACGAGGCGGTTCAGTTCGGTGAGCAGTACGTCCAGGGTCACCCACCACGGGCCTCGCGGTGTCCCGCCGGGGCCGCGTAGTTGCAGCCAGGCCGCCGCGCGCAGGCAGCGCGCGCGGGGCACGATCTTGTCCTGTTCGCCCCAGAGTCCGGCCGCGCGCAGGTAGCCGCCGAGCGCCTCCGATTCCTGCCCGCAACATTCCCTGGCCACCGCCGCCGACCACAGCAGATCGGCGTGCCGGTGCCGCTCGGTGGGCGAGGCGGCGATCAGCCGCGCGGCCTCGGTGAACTGCCAGGCTGCCTCACGGTATCGGCCGAGGTGGTTGAGCGATTCGGCGAAGACCGCACGGACACGCGCGAGCTCGCCGGGTGGGTAGCCGACTGATGCCCCGCCGAGCAGCGCCTGGTCGAACGCCCGCACCGCCTCGGTATGCGATCGCGCCCGATGCCACGAGCGGCCCGCGACGATCCACAGATGTGTCGAGTCGGCCGGTGAGATCGGCGCCCAGTCGGCGGCGGCCGCGGCAGCCGCGCGGGCGACATCGCGAGCGCGACCGGGTTGGGCGGCGACAGCGGTGACCAGCCGTGTCCGTAGCTCCGCCCGCTCCCGTGCCCCGAGCTCCGCCGCGCCGACGACCAGGGCACGCCGCAACTGCGCCTCCGCCGCGTCGGGTGCATCGATGAGGCGCGCCGCCGCGATCGTCGCGAGCTTTCGCGCGGCGCGGGCCAGCGAACCGGGCTCGAGAAGGCGGGCCGCCTCGGCGGCAGCCGAACCGGAGGCATTCATCTGACCGGCGGGAGCACCGACCCGGAGCTCGGCATCGCGGCCGGTGCCCTCGTCGATCGTCCCGCCGATCCGCGCGGCGTGGACGGCAGGCCCGACGAGTGCGGCCTGGGCGGCGGGTTCGGTTGGGGCGGCGAATTCGGCTCGAGCGTCATCGTTCTCGGCGGCGAACCGGTCGCTCACCGGGCGAACCACATCCGCACGACACAGACGCGGGCGACGAATCCGATCTCGCGGTCCGATCCCCGATGTTCAGTTCGCCCGTCGTCGCGCGACGCCCCTGCCAGCATGGCGGTGATCTTGGTGGTTCGCCCCTACAAGTGGCTTAACGTCCGCTCAACGTTTCAGCGCTGCGGCCGTTTGGACTTCGGGAGTTTGGCGACGATCGCGTCGTAGGACGCGTCGATGAGTTCGCGTAGTTCGTCGTCGGGAACGGCGCCGCCGACGCGAATGCTGTTCCAGCCGTAGCGGCCGATGTAGGCCGAGGCGGTGACATCGTCGGGGTAGATGGTGACCAGTTCGTCGGCTTCGGCGCGGTCTCGCCCGCATTTGAGACCGATCGAGGTGCCCGCGCCGAGAAACGCGAACACCTTGTCGCCCACCTTGGCCACGGTGTCGCCCTCCCATGGTTCGTCTTCCCACGCACCGGGTTTGGCCAGGCAGTACGCCAATACATCCATCTCGCGGCTCCTCAGACGGGCAGCAGTTTCGACACGACGTCGGTGAGCTGGCGGGCCGACCGGCATTCGTGCATCTCGATCACCGCACCGTAGTCGGGTGCGGCCGAATCGCCTGTGCCCCAGAGATTGTGCGGCTCCGGGTTGAGCCAGTGCGCGTGTTTGGCGGTTTCGACCAGACCGCGCAGCGTATCGACCTGCGGGTTGCGGTAATTGGTCCGGCCGTCGCCGAGGACAAGCAGCGAGGTGCGGCTGGTGACGGCATCGCCGAAGTTGTCGGCGAAACTGGTGAAGGCCTGACCGTAGTCGGAGTGGCCGTCGGAGTCGATGACGGTGGACTCGGTGAAGATTCTGGTGAGCACGTCGTCGAGACCGGTCTGCGGGCCGAAGTAGTCGGTGACCTCGTCGGTGCGGTCGACGAACGCGAAGATCCGCACCCGGGAGAACTGTTCGCGCAGGGCGCTCACCAGCAGCAGGGTGAAGCCGCTGAAGCCGGCCACCGAGCCCGAGATGTCGCACAGCAGAACCAGATCAGGGCGCCCGGGGCGCGGTTTGCGCTGCACCAGGTCGATGGGCACGCCGCCGGTTGACATCGATGCCCGCAGGGTCTTGCGCAGGTCGATCTCGCCGCGACGGGAACGCTTGCGCCGCACCGCCAGACGCGAGGCGAGAATCCGCGCCAGCCGATGGGTTCCCCGGCGCAAATCGGCGAGTTCACGTTCGGAGGCGCGCAGGAAATCGGCGTCCTCCGCTTGCCGGGCGACCCCGTAGGTGGCGACCCGTTCCCGCCCGATCTGCTCGGCGACGCGGCGGTTCGTCTCCTCCTCCACGGTGGCGCGGAACCCGGCGATGCGCATCCGCAGCAGGCGCTGCGCGATCTCGGCGTCGCGTTCGCTCGCGTCGGGCGGAAGGGCGAGACCGGCCAGCGCACGCGCCAGCAAGGTCTGCGGCGCAAGGTCTTTGAGCGCCTGGTAGGCGGAGAACGACGGCCCACGCGCCGATTGGTACCGCCCGAGCTGCTCCACCACCTGGGCGGCGAGCAACTCGAGCTGGTTGCCGCTGTCGGGGGTGGCGAGCAATTCGGCGAGCTGTTCGCGCAGGGCGGGCAGGTCGACGCGTCCGTCGGGAGTGCGGGGCAATTCGGGCGCCTCGGCACTACGCTGGCCGACGGCGACCGGGAACCACAGGTCGAAGAGGCTGTCGAAGGTGGCGCGGTGGGTGGGCCGACGCAGCAGAGCGCAGGCCAGGCCCTCCCGCACCGCCTCCCGGTCGAGCAGGTCGAGCACGGTGAGTACCTGGCCCGCGTCGACGGTTTCCGACGGACCGACCGGCACCCCACGCGAGCGCAACGCCGCGACGAAACCCGCGACATGACCACTGATGCCGTGGGGCGCGGGCGCGGTCATACCTCAGGCCAGTTTCAGCTCGGACAATGCGCGCTGGTGGTCGCTGCGGTGCTTGAGCACCACACCGAGCGTGGCCCGCACGGTGGCGTCGTCGAGATCCTGGGAACCCAGCGCGAGCAGGGTGTTGCCCCAGTCGATCGTCTCGGCCACCGACGGCAGCTTCTTGAGCTGCATGCCGCGCAGCACATGCACGATGCGCACCAGCTGCTCGGACACCACCGCCGACAGCTCGGGTACCCGGCTGGCCAGGATGCGGCGTTCGAGGTCTTCGTCGGGGAAGTCCAGGTGCAGGTACAGGCAGCGGCGCTTGAGCGCCTCGGACAGTTCGCGGGTGGCGTTGGAGGTGAGCACCACGAACGGCTTACGGGTGGCGGTGATCGTGCCGAGCTCCGGAACGGTGACCGCGAAATCGCTGAGGACCTCGAGCAGCAGACCCTCGATCTCGACGTCGGCCTTGTCGGTCTCGTCGATCAGCAGCACCGTGGGATCGGTGCGCCGGATCGCGGTGAGCAGCGGACGCGAGAGCAGGAACTCCTCGGTGAAGACGTCGGCTTTGGTTTCGGCCCAATCGTTTTCGCTCGATGCCTGGATCCGCAGGATCTGCTTGGCGTGGTTCCACTCGTAGAGGGCGCGCGCCTCGTCGACACCCTCGTAGCACTGCAATCGCACCAGTTCGGCGTCGGCGACCTGGGCCACCGCGCGCGAGAGTTCGGTCTTGCCGACGCCCGCCGGGCCCTCGATGAGCAGCGGTTTGCCCAGCCGGTCGGCGAGGAACACCGAAGTGGCCGTGGCTTTGTCGGCCAGGTAGCCGGTGGTGGCCAGCCGGGCGATGACGTCGTCGACCGAGGTGAAGATCGGTTCCTGTACCAGGGTCACGGTCACACCGGCCGAGTCTGGCCGTCGCCCCACACGATCCACTTGGTGGAGGTGAGTTCGGGCAGGGCCATCGGGCCGCGGGCGTGCAGCTTCTGGGTGGAGATGCCGATCTCGGCACCGAAGCCGAACTGCTCCCCGTCGGTGAACGCGGTGGAGGCGTTGACCATCACGGCGGCGGCGTCGACGCGGGCGGTGAACTCACGCGCGGAGGCCAGGTCGGCGGTGACGATGGCCTCGGTGTGGCCGGTGCCCCAGGTGTTGATGTGCTCGACCGCGGCGTCGAGGTCGTCGACGACCTTCACGGCGATATCCATGGTGAGGTACTCCTCGCCCCAGTCGGCATCGGTGGCGGGCACCTGACCGGGCAGGTCACCGTGAATGGTGACGCCCGCGTCCTCGAGTGCCTTGCTCAGCCGCGGCAGCGCGGTCTCGGCGACGGCGGCATCGATGAGGAGCGTCTCGGCGGCGTTGCACACGCTGGGACGGCGGGTCTTGGCATTGAGCACGATCGCCTCGGCCATGTCGAGGTCGGCGGCGCTGTGTACGTAGACGTGGCAGTTGCCGGTGCCGGTCTCGATGGTCGGCACCTGCGCGTCGCGGACGACGGCGTTGATGAGGCCGGCCCCGCCGCGCGGGATGACCACGTCGACCAGGCCGCGCGCCTGGATCAGGTGGGTGACGCTTGACCGGTCGTTGCTGGGCAGCAGCTGCACCGAGTCGGCCGGAATGCCCTGGGCGGTGAGCGCTTCGCGCAGGATCTCCACGAGCGCGGCATTGGAGTTCGCCGCCGAGGACGAGCCGCGCAGCAGCGCCGCGTTGCCCGATTTCAGTGCCAGGCCGAAGGCGTCGACGGTGACATTGGGCCGCGCCTCGTACACCATGCCGACCACGCCGAGCGGCACCCTGGTCTGCCGGATCTCGAGCCCGTTGGGCAGGGTGCTGCCGCGCACGACCACACCGACCGGATCGGGCAGGCCGGCGACCTGACGCAGGCCCGAGGCGATCCCGTCGATGCGGGCCTTGGTGAGCCGCAGCCGGTCGAGCAGGTTCTCCTGGGTGCCCGCCGCGCGAGCGGTCTCGATATCGGCGTCGTTGGCCGCGAGCACGCGGTCGGCCGCGGCGAGCAGCGCATCGGCCGCGGCGTGCAGTGCGTCGTTCTTCTGCGCCGTGGTGAGCTGAGCGAGCGCACGGGACGCGACGCGAGCCCTGCGGGCGGCGTCGTGCACCGCTGCGCGGATGTCGAGCTCGGGGGTCACTTCTACCGTCATGGGTATCAGCGTACGCAGTGCGCCTGCTCCGCACGACGCCACCCGGGACCCGGAATGTGGCTCCGACCGGCAGCGGGACCGAGTTATCCACAGGGTCTTGCGAGCGGGTGCCCCGTCACTCGACCACTGACGCCGAGTCGCAAGCGGGCACCGCACAACGCCGTCGCCGCTAGATTCGAGGTTTATGAACCACTCCGCCGCACCGACCGTCGTGGTGTTGGGCAGCGTCAATATCGACCTGGTCACCACTACCACGCATCGGCCCGCCCCCGGAGAAACCGTGCTCGGCTCCGGCTTCGCCACGGTTCCGGGCGGGAAAGGCGCCAACCAGGCGATCGCGGCCGCCCGCTCCGGTGCGCGCGTGCGTTTCCTCGGCGCGGTCGGCGACGACGCCTTCGGCGCCACCCTGCGTGCGACCCTCGACGGCGCGGGCATCGACACCACACTGCTGCGCACGGTCCCCGGCCCCAGTGGGGTAGCGACGATCGTGGTCGACGGCGACGGCGAGAACAGCATCATCGTCGTGGCCGGCGCGAACGGCCGGATGACCGACCTGACCGAAGCGGAGCTCGCGGCGATCGCGGCCGCCGACATCCTGCTGTGCCAGCTCGAGATCCCCCTCGAAACAGTCACAGCGGCCGCACACCACGCCGGCTCCGCAAGCACCCTCGTCGCCCTGAACCCCTCCCCCGTCCAGCCGCTGCCCGCGCGACTGTGGGCCGATGTGGACCTGGCGATCGTGAACTCGCTGGAGTACGAACAATTCTCGTCGACGTTGAGGCCGGTTGCGCACGTGGTGCGAACCCTGGGCGCCGACGGTGCGGTCTACCGTGGCAGCGGCACGGACCTGATGGCAGGTGGGCGCAGCGTCGACGTGGTCGACACGACCGGCGCGGGCGATGCCTTCACCGGCGCCCTCGTCGCGACGTGGTCACAGGGCGCGGTCGCCGCCTTGAACTGGGCAAACACCGCCGGCGCGCTGGCGACCACCCGCCTCGGCGCCAGCGCGGCCATTCCCGGACGGGAACAGATCGCGGCCGCGCTCGCCGAGGACCCCACCCGCTGATCCACCGTGGCAAGGCCGGCATCCACAAAGAGCCGCCGGATCACGAGCCGCACCCGCGTTTTAATGAGGTGCGCTGCCCACGACACGGCCCCTACCGTTGGTATTACACCAAGGAAAGGACCGACCATGTTTCCCGTCGAGCTGCGCGGTACCCGAGCGCAGACGCTCATGTGGGCAGACGAGCACCAGATCGAGCAGGCCGCACTGAAGCAGCTCCGCAATATCGCGGAACTGCCCTGGGTGCACGGGCTGCGCGTGATGCCGGATGTGCACCTGGGCAAAGGCGCGACGGTCGGTTCGGTCATCGCCATGCGTGACGCGGTGGCGCCCGCCGCCGTTGGCGTCGACATCGGGTGCGGTATGGAGAGCGTGAAGACGGACCTGACGGCGGCGGATCTGCCCGACGACCTGCGTTCGTTGCGTTCGCGGATCGAGCAGGCGGTGCCGGTCGGGTTCCAGGCGCACAAGGACCCCGTGAACGTCACCAAACTGGATGCCGGGTTCGCGAAGTCGCACGGCCAGGCGGCATTGCGTGCCAACAGCTGGGACCGGTTCTGGCGCGCGTTCGGGCAGCTGCACCCGGGTGTGTCGTCGTTGGAGTCCAAGGCGCACAAGCAGATCGGATCGCTCGGCGGCGGCAATCACTTCATCGAGATCTGCCTCGACCAGGACGACGCCGTGTGGATCCTGCTGCACTCCGGCTCGCGCAATATCGGCAAGGAGCTGGCGGAGCGGCACATGGCGATCGCGCGGGCGCTGTCGCACAACCAGTCGCTGCCCGATCGGGATCTGGCCGTTTTCCTTTCCGGGACACCGGAGATGGACGCCTATCGCCGGGACCTCACCTGGGCCCAGGAGTACGCGGCGCGCAATCGCGCGGTGATGCTGTCGCTGGTGTGCCGGGCGGTGCGGGACGAATTCGGTGAGCGGCCGGTGCGGTTCGAGGAGCCGATCAGCTGCCATCACAACTACGTGGCCGAGGAGATCATCGACGATGTGCCGATGCTGGTGACCCGCAAGGGTGCGGTGCGGGCGGGTGCCGGCGAGCTGGCGCTCATTCCGGGGTCGATGGGCACGCGCTCCTATGTGGTGCGCGGCAAGGGCAACCCGCTGTCGTTCCAGTCGGCCTCGCACGGCGCCGGACGGCGGATGAGCCGCAACGCGGCCAAGCGGCAGTTCACCGTCGCGGACCTGATCGCCCAGACCGAGGGCGTGGAGTCGCGCAAGGACGCGGGCGTGGTCGACGAGATCCCGGCCGCGTACAAGGACATCGACGAGGTGATCGCGGCCCAGACCGATCTGGTCGACGTGGTCGCGACCTTGCGTCAGGTCCTGTGCGTGAAGGGGTGACTCGGCGGGCGGTCTGTATCGCCGATCAAACCTGTCGGTGGGGTGGGGCAGCATAGGGCCCATGACCACAGCGGCAGGTAACGACGTGCTCGACCTGATGGCTCCCGACCTGCGCGAACGCGCCGAGGAGCTGCTCCGCGACCTCGCCGGGCCGCAGGCCCGGCTACGCGAGGACCAGTGGACGGCGATCGAGGCGCTCGTCGTGCGGCGCAGCCGGGCGCTGGTCGTCCAGCGCACCGGCTGGGGTAAGTCCGCGGTGTATTTCATCGCGGCCAAACTGCTGCGCTGGGCGGGTCGGGGGCCGACGGTGATCGTGTCGCCGCTGCTCGCCCTCATGCGCAACCAGGTGGCCGCCGCCGAACGGGCGGGGGTGGTGGCGGCCACCATCAACTCGGGCAATGTCACCGAGTGGGACGAGATCCATCAGCGGGTCGCCGACGGTGCGGTCGATGTGCTGCTGGTGAGTCCGGAACGCTTGAACAATCCCGACTTCCGTGATCAGGTGCTGCCGAAACTCGCGACCGATGCGGGGCTGGTCGTGATCGACGAGGCGCACTGTGTGTCGGATTGGGGTCACGACTTCCGTCCCGATTACCGCCGCATCCGCACCCTCATCGCCGACCTCGGCACCGACGTGCCGGTGCTGGCCACCACGGCGACCGCCAACGACCGGGTCGTCACCGATGTGGCCGGGCAGATCGGTGACGACACCCTCGTGTTGCGCGGCACCCTGGATCGCGAGTCACTGCACTTGTCGGTGGTCCGGTTCGACGACGCGGTGCAACGCACGGCATGGCTCGGCGCCCACCTCGATCGGATGCCCGGTTCCGGCATCATCTACTGCCTCACCGTCGCCGCAGCGAACGACCTGGCCGACGTGCTCGCCACCCACGGCCACACCGTCGCCGCCTACACCGGCCAAACGGACCCGGCCGAACGCGAAGCGCTCGAGGCTGCGCTGCTGAACAACGAGGTCAAGGCCTTGATCGCGACTTCGGCGCTCGGGATGGGCTTCGACAAGCCCGATCTCGGTTTCGTGGTGCACGTCGGGGCGCCGTCCTCGCCCATCGCCTACTACCAGCAGGTCGGCCGCGCGGGGCGCGGCACCGACCGCGCCGAGGTGGTGCTGCTCCCCGGCCCGGAGGACGCGCGCATCTGGAGTTACTTCGCTTCCGTCGCCTTCCCCCGCGAACACATCGTGCGCTCGGTGCTCGCGGCCCTCGACACCGATCGGGCGATGTCGACGGCGGCGCTCGAACCGCTCGTGGAGCTGAACCGTTCGCGGCTCGAGATGGTGCTGAAAGTGCTCGACGTCGACGGCGCGGTTCGCCGGGTGCGCGGCGGCTGGCTGTCCACCGGTCAGAACTGGACCTACGACACCGAACGCTACGAACGTCTCGCCGCCGCCCGCGACGCCGAACAGCAGGCGATGATCGACTACCAGTCGACCACGACCTGCCGGATGACGTTCTTGCGCCGCCAGCTCGACGACCCGGGCCTCGACGGCTTGGCCACCGCCGAGCTCGACTGCGGCCGCTGCGACAACTGCACCGGCACCCGTCCCGACACCAGCATCGATGACGCCGCGATCGCCGCGACCCGGGCCCGGCTCGACCGCCCCGGCCTCGACCTCGCCCCGCGCAAGCAGTGGCCGACCGGCATGGCGAAACTCGGAATCCCGTTGTCGGGCAAGATCACCGGCGGCGCCGAGACCGGTCGCGTGCTCGGCAGGCTCACCGATCTGGGCTGGGGCCAGCGCCTGCGGGCCCTGCTCGACGGGCCCGACGCCCCGGTACCCGACGCGGTGTTCGACGCCTGCATCGCCGTACTGCGCGACTGGGACTGGGCGGCCCGCCCCACCTCGGTCCTGGCCCTTGAATCGCCGCGCTACCCCCAGCTCACCACCAGTCTCGCGCAGCGACTCGCCCAGATCGGGCGACTCACCGACCTGGGCACCCTGCACGCGCGCCCCGACCGGCCCCCGGTCTCGGCGGCGAACTCGGCCCACCGCGTCGCGGGGTTGTTCGACTACTGGGAGGTGCCCGACCTGTCGCAGGTGGACGGACCGATTCTGCTGGTCGACACCCTCACCGACACCGGCTGGACCATGACCGTCGCCGCCCATGCCCTCCGAGCGAGCGGTGCGGACGCGGTGCTGCCGTTCGCACTGGCCACGCCGACCTGATCCACTCCCGCGCAGCGCATCCGATCCCGTACTCTCAGCACGTACGCGCAGGTCGAACGGCCGACGATGGAGTCGTGATGACGTCGAAGAAGCTGCCCCCGATTCCCGTGGTCCACGCGTTCGACCGGGTGCGCGACGCGCTGGCCAGACTTCACCGGCGGCTCGTCCCCGGTCATATCGCGCTGCTGGAACTGCAGTTCGCGGGATTCCTCTCCCAGGCCATCAGCACCGCCGCCGAGCTCGGCATCGCCGACCAGCTCGCCGACGGCCCGCGCACCTCGGCGCAACTGGCGAGCGCGCTCGAGGTGGACGAGGACGGACTGCGCAGGCTCCTGCGGCTGCTCGTGAGCTACGAGGTCTTCGCCCAGCGCCGCGACGGCAGATACGCCCTGACCCGCATCGGTGAGGCGTTGCGCGGCGACGCGGCGGTGACCATGCGTGAGGTGGCCCGGTTCTTCGGCTCCCCCTACCACCGCAACCACTGGACCCATCTCGGTGATGCCGTCCGCACCGGCGAGGCGGTCGGCCAGGCGCTGGAGGGCGCGAGCTTCTTCGAATACGCCGCGCGCAATCGTGCGGTGGGCGACCTGTTCGACCGCGCGATGACCAGCATCGGCACGCTGTCGATCGAACCGCTGCTCGCCGCCTACGACTTCGGCCGGTTCGACACCGTCGTCGACGTCGGTGGCGGTCGCGGCAGCCTGCTCGTCGAGATCCTCCGCCGGCATCCCTCGACCACCGGGGTGGTGTTCGATCTGCCCGGCGTGGTCGAGGATCTGAGCACCGATCTCGCGGCAGCCGGACTCGGCCGACGCTGCACGGTGGAAGCGGGCTCGTTCTTCGAGGCCGTGCCCGCGGGCGCCGACGCCTATCTGCTCAAGAACATCGTCCACGACTGGTCCGACGAGCACGCCGAACGCATCCTGCGCACCGTCCGCGCCGCCATGGGCCCGGCCGCGACGCTGCTGGTGATCGAACTGGTGCTGCCCGAGCATCATCGGCCGCACCCGGGCAAATTCGTCGATCTGGAGATGCTGGTCAACACCGAGGGCGGCCACGAACGCACCGAAGCCGAGTTCCGCGCCCTGCTCGACCGCAGCGGTTTCACGCTGACGCGCACGGTGGAGACCGTGGCGCCGGTCTGTGTACTCGAGGCCGTCGCGCGCTGATCGGGCCCGACACGCCGTCGCCGATTGTGTGTACCGCCGGTGAGCAGTGTTTCAATGCGGCTATGACCAGGACCACATTTGCTCGAACCCTGATGGCCGTCGCCACGGGCTGTGCGGCCGGCTTCACCCTTTTCACCGCCCCTGCCCAGGCGACGAACGAGAACCCGCTCGACTGCTCCGGCGTGCCGGGCGCCCAGGCCGCCGCCGACCGCGAAAGCGCACGGCGCGGCATCGCCATCACCCCGCTGTGCTTCAGCGGCGGTCTCTACAGCGGCATCCACGCGGGCATCCCGCTGGCCGTGCTCAACCCGTTGACGATGCCCGGCACCAACACCGTGTGCGTCGCCGAACGCGAAACCGTCGAGGCGGCGGCCAAATTCGAATGGACCGAGCAGGTGCATGTGATGCCGATGTGCATCCAGCACCGGGCCTTCGGGGTGTACGAGCTGTAGTCGCGCGCCACGCGGGTCCGCTACCCGGCCACGGGGCGGGCCCGCTCGTCTATCGTTGCGCGTGTGGCCAAGTCTGCGGCTCCGGCGGTCGAACTGCCGGTGGGTGAGTACACGGTACGGGTCAGCAATCCCGATCGGGTGTACTTCCCCGAGCTCGGCGTGACCAAGCTCGACCTGGTGAACTACTACCTCGGCGTCGGCGACGGCATCGTCAACGCGCTACGCGACCGGCCGTGCATGCTGCACCGCTTCCCCAAAGGGCTGGCCGGTGACAAGGTCCATCAGAAACGGTTGCCCGCCGGTGCGCCCGACTGGATTCCGACCGTGCGGGTGTACTTCCCGCGCTACGGCAGGCACGCCGACGAACTCTGTGTGGAGAAGCTCGCCGACGTCGCGTGGGCGGTGCAGATGTCCACCGTGGAGTTCCATCCCTGGAATTCCCGCTCGACCGACACCGAGTCACCCGACGAGTGGCGCATCGACCTGGATCCCATGCCCGATTGCCCGTGGTCGCGGGTGCAGCGCGTCGCCGGGGTGGTGCGCGAGGTCCTCGACGAGTTCGGTGCCGTCGGCTGGCCGAAGACCTCCGGCGGTCACGGCCTGCACGTCTACGTGCGGATCGCGCCGGACCACGGCTTCCAGCAGGTGCGCCGGGCGGCGCTGGCCTTCGCCCAGGAAGTCGAGCGACGCGCGCCCGACGACGTGACGACCGCGTGGTGGCGGCGCGATCGCGACCCGAGCGCCCTGTTCGTCGACTACAACCAGAACGCGCGCGACCACACCATCGCCGCCGCCTATTCGGTGCGTGGTGTCCCCGAGGCCACCGTGTCGACACCGGTGCGCTGGGACGAGATCGACTCCATCCATCCTCGTGATTTCACGATCCGGACGGTCCCCGCCCGCTACGCCGAACTCGGTGACATCCAGGCCGACATGGACGACGCCGTCTTCGACATCACGCCACTGCTGGAACTCGCCGACCGCCACGGCGTGGACGAACCCGTCGATCTCGACGAATCGTGAGGTCCTGACTCGACGCGGTCCCGGCGGTCCGGGAGAATCGGAACTCTGCCCGCCCCGGCATCAACCAGGAGGACTTTGTGCAGGAATCCGCGATCACCGTCGCGATCGGTCCGGACCCGAACGCTCCGCGACTGCTCGAGAAGGCGGTTGTCGGCGCGGGTGCCCGGGTCGGTCCGCTCGCCGACGCCGACGCCCTGATCTGGACCGGGACGCCCGCTGATTTCCCGGCCGAATTGCCCGCGTCGGTGCGCTGGGTGCAGTTGCCCGCCGCGGGGATCGAGGACTTCTTCGACGCGGGCGTGTTCGCCGCCCACCCCGGCCCGACGTTCACCTCCGCGGCGGGCGCCTTCGCGCACAGCGTCGCCGAGCACGCGCTGATGCTGTTGCTGGCGGGCGTGCGATATCTGCCCGAGCAGTTGCGCGCGACCTCGTGGCGGCAGCGCGAGTTCTTCCCGCACGTGGGGTCGTTGCGCGGCAAGACCGTGACGATCGTCGGCGCGGGCGGTATCGGCCGCGCGCTGATCCCGATGCTCGCCCCGCTCGGTGCGCACGTGATCGCGGTGAACCGGTCGGGCAACCGCGTCACCGGCCCCGGAATCGGCGCCGACGTGGAGACGGTGCCCGCCGATCAGCTCGGACGGGTCTGGTCGCACACCGACCACGTGGTCGTCGCGGCCCCGGCGACCGCGCAGACCCGTCATCTGATCGGTGCCGACGAGCTGGCCAGGCTCAAGCCGTCGTCGTGGGTGGTGAATGTGGCGCGCGGCAGCCTGATCGACACCGACGCGCTGGTCGACGCACTGCGGCGCGGCCTCATCGGCGGTGCCGGACTCGATGTCACCGACCCGGAACCGCTGCACGACGGGCATCCGCTGTGGGACCTGCCGAACGCGATCATCACCCCACACGATTCCAATCCGCCGCAACTGCGCCTCGCCGCTTTCGCCGATCATGTCGGCGCCAACGTGGCCCGGTTCGTGGCGGGCGAACCCTTGCGCGCGATCGTGGATCCGCAGCGCGGTTACTGATCGATCCGGCCGCTGCCGACCCAGGACGCGATGCGGCTGCGGCTGGTGAAGCCGAGTTTGGTGAGAATGTGCTGCACGTGGTTCTGTGCCGTGCGTTCGGACAGGACGAGCGCGGTAGCGATCTCCCGGTTCGTGAGGCCACGTGCCACCAGGCGGGCGACCTCGCGTTCGCGCGGAGTCAATGTGGTGCCACCGTTTTCGCGCGCCACGACCATCCGCAAACGCTCGATCCACGGTGTCATCCCGGCCGATTCGGCCACCGGCAACGCACCCTCGGCCACGGTAACGGCTTCGGCGATGGCACCGCGGGCAAGCAGGAGTTCGGCCAGTTCGCAGTCGGCCTCGACGGCGAACCCGGGAGCGCCGATCGTGCGTGCGGTTCGCGCCGCCGCGCGCAGATCCTTTTCGGCGGTATCCGGGTCGTCCAGTGCGGCAGCGAATTTCCCCAGCCACAACTCGACGGGTCCCAGATAGTGCGCGTTGCCACCACCGCCGGTGACGTGGCCGTTGCGGTAGCGGCTCAGCCGCTCACGGAAGTAGGCCACGTCGTCGACGATGCCGAGGCCGGCCGCGACCGCACCACCGACGGCGAGCACATCGAGCGCGAAATACGCTGGGACCACCCAGGTTCCGGGACGGCCGAGGCCACGGTAGAGGGACTCGGCCGCTGCGGTCATGCCGCTGTCCACCATCGGGAACGCGGTGCCGAGCGCGGCGAACAGCAGATTGCGCACCTCGCCGCGCACGGGTGCCTGCGGCATTGCCAGTGCCTCCGGCGGATGGCCGCGGTGGTGCCCGACCACGACCAGTAGTGATCGGTAGGCGCCGAACGCGGCGGGATGGCCGAGTGTGGTGGCCAGCTCGTGTGCCCGCCGGGCCCGGTCGAGAGCGTCGTCGAACTCGGCGCGCGCCTGCGCCAGCGCGGCTTCCGCGACCAGCCGGTGCCACCGCGCCATCGGCCCGCCGGTGTGTTCGGTGCACCAGGACAGGCACGACAGCTCCCCGGTGATCGCGCCGAGATCACCCTGCTCCCACAGCGCATCGATGCGCCACAACCGGCCCCACATCTCCATGGCCGGGTCGCGTGCGTCTTCGCCCGCGGCGATCATTCTGGTGGCGAGTTCGAGATGTTCGTCCCGATGGTCGGGTCCGCTGCAGGCGAGCTGGCGGGCCCGCAGCGCGGCGGCGAGGACCGCCGGGTCGTCGCTGCGCTCGGCCACCGCGAGCGCGACCCGACTCGACGCGTCGACACCGTGTGAGCGGCCCAGGTAGATCGCGGTTTCGGTGGACCGGGCCAGCAGCCGGGCTCGCAGCGACACCGGCAGGTCGGCGGCGGCGAGCGCTTCGGCGCACGCGTCGGCGATATCGCGGTCCCAGCCGCGCTCGCCGATCGGCTCGAGCACCAGGGCAGCCTCGGCCTGCAGGACCGGCTCCCCGGTCTTGCGGGCCAGCGCCTCGGCGGCGGCGCAGTCGGCGCGGGCGGCGGCGAGATGACCCGCGCGGACCTGGGCGGCGGCCCGCCCCAGCAGCAACCTGCCCCGCTCGAGCGAATCCAGCTCGGCGGCATGGGTCACCGCCAGCCCGTAGAACCGCACAGCGTCCTCGAAAGCCAGCTCCCGCAATGCCACCTGCGCGGCACGGCGGGCCCAGCGCACGGCGGGTTCGTGTGCTCCGGTCACCGCCGCGTTCGCCCAGTGCCAGGCCAACGCGGCCGAATTCGCCTCCACCGCATCGGGATACAACCCCTCGATGGCCAGGGCCGCGCGCTGATGCAGCACCACACGCTGATGCAGCGACAGATCGTCGAGCAGGGCGGCCCGCACCAGCGCATGCGCGAACCGCACGGTGCCCGGATCATCGTCGGGCGCCAGCAGGCCCGCATCGACCGCTTCGTCCACCGCGGCCAGACAGTCCGCCGCCGAGCGCTCGACCAGCCGCGCGGCGACCGCGATCGAGAACCGCTCACCCAGAATCGAGGCCGCCCGCAGCAGCTCCGCGGCCCGGTGCGATCGCGGCGCCATCCGCGCGCGCACCACCTCACGCAGACTGGTCGGCAGGTGTAGCGCGTCGTCGGTGCTTCCGCGCATCGACCGGCCTAGTTCACGCAGGTAGAAAGGGTTTCCGCCGGTCATGTCGAACGCACGGTCGGCCAGTTCGGCGGGCAGCGCGCGCCCGGCTTCGAGCTGCAGGCAACGCGCCGAGTCCGCAGGCGAGAGGCCACGTACGGGCAGCGAGGCGGTGACCGGTTCACGCAGGAGTTCGGGCTTGATGGCGGTCCAGCCGCCGTCCTCGGCGCCGGTGCGCTCGGTGGCGCACACCATCACCCGGCGATCCCGCAGCCCGCGCACGACATAGAGCAGGGCCTGCAGCGAGGGCTCGTCGGCCCAGTGGATGTCGTCGATCACCAGCAGCGTGCCGGTTGCCGCGCCGTCGTCCAAGCTCGCCGCGAACGCCTCGAACAGCGCGACGCGGTCGCCGTCGGGCGCGGCGATCCCCGGACCCAGCGCCTGGCGCCACAACCAGAACGGCGGCGGATCGGGCAGCTCGAGCGCCCGCGCCCAGAGCGTGCGCACCCCGCGTTCACGGGCGCGCGCCGCCAGCTCGGCGACCAGCCTGGTCTTGCCGACCCCGGCCTCGCCGGTACAGATCACCTGCTGCGGAACCGCGTGGACCGCATCGTCGAGCCGGGCCAGCAGGTCCGCCAGCTCCCACTCGCGCCCGATCAGCTCGGTGATCACACCTCACCTCCGAGTAGACGAGCCTACTCGCAGGTGAGGGGCTTACAGAAGGGTCAGGAAGCGGTGCGATCGGTGAGCCCACCGACGGTCACCACATACTCGTCGGCCGTATCGTCGAAGCTGATCGAATAGGTGGTCGGATACCGCGCGGTGCGCTGGTAGGCCTGCGGCTGCGGAATGTCGCCGGTGAACGACGGCTTGGTGAGCAACCATTCCAGGGTGAACATCGGCTCGGTGAAGATGTACTGGCCGTCCCAGGAGCCGTTGATCAGGGTTTGCGTGAATTGCCCCGGCGCGACCGGATTGCTCATGTCGAGCCAGTGCACGCCCATCGCGGGGACCGCCTGCATCTCGATCGGCTCGGGCGCCGTCACATAGCCGGCAGGCATGTATTTCGCGTCCGGGTTCACGGCCGCTTTCGCCAGGAACTGCGGGTCCTGTGGGCTGATCGCCGTCACCGCCGCCGGGTCGATGAAATAGAAGTGGGAGTCGAAGTGCGGCTTGTCGAACATGCCCGCCGGTGGATGGCCGTGCGGCACCCAGTCGAAGGTGAGGTGGTCGATCACCGCGCCCGCCGCTTCCTTCGGCAGCGCCAGCGGTCTACCGGCGGGGGGTGGGCCCTCCGGCTCACCGGCCGGCATGGGCAGCCCCTCCAGTGCCGCCTCCTGGATTCGCAGGCCGACCTCGGTCGGCTTGCCCGAGTCGTCGGTGGTCACGTAGGTGCGGATCTGTCCGTTGCCGAGGGCGAGTTCGTCGCCGTAGTAGGTCTTCGCGTCACTGTCGTCACCGCAGGCCGCGCCGAAGGCGAGCACGAGAACGGCGGCCAGTGCCGTGGTGATGCCGCGAGTACGCATGGTCCTCACCCCAGTTCCGCGAGTCGGACGGCCGCCTCGAACACGTAGGTCATAGCTCCTCCAGTCAACGGATCTGTCCTGACGGTAGGAGTCACAGCGGTGACAGACGTCCGCCGAAATACTCATCCGGGTACTCATTGCGCCGGAGTTTCCATTCGGGCGGATGAACGGTGCGCCGGAATCGGACACTGCGGTTAGGCTGAGCTCGTCCTGGTTCGGTAAGGATGGGATCGGCAATGGGATGGACCTTCACCGCGGACGAGTTCGCGCACGTCTGGCGGGAGACCGGTCGCGACCGGGTGCCGTTTCCGCTGCGGCTGCTCGAAACGCCGCGCACCGAGGACGAAGCGCGCCGATTACGTTCGACGCTCGACCAGCGACTGACGCCCGGCACCGATCCCGACCTCACCGCGTGCCTGCGGATCGTCGCCGAACCACACGCCAGGATCGTGCTCGTCGGCGGCGGGCACACGCCGGGCAGCGAGATCCGGTTACTGGCCTGCGCTGTCTACGATCACGCGGTTCTCGTGGTGCAGGAACCCGGCACCCGACCCGATTACGGTGGGCAGGTGCGGGTTTCGATCGGGCACAGTGCCGGAATCGGGGCGCGCGTCACCGCCTGCCTGCCCGACACACCGCCCGGACGTGAACCCGCGCGTGAGGCGGCGGCCGACGCGGTGCGCGACGAGGAGACCGTGATCGCGGCCCATCCCGCGGTGCCCCGGATCCAGCGTTTGCTGCGCCGACCGCACACCGCCGAGGGGCATATCCGCATCGAAACCGGACTCGACCGTGAAACCCCCTCCCCGCCGCTGCATTACAGCTGGATCGACGTCGCGGGCGACGGGCGCTACCTGCTGCGCGTGGGAGAAACGGTGCACGTGGTTCCCGCTTCGTCCGGTCAGCTCGCCGCGCAACTGCAGCGCCGGGTGGCACCGGCGCACAGTTCGCACAATCGTAGGTCCGGCTAGCCTGGACACCGACGCTTGATCTGGAGGGGAGACGCGATGACGATCGAGAGCAGCCGAGCCGAGATCTCCCGGTTCCGCAGCGCCGCCGCGGCGGGGACGGTGAAATTCGATCCCGAGGCCGCGCGCCGGTGTGCCGATCTCTACGCACAGCAGGCCGACCGGCTCGCCGAATTACGCCACGACCTCGAAAACGCTGCCGAGGCAGGCGGATTCGGTGGTTTCGTCTCCGCACAGCAATTACAGGCCGGCTTCGCGCACAAGGCGCGCGACGCCGCCGATCTGCTCGATCGCTACATCGAAGCGGCCTACCGGATGCGTGAGGCGTTCCTGCTCAGCGCGGGCCTCTACGAGGAAGCCGACGCCGCCGCGGCCGCCGCGCTGCGTGCCATCGATACGCGGGTGCACTGATGAGTACTGATCCCACCTACATCAGTGCGATGGAACATTTCGAATCCATGCCGCACGAGCAGATCTACGCTCGCACCCAGCAGATCGACGCCGGGGAGATCCTCAGCGCCTCGATGGCCTGGCTGGAAACCGCCGCTGCCCTCGTCACCCTCCCTGTCGCCAAATCCAACGCCGATCAGGTGATGGAGGAGGCGGGGTGGGAAGGCGCGGCCGCCGAAGCCGCCGCCGCGAGCACCCGCAGCTTCGCCGCCGCCATCGACGAATTGGCCGCCGTGATGGCGGAAGTCGGCACCCGCCTCGGTGGGGTGGCGGCCGCCGCCGAAGCGGTGAAGCTGGCGGTGGTCGCCCCCGGCGACTCCGGCCCGATCGGCACCATCGCCCGGTTGCTGGCAGCCGCGGATGTCATCGACGCGCAGATGGCGGCCGAAGCATTGCGCCAGGAAGCGCTCCTGGCCATGAACATGATCTACAAGCCCGCCTACACCCTGGCCGGAACCGGCGTACCCGCCCTTCCCGTCCCCGCTACGGATTCCCCTGTCCCACTGGACAACCCGCCCCGAACCAACGGCGCTCCCCCTGCCGAGGCCACCCCCCAGAACCCCGAAACCCCGGCACCCGCCAACCCGAACAACTCCGCCCCCACCACCGAAAACCCCGCGCCCCCAGCACCGTCCACCGAAGCGCCTGCGCCGACCGAAAACCCGGCGCCGCCTGGCGAGCGCACACCGCCGAGCCCCAACCCCGCTACCCCCAGCGAAAGCCCTGCGCCGACCACGGAAATTCCGGCACCGCCCAGCGAAAGCTCTACGCCGACGAGCGAGCCACCGGCCCCGCCGAGCGAAGGCCCCTCCCCCACCACCGAACTCCCGGCACCGTCGAGCGAGATTCCGGCCCCGTCCAGCGAGCCACCAGCCCCACCGAGCGAAAGTCCCTCCCCCACCACGGAACTCCCGGCACCGCCCAGCGAAGGCCCCGCCCCAACGAGCGAGCCGGCGCCACCCAGCGAAGCTCCCAGCCCGACAACCGAACTCCCGGCGCCGCCCAGCGAAGCCCCCAGCCCGACCAGCGAACTTCCGGCACCGCCCAGCGAGAATCCCGTCCCGCCCAGCGAGCCACCGGCACCGCCGCCGACGAATCCTGCTCCGCCGCAGGTGGAAAGCCCGGCGCCGCCGAGCGAGCCACCCGCGCCACCGAGCGCGAACCCTTCACCGCCGAGCGACCCGCCCGCACCGCCAACTCAACAGGACTCCAACCCGACCGCCCCGGACACCAACACTCCGCCGATCGCCCCCGCACCACCCCAGAACGCCCCCGACATGTCCGACCCAGGCGGCCAACCCGGCGTCACCGGCCCCGTCCCCGGCGCCGAACCACCCCAACCCACACCACCACCTCAACCCCCAGGCGGCCTGGACCAACCGGGCGTTATCCCGCCGCAGCGATAAGAAGCCGACGCATTCGGCCGGGAACGCTCACGCCGATCCCATCCCACAGCCGCCGTGGACCGACCCGATGTCATCCCGGCTCGACTTCAGGATCAACTCGATCGGTCGAGGACCACAGCACGGGCAGTGCTGCTATGCCCAGGCGACGACGATCACGAGCAGACCGAGCTCAGCGAAGAGGAGCGGCCGAGGCTGATATCGAGCTGCGCTCGAGAGCATCGCGGCCTACCTGCCGATGGAGTCGGAACGCTCACACCTTGACGAGGTCGTCGGCGTGGATGACCGGGCGCTGCATGGTTTCGGGGAGGTCGGTGGTGGAGCGGCCGAGCATGGTGGACAGTTCGGTGCTGTCGTATTCGACGACGCCTCGGGCGATGACCTCGTCGGTGGGGCTGACGAGGTCGACCACGTCGCCGCCGAAGAAGCGGCCGCGCAGGCCGGTGATGCCCGCGGCGAGCAGGGAGCGGCGTTCGGCTACGGCGGCGACGGCGCCGTCGTCGAGCAGGACGGCGCCGCGGGTGTCGGCGGCGTGGCGGACCCAGAACTTGCGGCCCGACAGGCGGACGGGGCGGGCGGCGAAGGCGGTGCCGACGGTGCTTGCGGAGAGGGCGGTCGCGGCTTCGGCGGCCGAGGCGAGCAGGACGGGGATGCCCGCGTCGGCGGCGAGGCGGGCGGCCGACAGTTTGGAGGCCATGCCGCCGGTGCCGAGCGCACCACCGCTGCCCGCGATGACGCCGTCGAGATCGGCACTGCCGCGCACCTCGGGAATGAAATTGGCGGGCCCCTTGCGCGGGTCGCCGTCGTAGAGCCCGGCCACATCGGAGAGCAGGATCAGGGCGTCGGCGCCGACGAGGTGGGCGACGAGGGCGGCGAGGCGGTCGTTGTCACCGAAACGGATCTCCTCGGTGGCGACGGTGTCGTTCTCGTTGACCACCGCGACCGCACCGAGGGAACGCAACCGATCGAGGGTGCGCTGCGCGTTGCGATGATGCTCACGACGCGCGAAATCATCGGCGGAGAGCAGTATCTGGCCGACGGTGCGGCCGTAGCGGGCGAACGAGGTTCCCCAGGCGTGTGCCAGGGCGAGCTGGCCGACACTGGCCGCGGCCTGTTTGGTCGCCAGGTCTTTGGGCCGCTTCGACAGGCCCAGCGGTGCGAGCCCGGCGCCGATGGCACCCGAGGACACGACGACCACATCGGACCCGGCGCGCATCCGCGCTTCGACGGCATCGGCGAGCAGATCGAGCCGACCGGTGTCGAGACCGCCTTCGAGGCTGGTGAGAGCCGACGAACCGATCTTCACCACCACGGTGCGCGCCGACACGATCGCGGCCCGCCCCTGACTCAGCTCCGAACCCACCTGCATCGCCCAACTCCCTGCACGAATCGTCGTCGACGGGCTCGCAGGAGCCCTACCGCAGTATGCCGACCGACTCGTCGCGCCCGACAGCGAATTTCGCCGGGCGCGACACCACCGTCAACTCTTCCGTTCACCGTTCTCGTCGAGCAGACCACGCCGCGCCTGCGAGGCGAGCTTGCGCTCGGCCGCGCCGATGCGGTCGTTGTTCTCGAGCCGCAGGTCGGTGCCGCGCCCGGTCGGCTGCATGTCGACACCGGCCGAGATCTGCGGCTCCCACTCGAAGGTCACCTCGCCGATGGTCACCGGGCAGCCGGGTTCGGCACCCTGCTTCACCAGCTCCGCTTCGACACCGAGACGAGCCAACCGGTCGGCCAGGTAGCCCACGGCCTCGTCGTTGTTGAAATCGGTCTGGCGGATCCAGCGTTCCGGCCGGGTGCCGCGCACGATGAAACCGCCGGGTTCCTGCGGATCGGCGATCACACTGAAACCGGACTCGTCGGTCGCGATCGGGCGGATGATCGGCCGCTTGGGCGCCGCCTTGGGATGGTCTTCGCGGTACTGGCGGACCATGTCGGCCAGTGCGAAGGTCAGTGGACGCAGACCGGCGCGGCTCACGGCCGAGATCTCGAAGACCGGCCAGCCGCGGGCGGTGAATTCGGGTGTCACCATCTCGGCGAGCTCTTTGCCGTCGGGGACGTCGGTCTTGTTCAGGATGACCACGCGCGGGCGGTCGGCCAGGTCGCCCAGGCTCTCGTCACCGGAGAGCGCGGGCTTGTACGCGGCGAGCTCCGCCTCGAGCGCGTCGACATCGGAGACGGGGTCGCGGCCGGGTTCGAGGGTCGCGCAGTCGACGACGTGGGCGAGCACCGCGCACCGTTCCAAGTGCCGCAGGAAGTCGAGGCCGAGGCCGCGCCCCTGGCTGGCGCCCGGGATCAGGCCGGGCACGTCGGCGACGGTGAAGGTGGTGTCGCCGGACTGCACCACGCCGAGATTCGGCACGAGCGTCGTGAACGGGTAGTCGGCGATCTTCGGCTTGGCGGCAGAGAGCACCGAGACCAGCGACGACTTACCGGCCGACGGGAACCCGACCAGACCGACGTCGGCGACCGACTTCAGCTCGAGAACGAGATCGAGTTCCTCGCCCTCCTCGCCGAGCAGCGCGAAACCGGGCGCCTTGCGCGCCTTGGACGCCAGCGAGGCGTTACCGAGCCCACCACGACCACCACGGGCGATGATGAACCGGTTGCCGACACCGACGAGGTCGACAACGACCTTGCCGTCGCTGTCCACGACCACGGTGCCGTCGGGCACCTGCAATACCAGGTCGGTGCCCTGCTTGCCATCGCGGTTACCGCCCTCGCCCGGCTTGCCGTTGCCCGCCTTGGCGTGGGGATGGAAGTGGAAATCGAGCAGGGTGTGCACGTTGGCGTCGACCTCGAGGATCACATCGCCACCGTTGCCGCCGTTGCCCCCGTCGGGACCGCCGAGCGGCTTGAACTTCTCACGGTGCACCGAGGCACAACCGTGTCCACCTCTACCGGCACGAACATGCAGCACGACGCGGTCGATGAATTTGGACATGGGTTGATCCTCCTCCTTCTGACTTGTCGTTTTCGGTAAGGTGTCCGGTTTTGTAGTGAAAGTCTACGAACACGACAGAGCGGGTCAGGGAAACCCTGACCCGCTCTGGTATCCGTGGGGAGCTGACGCTCCAGGCGGTCAGGCCTGGACCGGCTCCGGGACAACGATGTTGACGGTCTTGCGGCCACGCTTGGTGCCGAACTCGACCGCGCCCGCCGCGAGGGCGAACAGGGTGTCGTCGCCACCACGGCCGACGTTCACGCCGGGGTGGAAGTGGGTTCCGCGCTGACGGACGAGGATCTCGCCCGCGCTGACCTTCTGGCCGCCGAAGCGCTTCACGCCGAGGCGCTGGGCGTTCGAATCACGACCGTTCCGGGAGCTGGATGCACCCTTCTTATGTGCCATTGCTTCGTCTCCTCGGGAATTCTTACTTGATGCCGGTGACCTTGATGACCGTCAGCGGCTGACGGTGACCCTGGCGCTTGTGGTAGCCGGTCTTGTTCTTGAACTTGTGAATCCGGATCTTCGGACCCTTGGTCTGATCGACGACCTCGGCGGCCACGGAGATCTTGGCCAGCTTGTCGGCATCGGTGGTCAGATCGGCGCCGTCGACGACGAGAACCGGGGTCAGGGCCACGGCGTCGCCGGGCTTGCCCTCGATCTTCTCGACCTTCACCAGGTCACCGACCGCGACCTTGTACTGCTTTCCGCCGGTCTTGACGATTGCGTACGCTGCCATCGGTCGGCTTCCTCCACTCACGTTGGTCCTGCACATGTCCACGCCGCAGCTGCGACGCGTATTCCTGGGCTCATCCCCGCACGTGCGGGGGAAGAACGTTAGCTGCCTGCCTGCGGTATCACCCGGCCGTCCGGCCAGATGCCCAATCGCTGGGCAGCGACCGACCTAGGTTACCAGAACGGTATGCCGTCCCCCAATTCGGCCGGTCAGGGCCGAATCGGGGGACGTCACCTCAGTTCGATTCCGGCGCAGGCGCGCCCGCCGGACGGGCCACCGCACGCCTGCGCGGCTTGCGCTGCGGGACGACGACGGGTTCGGCGTCGAAGTCCACGACGGCTGCCGCGGGCGGCTGCTCGTTCGCCGAGACGACGAACACCGCGCCCGCGCTGTCGGCGGCCGGAGCCGCCGTCGAACGGGCTACGCGACGCCTACGCGGCGCCCGGGCGGCCGGTTCCTCGGCCACCGGTGCGGGTTCCCCGGCGACGGGAGCGGCGGGCTCCTCGACGGGTTCCTGGGCGAGCGAAGACGATTCGACGGGCTCGACCGTCGGCGCCTCGTCGGCCGGGGCGGGCGTGACGACGACCTCCTCGACCACCTCGTCCTCGGCCGGGACGACCCCGGTCAGTGCGGGGCTGTCGATCGCGGTCTCGGTCTGCGCGGCGCGGTTGGACCGCCGCGACCGGGACCGGGAGCGCGAGCGGGTCGGCTCGGGAGCCGGCTGCTCGGTCTCGACCTCGGCCTGCACTGTCTCGCCGTCCTCGTCGCCGTGGTGGGCGGCCATCGCCAGCGCGACCGGGTGGGCCCGCTTGACGGCGATGTCCTCCTCGTCGTGCTCGGCGACCGGCGCGGTGCCGTTGGTGGCCGGAGCGGCCGCCTGGGCGGGCTTGGCGTCGCGGTCCTTGTCCTTGCCGCGACGACGCCGCGAACCGCTCTCCTTGCCGCGCGGTTCCTCGATGCCCGACCCGGAATCGACCGGGTAGGAGTGCACGAGGATGCCACGGCCGTGGCAGTGCTCACAGGTGGTGGAGAACGCCTCGACCAGGCCGGTCCCCAGCTTCTTGCGCGTCATCTGGACCAGGCCCAGCGAGGTGACTTCCGACACCTGGTGGCGGGTGCGGTCGCGGCCGAGCGCCTCGGTGAGGCGGCGCAGCACCAGATCGCGGTTGGACTCGAGCACCATGTCGATGAAGTCGACGACGATCATGCCGCCGATGTCGCGCAGCCGCATCTGGCGCACGATCTCCTCGGCCGCTTCCAGGTTGTTCTTGGTGACGGTCTCCTCGAGGTTCGAGGAGCCGGAACCGGTGAACTTGCCGGTGTTGACGTCGACGACGGTCATCGCCTCGGTGCGGTCGATCACCAGGGTGCCGCCCGAGGGCAGCCACACCTTGCGGTCGAGCGCCTTGGCCAGCTGCTCGTCGATGCGGTAGGCGTCGAACACGTCGACACCGTTGTTCTCGTGCCGGTTCACCCGCGGCAGCAGGTCGGGGGCGACGGTTCGCACGTAGTTCTCGACGGTGCTCCACGCGCGCTCGCCCTCGATGACCAGCTTGGCGAAGTCCTCGTTGAACAGGTCGCGGATGACCTTCACCAGCATGTCCGGCTCTTCGTAGAGAGCCTTGGGCGCGTCCTTGGCCGCGTTCTTCGAGGCCTCTTCGATGGTGCGCCAGGTGGCCTGCAGCCGTTCCACGTCGCGCGCCAGCTCGGGCTCGCTCACGCCTTCGGAGGCGGTGCGGATGATGACGCCCGCGTCGGCGGGCACGATCTCGCGCAGGATCTCCTTGAGCCGCTTGCGCTCGGTGTCGGGCAGCTTGCGGCTGATCCCGGTGGAGGTGCCACCCGGCACGTACACCAGGAAGCGACCCGCGAGGGAGATCTGGGTCGTCAGGCGGGCACCCTTGTGGCCGACCGGGTCCTTGGAGACCTGGACCAGCACGGTGTCGCCGGGCTTGAGCGCCTGCTCGATCTTGCGTTCCTTGCCGCCCAGACCGGCGGCCTCCCAGTTCACCTCACCGGCGTAGAGCACACCGTTGCGGCCGCGGCCGATGTCGATGAACGCGGCCTCCATGCTCGGCAGCACGTTCTGCACCTTGCCCAGGTACACGTTGCCGACCATCGATGCCTGACCGGAGCTGGTCACGAAGTGCTCGACGAGGATGTTGTCCTCGAGCACCGCCACCTGCGTGGTGGTCTGGTGGCCCGGTGCGTGCTCGGCCGGATCGAACGCCTTCTCGCGCACGACCATCACCCGGTCGACGGCCTCGCGACGGGCGAGAAACTCCGATTCGGTGAGGATCGGCGGACGGCGGCGGCCCGCGTCGCGGCCGTCGCGGCGGCGCTGACGCTTGGCTTCCAGGCGGGTGGAACCGGAGATGCCCTGCACCTCGTCGGAGGCACCGGCCCGGCTGCGGCTCTTGTTGCGCGGCTCGCGCTCGTGCACGACCGTGTTCGGCGGGTCGTCCTCGGCGGCGGCGTCGGTGTCGGCGGACTCCCCGCCGACCTTGCGACGGCGGCGGCGCCGACGGCGGCGGCTCGCGCCCTCGGGCTGGTTGTCGTCGTCTTCGTCGGAGTCGTCGGACTGCTCGGCCTCGGCCGGGGCGGGCTGCTCGGCGGCGGGCTCGTCCTCGGTGTCGTGATCGTCGGAGTCGTTGTCCTCGCCGTCGGCGGACTGCTCGCCACGGCCGCGACCGCGACCACGGCGCCCGCGACGACGACGGCGCGGCTGCCCGTCGGCGTCGTTGTCGCTGTCGGAATCGGTATCGGTATCGGTATCACCGGACTGGTCGGTGGCCTCGGTCTCGTCGAGCGCCTCGGGCTCCTCGACGGGCTCTTCCACCTTCTTGGGCGCGCGTTCGGCGCGACGGCGCTTGCGCGCCTCTTCGGCGGCGCTCGCGTCGGGCGGCAGGAACAGCGGCATGCCGACCGAGGGCGCCTCGAAGGTCACCGGTTCGGGGGCCGGTTCCTCGGTCGCCCGGTGCGTGAACAGCCCGGTGTGGGCGTCGTCGGCCATCGGGGCGAACACCTCGTCGGGGCGCGCGACCTCGGGTGCGGAGAACAAGGTGGTGGTCGGGTCGGCCGGCTGCTCGGCGACGGGTGCGGTGGCTTTCTTCCTACCCCTGGTGGTCGGGGCGGGTGCCGGCGGTTCGCCGGTCTCGGCGTCGGCGGCGGCGATCGCGTCGCGCACGGTCTCGGCGACCGCCCGGTCGACATTGGATTGCACGCTGCGCGCCTCGGCGCCCAGCTCGGCCAACTTGGCCAGGATGCGCTTGCTGGTCACTCCCAGTCGTTTGGCCAGTGCATGAACTCGAATTCGCTCCGGCAATTGATCGGCATCCTGTTGTGTTGTGTCCAGCGGCTCTTGTTCGGCCACGAAGTCTCCTCGGGCCCCCGGGCGCGTCCATCCCCGGTACGGGAGTGACGCGGCCGGCGCGGGGGCATCGTCCGTGCACCTCGTACCCGATGGTACGAGGGTCATCTGGTCTCGCCCCGCGTATCCGGTCGCGCCTGGAATCGATCATCTGGCGGGCCAACCGGTCACGCGGCGCCTGGCTGTACGGCGTGACGCCGCGCGCTGAGGCGCTCATCCAGCGTGCCCGGCAACCCCAGCAACAGGGTGTCCATGGCAGCGATGATCGGCATCCAACTGCGGTGTCATCCGGTCATGTCCGTCGCCGCTGCCGCGTACCTGCGCGTCAGGCTGTCACCGACCGCCCTGGTGGGGCTTCGATGACATCGGTATCGAACACATCCGTCTTCAGTATCCCATATGGTTCGCGCGGTGATCGCCATCGGCGCAACTCGCGCGCGGAACCGTCACTCGAGCCCGTCGCGTCCGAACCGGACGCGACGAGCGAGGACAGCACGGTCAAGCAGGGGATTCGGGGAACCAGAGCGCGATCTCACGCTTGGCGGACTCGGGCGAGTCGGAGCCGTGAACGAGGTTGTACTGGGTCTCGAGACCGAAGTCGCCGCGGATGGTTCCGGGGACGGCCTTCTCGACCGGGTCGGTGCCACCGGCGAGCTGACGGAACGCCGCGATCGCGCGCGGGCCCTCGAGCACGGCCGCGACGACCGGGCCGGAGGTGATGAATTCGATCAGCGAACCGAAGAACGGCCGCTCGGCGTGTTCGGCGTAGTGCTCGCCCGCCAGTTCGGCGGACACGTTCTTCAGCTCCAGCGCCTTGATGGTGAGGCCCTTGCGCTCGATGCGCGCCAGGACCTCGCCGACGAGGCCACGGGAGACACCGTCCGGCTTGATGAGTACCAACGTCTGCTCAGTCACGCGCTAACCCTAGCGTCGGGTAGACGTCCACGCCGAACGACCCCGTTCAGGACTGGGTTCGCCGCATCCGCTGGCTCGGCAACAACCCGGCGTCCATGCGTCGCTGCACGTCGGCGCGCAGCAGCAGGATGAATGCCCACACGGCCGCGAACACCAGCCCGATGATCCCGATCGACAGGTGGATGAACGTTCCCGCCAGCACCAGGACCTGCAGCCCGAGGTTGAACGGGATGGCCCACGGCTTGCGCTGCAATCCGGCGCCGAGAATCATCAGCAGCGCCAGGACCACCAGATAGGTGCCCGAGAACCAGGTCACCCCGCCGCCCACCGAACCGACAACCGGCAGTGCCAGCAACACCACGATCGCCTCGAGGATCAGCGTCCCGGCCATCACCCCCCGGAATCCCTTCCAGGGGTCGGTAGCGGGCGGGGGTACCTCACTCATGCTCGATCCGTTCGGCGTGCTCGCGTCGTTTTCCGGCTGACCACTCACGCCGGCCCCTTCCCGAACAGCGCGCGGGCGGCGCCGGCGGTGACCACCGATCCGGTGACGATCACGCCCGCACCCGAGATCACGTCGCCGTCGTCGCCGGCCTGTTCGGCCAGGGCGATGGCCGATTCCAGGGCGTCGGGCAGGGTGTCGGCGGTGATCACGCGTTCGTCGCCGAAACGCTGGACGGCCAGGTCGGCGAGGGTGTCCACATCCATGGCGCGCGGCGACCCGTTGCTGGTGACGACGATCTCGTCGAACACCGGTTCCAGGGCGTCGAGGATGCCCGCCGCGTCCTTGTCGCCGAGGACCGCGACCACCCCGACCAGCTTGCGGAAGTCGAATTCGCCGGTGAGCGTGTTCGCCAGCGCCTGCGCGCCCGCCGGGTTGTGGGCGGCGTCGACGAAGATCGTCGGCGCGTTGCGCATCCGTTCCATCCGGCCGGGACTGGTGACGGCCGCGAATCCGGCGCGCACGGCTTCGATGTCGAGCTGACGCTCGGCACCCGCCCCGAAGAACGCCTCGACGGCGGCCAGCGCGAGCGCGGCATTGCGGGCCTGGTGTTCGCCGTGCAGCGGCAGAAAGATCTCGTCGTAGACGCCGCCGAGACCCTGCAGGGTCAGCAGTTGGCCGCCGATCGCGACGGCCCGTTCCAGCAGCCGGAATTCCGCGCCTTCGCGCGCGACCGCCGCGTCGGCCTCCACTGCCCGGCGCAGCAGCACGTCCATCACCTCGGGGGCCTGTTCGGCGATCACCGCGACGGTGTCGACCGGAACCAGGGCTTCCTTGGCGCGCTTGATGATTCCCGCTTTTTCCTTGGCGATCGACTCGAGGTCGGGGCCGAGGTACTCGGTGTGGTCCAGGCCGATCGGGGTGATGACGGCGACCTGGCCGTCGATCACGTTGGTGGCGTCCCAGGTACCGCCCATGCCGGTCTCGACGACGGCCACGTCGACGGGTGCCTCGGCGAACGCGGCGTAGGCCATGCCGGTGAGCACCTCGAACTTGCTCATCGCCGGGCCGCCCGCCTCGGCGGAGCGCTGGTCGATCATGTCGATGTACGGCGCGAGCTCGTGGTAGGTCTCCACGTACCGGGCGGGGCTGATCGGCGCGTTGTCGATGCTGATCCGCTCGGTCGCCAGCTGCAGGTGTGGGCTGGTGATCCGGCCGGTGCGCCGGTGCAGGGCGGTGAGCAGCGCGTCGATCATCCTGGTCACCGAGGTCTTGCCGTTGGTGCCGGCGATGTGGATGGCCGGGTAGTTGTGCTGCGGGTTGCCGAGCAGATCCATCAGCGTGCTGATGCGCGTGAGCGACGGCTCGATCTTGGTTTCAGGCCAGCGTTTGTCGAGTTCGGCTTCCACGAGCGCCATTTCGGCCAGCTCGACCGGCGACGGACCGGTGCCGAGCTGGGCCGGGCGGTAGTCGTCACCGCCGAAGCCCGCCTCCTCGGGGCCGAGATCGCCGTCGTCGGGGCCGATGTCGCTCACTTGGCGCTCAGCTCCGCCAGGCGCGCGCTGATCCGGGCGACCTCCGCGGTGGCCACGTCGCGGCGAGCGGTGATCTTGTCGACCACCTGCTGCGGCGCCTTGGCCAGGAACGCCTCGTTGGCCAGTTTGGCGGTGGTCTGGTCGAGGTCCTTCTGCGCGACCGCGAGATCCTTTTCCAGCCTGCGCCGTTCGGCGTCGAGGTCGATGGCGCCGGAGGTGTCGAGCTGGACGGTCACCGTGCCGGTGGACAGGCGGACCTCCACCTCGGCGGTGGTCGCGAAGTCGTCACCGGGTTCGGTGAGACGGGCCAGGTTCGCCACCGACGCCGCGAAGCCGGCGAGTCCGGCTTCCTCGATGCCGACCAGCGTGGCCTTCACCTTCTGCTTGTCCGCCAGGCCTTGATCGCCACGGAAGCGGCGGATCTCGGTGATGAGCCGCTGCGCGTCGGCGACCCGCTGGGCGGCCCGCTCGTCGGCGGCGACGCCACTGGCCTGCGGCCACGGCGCGACCACCACCGATTCACCGCCGGTGAGCGCCTTCCAGAGGGTCTCGGTGACGAACGGGATCACCGGATGCAGCAGGCGAAGCACCGCGTCGAGCACGTTGCCGAGGATCACCGAGGTGCTCTCGGCGCGCGCATCGGACTCGGCGAACTGCACCTTCGACAGTTCCAGATACCAGTCGCACAGTTCGTCCCAGGCGAAGTGGTACAGCGCCTCGCAGGCTTTGCCGAATTCGTAGGAATCGAACGCGGAATCGACATCGGCGCGGACCTGGTCGAGCCGGTCGAGGATCCAGCGGTCGGCGTCGGTGAGCGTCTCGCGCGCGGGCAGGTCGCCGGTGCGTGCACCGTTCATCAGCGCGAACTTGGTGGCGTTGAACAGCTTGGTGACGAAGCTGCGCGAGGCGAGCGCGTGCGACTCACCGACCGAGAGGTCGCCGCCGGGCTGGGCGCCGCGGGCCAGGGTGAAGCGCAGCGCGTCGGCGCCGTAGGAGTTGATCCAGTCCAGCGGGTCGATGCCGTTACCGCGCGACTTCGACATCTTCTTGCCGTGCTGGTCGCGGATCAGGCCGTGCAGGAACACGTCTTCGAACGGGACCTGCTTCTGCCCGCCCTTGCCTGCCGTCAGCACCGGATCGTCGCTGACGTACATACCGAACATCATCATCCGGGCCACCCAGAAGAACAGGATGTCGTAACCGGTGACGAGCACGCTGGTCGGATAGAACTTCGCCAGCTCGGGGGTCGCGTCGGGCCAGCCCATCGTGGAGAACGGCCACAGACCCGAGGAGAACCAGGTGTCGAGCACGTCGGGGTCCTGCACCCAGCCCTCGGGGGCCTGCTCGTCCGGGCCGAGACAGACGATCTCGCCCTCGGGCCCGTACCAGATCGGGATGCGGTGGCCCCACCACAGCTGACGCGAGATGCACCAGTCGTGCATGTTGTCGACCCAGTCGAACCAGCGGGGTTCCTGACTGGCCGGATGGATCTTCACGTCACCGTCGCGCACCGCGTCGCCCGCAGCCTTGGCCAGGGTGTCGACCTTGACCCACCACTGCATCGACAGGCGCGGCTCGATCGGCTCGCCGGAGCGCTCCGAGTGACCCACCTGATGCTTGTAGGGGTACTTGCGCCCGACGATGCGGCCCTCGGCCTCGAGGCGTTCGCGGATCTTCACGCGCGCCTCGAAACGGTCCATGCCGTCGAATTCCGTTCCGGTGTCGGCGATCCGGCCCGCCTTGTCCATGATCGTCGGCATCGGCAGGCCGTGGCGCAGGCCGAGTTCGAAGTCGTTGGGGTCGTGGGCGGGGGTGATCTTCACCGCGCCGGAACCGAACTCCGGGTCGACGTAGTCGTCGGCGACGATCGGGATCTGGCGGCCGGTGATCGGGTGGTACAGCGTGGTGCCGATCAGCGCCTGGTAGCGCTCGTCGTCCGGGTGGACGGCGACGGCGGTGTCACCGAGCATCGTCTCCACCCGGGTGGTGGCCACGATGACGTGCGGTTCGTCGTCGTTCAGGGAGCCGAAGCGCATGCTCACGAGCTCGCCGTCGACCTCCTTGTGGTCGACCTCGAGGTCGGAGATGCCGGTCTGCAGCACGGGCGACCAGTTCACCAGGCGCTCGGCGCGGTAGATCAGGCCCGCGTCGTAGAGCCGTTTGAAGATGGTCTGCACGGCGCGCGAGAGCCCGTCGTCCATGGTGAACCGGTCGCGGCTCCAGTCGACACCGTCACCGAGGCGGCGCATCTGCCCCTGGATCTGGCCGCCGGACTCGCGCTTCCAGTCCCACACCTTGTCGATGAACAGCTCGCGACCGAAGTCCTCTTTGTTCTTGCCGTCGACGGCGAGCTGCTTCTCCACCACGGTCTGGGTCGCGATGCCCGCGTGGTCCATGCCCGGCAGCCACAGCACCTCGTACCCCTGCATCCGCTTGCGGCGGGTGAGCAGGTCCATGAGGGTGTGGTCGAGCGCGTGCCCCATGTGCAGGGTGCCGGTGACGTTCGGTGGCGGCAGCACGATGGAGTACGCGGGCTTGGCCGAGGTGGCGTCGGCGGTGAAGTACCCGGCGTTTACCCAGCCCTCGTACAGGTCGGCCTCTACCTCGCTGGGATTCCAGCTCTTGGGCAGGGCATCGGCACGATTACGCGAGTTGTCTGGGGCTGCGCTGGTCACGCCCCAATCCTAAGGGGAACAGACAACCGGGTTTCCCCCCGCCTCACCCCGCAGTCCCAGCCACGTACGACCCGGCCTCGAGGAGGGTCCGCCGCGAACCTCGAGCGCGCCAGCGCTCCAACAAAACAGAGGCGAGGTCTTCGGTGGATGAGGGACACCGAAGACTTCGCCTCTCGTGGTCGACTCTACCGGCGATTTTCGGCCGCCCCTCGAATACATAGCCAATTCTCAGATTCTTCCAAGCGGTGGTCGGCGAGGTTTGTGAGTGTCTCCATCGACACGCGGAAACTGTTGTCCGACAGGCCGGTCGACGCGAACTCAGGGTGTTCACCGATTGCCGAATTGTCTGTTTTCCCGGATTCTGGAGAGGGTGACGCCTCCGCTCGATGCCAGCTCCCCTCCCGCCGATCGATCCGTGCCGTCCCGGACCGTCATTCCCGTCGCACTGCTGGACTTACGCGCGGACCACGTCGACGAATTGCGCTACCCCGCCACGGCGGTGCTGATTTTCGCCGGGGTGCCCGGCGCGGGGAAATCCACTGCGCTGCATCGCCTTTTCGGCGCCGAACCGAACGCGGAGCTGCCGGTGCGGACGGCAGCGGGTGCGCTGGTGCTCGATTCCAACCACGCCCGCAACCGATTGCGGCACCGGCTGGGCCGGGTCCCCTATCCCCTGTGGCGTCCGCTGGTGCACCTGGCGCACTACCGGGCGATCCGCGCGGTGCTGCTGGTCGCCGACGGACCGGTCGCCATCCACGACTGCGCGACGTTCGCCTGGAGCCGTCGCCTGATCGCGCGGTGGGCGCGCTCGGGTGGGCGAGAGGTGCACATGGTGCTGATCGATGTGCCCGCCACCCAGGCCAGGCGTGGTCAGATCACCCGTGGCAGGCGGGTGAACACCGTCGCCTTCGGCGCGCACTGCCGCCGCTGGGAACGGCTGATGCGCGACCTCGGCGCCCGGCCGCTACCCGCGTCGTCGGTCGTCGTAGTCGACCGTCCCACCCTCACCGAGATCTCCCGGATCACCTTCGCGCCGCCCGCCTGATCGTGCTCGCCGGGTCGACGGTGCCGACCACAGGCATCGTCGACGGCACAGCCCGGACCCGTCGTGCCTGATGGCGACACCGGTCACCGGGTGCCGACTCGCCACTCGTCCGGGTCAGGGCACCAGCACTGTCAGTGCACCCGGCATCGCCTGGACCGTGACGGGAAGGGTGCCCGCCGGTTCACCGTCGGCGGTGGCGTATCCACCCGACGCTGTGACGGTGATGCGGCGGGCGCGGTATCGCTTGGTCGCGGGGTGATCGATGCGCTTGCCCGCCGACAGGGCGGGCAGCAGGCGCGCCATCTCCAGTCGCGAGACCGCACCGACCACCGTGATGTCGAGGTAGCCGTCGTCGGGCAGGGCGTCGGGGCACACCAGCATGCCGCCGCCGTAGGTGCGGGTGTTGCCGATGGGCGTCATCACGGCGTCGGTGTAGATCACCGCGTGCGCGTCGTCGGGGTTGTCGAGTGCGCCGGGCGCCAGACCGGACATCTCGATCTGGAACGGCAGCGTGTAGCCGCGCATGAGTTCGGCGGCGGCGGCGAAGGTGTAGCGCAGCGCTCCGCGCGGGCGGCGCATCGCGTTGGCGCGCAACGTGACTCGCGCGTCGAAACCGGCGCCGACGATGGTGGCGAACCAGGTGGGCGTGGCGCCTGCGGATTCGATACGGCCCAGATCGATGGTCTTCGTGCGGCCGCGCAGCACGATCTCGGCGGCGGCGCGCGGGTCGCCGGTGGGGATGCCGAGTTCGCGGGCGAGGTCGTTGCCCGTGCCCGCGGGAACCAGCCCGAGCGGCACACCGGTGTGGGCGACGGCGGCGAGCAGCACGTTCATCAGACCGTCACCGCCCACGCAGACGACCGCGCCGGGCCGCCTGGCCGGGTCGGCGATCGCGGCGGCCACCTGCTCCACCGATTCCGCCGCGCTCGGCGCCCGCACCTGTGCGACCTCCACGCCACCGGCCAGGGCTACCGCCAGGACCGCCTCGGCGACACCGTCACCGCGACCGGCACCGGAGTGCGGGTTGGTGACGAGCAATAATCGCTGTACCGAATGCTGTTTCACGGCACCAGCTTTCCAGGATTCAGCACGCCTGCGGGGTCGAGTTCGTGTTTCACCGCCCGCAGCACCTGTACGCCCAGGTCACCGACCTCGGCGCCCATCCACGGACGGTGGTCGGCGCCGACGGCGTGATGGTGGGTGATGGTGGCACCGGCCGCCACGATGGCGTCGCCCGCGGCGGTCTTGGCGACGCGCCACTGCGCGATCGGATCCTCTAGCTGCTTGGCGACGACGGTGAAGTACAGCGACGCACCGGTCGGGTAGGTGTGCGAGATGTGACACATCACCAGCGCGGGTGTGCCCTGGGCGGTGAGCGAATCCGTGAGCGCGGCAGTCACTTTCGCCTTCAGATTCGCCAGGTTCGACCAGCTGGTCGCGGTTTCCAGCGTCTCGCACAGCACCCCGACATCGAGCAGGGCGTCACGCAGATAGGGCGCGGCGAAACGGCCGTGTTCCCACTGTTCGGCCGGGGCGGTCCCGAGCGCGGTTCCACCGGCGGCGCTGAGCAGTTCGCTCGCTTCGGCGCTGCGGGCCGCGACATGGGCGGCGGTGCCCTCGAAGGTCGTCACCGCAAGGCAGCCGGAGACGGGCGCGCCGCCGATATCGCTCGAGCGGGCCAGGTTCAGGCCGGTCTCGGCCTCGTCGGACAGGCGGAGCACCGTCGGCGCCGCACCCGTCTGCACGACGGTGCGCAGGGCGGCCGCGCCGGTGGCGAAGTCGGGGAAAGACCACGCCTGGTAGACGGTGGTTTCGGGGATCGGGTGCACCCGCACGGTGACCGAGGTGATCACGCCGAGCGTCCCCTCGGACCCGACGAACAGTTCGCGCAGGTCGGGACCGGCCGCCGAGGCGGGCGCGCGGCCGAGATCGAGGGTGCCCTGCGGGGTGGCGACCACCAATCGCTGGACCATGTCGTCGAAACGGCCGTAGCCCGCCGACGCCTGCCCCGACGACCTGGTCGCGGCGAACCCGCCGATGGTGGCGAATTCGAAACTCTGCGGGAAATGCCCGAGCGAAAGACCGTGCCCGGCAAGCAGTTTCTCCGCCTGCGGGCCGGTGAGCCCGGCACCGAGGGTGGCGGTGCCACTCACCGCGTCCACGTCGGTGAGGGTGTCGAGCCTGCGCAGGTCGAGCGCGATCACGGTGGGGAACCGGCCGCGCACCGGGTCGACGCCGCCGACCACACTGGTGCCGCCACCGAAGGGCACCACCGCGATGCCGTGCGCGGAGCAGTACCGCAGGACGGCCAGCACCGCGTCGTGGTCGGCGGGCGCGACGATCGCGTCGGGCGCGTCCTGCGGGCGGGTGTCGCGGCGGCGCAGCAGGTCGAGGGTGCTCTTGCCGCCGGCGTGCCGCAGCCGGTCGATGTCGTCGGTGCTGACGTGCTCGGCACCGACCAGGGCAGCGAGGTCCGCGCGGGTGGTGGCGGTGAGCGTGCTCGCGACCAGCGGCACGTCGCCCTCGTCGCGTCGTGCCGCCGGCTCTCCCGAGATCCCGAAGACCTGGGTGAGCAGGCCGCGGATCTGCGCCGACAGGGGTTGATGTCCGGCGGGCACACCCCAGGCGTCCCACACCATACTCGGCCGTTCGGCCGTCGATCCGGACATTTCGCTGTTCAACTCGACCATGCGTTACATCCTGACATATAGTGTCAAGCAGTAACTACACGAGATCTCCTCGAGTCGGCCTCTACCCAGTTGTCGGATGTCACTGCCGCGAATTCGCGGCGACGAACCCACCGGCGCGCTCGATACCCTTGGGCGTTCCGGCCAGACCACGGCGCTCACCACGGCGTCGTCGAACACCATGGGGGTGTACAGGATGATCGACCTCGCGGCTCGAGCCGACCAGCGGCTTTCGCCTACCGATATGGCGATTCTCGATGCCGCGCGGGCCTGCGTCGTCGATTTCGGGGTGCGCCGCACCACGCTCACCGAAGTGGCACGCCGCGCCGGTGTGAGCAGGCCGACGGTGTACCGGCGGTGGCCGGACACCGGCTCGCTGATCGCGGAACTGCTGGTGCGCGAGCTACGCACCATCGTCGCCGAGACCATGCCCGACACCGGCCTCGGCCTCGACCGGCTGGTGCGCGGCATCGTGGCGGGCGCCGCGGCGGTGCGGGCCAACGCGGTGTTCGCCAAGATCTTCCGCACCGACACCGACCTCATGCTCACCTACGTGTTCGGCAGGCTCGGGCGCAATCAGCGCACGCTCATCGAACTGTTCGCCACCGCGATCCGGATCGGCCAGGAGGACGGGTCGATCCGGGCGGGCGAGCCCGAGCAGCTGGCCGCCATGCTGCTGCTCATCGCCCAATCGGCGGTGCAGTCCGCGGGCACGATGGCGCCCTTGCTCGAGGGTGCGCAGTTCGACACCGAGCTGGCGAGGGCGATCGAGGGTTACCTGCTTCCCTGAACCCCGACAAGGATTGTGATGACTGCTGATTCACCCACCGCGCTCGACGCGGCTCGCCGCACCGCCGACCTCGCCGCGCTCGGCGACCACCCGGAGGTGGACGTGGTGGTGATCGGCGCGGGTGTCACCGGTGCCGGTGCCGCGCTCGACGCCGCCGCGCGCGGCCTGCGCACCCTGCTGGTGGAACGCAACGACTTCGCCTTCGGCACGAGCCGCTGGAGTTCCAAGCTCGTGCACGGCGGGTTGCGCTACCTGGCGAGCGGGCGGGTCGGCGTCGCCCATGAGAGCGCGGTCGAACGCGGCATCCTGTTGCGCACCACGGCACCTCATCTGGTGCGCCCGCTCCCCCAGCTCGTACCGTTGCTGCCCGGTATGGGCGCGGCTCAGAGTTCGCTGATCCGGGCTGGTTTCGCCGCCGGTGACGCGCTGCGGGTGGCCGCGCGCACCCGGGCCGCGATCCTGCCGCGATCGCGAAAGGTCGCCGCCGCGGAGGCATTGCGGCTGGCGCCTACCGTGCGCCGTGACGGCCTGCGCGGCGGATTGCAGGCGTGGGACGGGCAGCTCGTCGACGACGCCCGCCTCGTCGTCGCCCTGGCTCGCACAGCGGCCGGACAGGGCGCGACCGTGCTCACCCGCATGGAAGCCATTGCGGCCGACGGCAATTCGGTGCGACTACGCGATACGCGCACCGGTGAGACCCTCGACGTGCGCGCCCGCGCCGTCGTCAACGCGACCGGCGTGTGGGCGGGCGAGGTGGACGGCAGCATCGAACTGCGCCCGAGCCGTGGCACCCACCTGGTGTTCGACGCCGCCGCCTTCGGCGGGCTCAGCGCGGCACTCACCGTGCCCGTGCCCGGCAGCATCAGCCGCTTCGTGTTCGCCCTGCCCGCCGCCCACGGCCGCGTCTACCTCGGCCTCACCGACGAGGACGCCCCCGGCCCGATCCCCGACGAGCCCCAGCCCACCGAAGCCGAGGTCGACTTCCTGCTCGACACCATCAACACCGCGCTGCGGGAGCCGCTGACACGCAAGGACATCCGCGGCCGCTTCGCCGGGCTGCGGCCCCTGCTGAAGACCACCGACGACAGCACCGCCGACATCTCCCGCGAGCACGCCGTGCTCACCGCACCCGACGGGCTCATCACCGTCGTCGGCGGCAAGCTCACCACCTACCGGCGCATGGCGCAGGACGCGATCGACGCCGCGATCGCGCACGCGGGCCTGTCGGCCGCACCGTGCCGCACCACCCGACTCCCCCTGGTCGGCGCGGTGTCCGGCGCGGCCCGCGACCGCATCGACGCTCCCCCGGTCCTGATCGAGCGCTACGGGTACGAAGCGGGCGCCATCGTCTCGGCTTGGCTGGCCGACCCGGCCCTCGCCGAACCCGTCGCCCCCGGAATCGACGTCACCGCCGCCGAATTCGACTTCGCCATCACCCATGAGGGCGCCGAAACCGTCGACGATCTCCTCGACCGCCGCACCCGCATCGGCCTGGTCCCCACCGACCGCGCCGCCGCGACCCCGGCCGCCGAAGCCGCCCTCGCCCGCAACGCCGCGATCATCGGACGTCGCTCGTAAGCCGCCCGACTCCGGAAGCGACCTTCGACCGCTACACCGACTCGAGGAGCCAGGGCCGGCGCAAGGCCACGCATTGCGAATTGGGCGCAGGACAGTCGCACACCCGCCGCCTGGACGCAGCGGCGGCGGACGGGTGGCGACTGGTGCTGCGGGCCGGCACCACCGACCCCCCAACGACGGGTCAGTCGTAGACCCAGCCCGTCAGGTCCACGCGCATGCACGCGCGCGGCCATTCGTCGAGGCCGTTGGCGGATTCCTCGGCGCGGACAGCGCGCAGACCAGGTGGTTCGTCGTCGACGGGGATGTAGGTGAAGCCGAGCCGCTCGTAGTAGGGCCCGTTCCACGGGACCTCGGTGAAGGTGGTGAGGGTGAGTTCGTGCAGGCCGCGGGATTTCGCCCAGGTGACGGCGTGGTCGATCAGGCTCTTGCCGATCCGCAGTCCGGCGTAGGCGGGGTCGACCGACACCTGGTCGATGTGCGGTTGCCCGTCGACGATGCCGAGCAGCAGGTAGCCGATCGGTTCGTCCCGCGCATCGGGCCACACCCAGGCGCGTTCCCCGACGAGGAACTCGCGCAGCAGTTCCGCCGACGGCGGCTCGTCCTCGGCGACGGCGACCATGCCGATCTCGGCGAACGGCGCACCGGCGCGACGTTCGATCTCCTGCAGCGTGGCGATATCGCGTTCGCGGGCCGGCCGGATCGGTCCGCCCGGCCGGACGAGCTCGCCGCCCCGGATCCGTTCACGGCGCTGAACGGGGTCGCCCGGTGCGATGGGGTAGCCGGTAACCAGCGCGGGTACGTGCTCGAGGCCGGTCATCGCACCTCCACGGGGGTGGTGAGGATGCCGTTGAGCAGCGCGGTCAGTGCCCACCGGGTGCGGGCCGCGGCGTCGCCCGCCAGGTGCTCGCGGGCGGCGGTGATGTTCGGGTAGCTCCGGGCGGGCAGGCCGGCGAGACGCCGCGACACGGCCGTGTCGTCGTAGACGGCCCGCTCGGCGGCCGCGGCGGTGATGTGCGGGTACAGCAGATCGACGGCCCAGGCGGCTCTCGCCGGGTCGAGCCCGCCCTCGCGCAGCAGGCCGAGCAACTGCTCGACCAGCCCGAGCGCGCGACCGGTGGACCGGGCGAACGCGACGAGTGCGAGACCTTCGTGACGGCCGAGCGCGTCGACGGCCGAGGTGACGAGGGCTTCCAGGCGCTCGCGCCAGTCGCCGTGGGTTGGTGTCGGTACGGCGGCCAGGACGTGGTCGAGCATGCCCGTCATCAGGTCGTCGCGATTGGCGACGTAGACGTAGAGCGAGGCGGCACCGGTATCGAGTTCCTGCGCCACCCGGCGCATGGTGAGCGCGGCCGATCCCTCGGAGTCGAGGATGCGCAATCCGGTCTCGATGACGATGTCACGACTCAGTGGAGCTTTCGCCGGTCTGGCCCGGCGACTGACGGGTGCGGCATTCATGGCAGGTAATCCTACTCGCCACCCGAACGTCGTTTGCGACGAACAATGTTCGCGAGACCGTCCGGTCAGTTTGCGAAGCCTGCGACAACCCGCTTCCGAGCCCGCCGTGTCCCTCTATGCTGGCAGTGACCCCATCCGACAAGGAGGCGTTGATGCGCGCGCATTCGTCCACCGTGGCAATCGTGCCCGGTACCGGAATCGTCGCTCGGTTCGGCGATGTCGTGGTCTATCTGGCCGGCGAGACACCGTCGACCGACCGGTTACTCGGTGCGGTCGAGACCGTCGCGCTCAACACCACAGCCTCGGCACCCGGTGCGGCACTCGCCCAGCGGCTGGCCGGGGTGGTGTTCGGCGGCGCGTCGGCGCCACCGCCGTTCGGTGTCCTCGCCCCCACCGCCGACGGGATCCTGATCTTGTTGCGCGGCACCGTGATCGCGGAGGTCTCCGGCGCCGAGGGCAACCGCCGCCTGGCCGGGGATCGCGCTTTCACCTGGGTCGACGAGATCATTCGCGAACCGGTCCGCCGCATCGCCATCGGCGCCGAGATGGCCGACCCGACCAGCGCCAACCCGCGGACGGACCTGCGCGCGGGCATCGTCAACGGCAACGGTTTCGTGCTCAACCTGGGCCGCCGTCGCGGTCCCGCACCGCGCCGGGTGGAGGCGATCGACGAACCACCACCCACCGAGGCCACCGGTTTCCAGGCGGTGCGCCCGCGCGGCGAGGCCGAGCCCGTCTCTGCTCAGCCGTCGACCAGCGGTTTCGCCGTGACCGACGAACCGGTGACGAGCATTCCGGACGGTGAGACCGTGAGTGTGGGTGGTCGACCCGATTCCGGCGAGGGCGCCACCGTGAGCACCGGTCCGCGCAATTCCCCCGCCGCACACGCACCGCTGGCGTGGTCGCAGGCGATCGATGCCGCCAAGCGTGCCGAGCCGGTGGGGCTGCGCAAAAGCCAAGAGCACCTGGGCAATTCGACCAGTCCGCGGGGCGCCTTGGTCACCGAGGACGGTCTGAGCTATCCCCTCGACCGGCCATATGTACTGGGCCGCAACCCCTCCGGCGACAATTCCGTTCGCCAGTCCGCTGCCACGCCGATCCTGATCGAACGCGATCGGCTGGTCTCGCGGGTTCACGCCTTCGTCGATCCCGACCGGGGCAAGGTGTTCGTCCGCGAAGCGCCCGCCACCTCCGGCACCTATTTCGCCGCCCCCGACAGCGACCGGTGGTCGCGAGTCGGCACCCTCCCGATCGAGCTGCAGCCGGGCTGGCGCCTGCGAATCAATGATTTCCTGCTGACCTACTGCGTCTGAGCTCCGCGAGCCCGAGACCATCCCGACGCCCGTGCGTGGTGCACCACGGGCGCCGGATCACGATCCGGCTCAGGCCTCGAGGGCGTCGAGCAGTGCCGCGCGCTGGCGTGCACCGAGACCACCGATACGACGATCCTCGGGGATCTCGGCCTGATCCATCAGCTTGGCCGCCTTCACCGGGCCAACGCCCGGCAGCGCCTTGATCACGGCCGCGACCTTGGTCTTCTTGACCAGGTCGTCGCTGTCGGCCTTCTTGAGCAGATCGGCGACGGTGACCTTGCCCTCCTTCACCTTGCCGATCAGTTCCGAGCGCGCCTTGCGCACGGCAGCCGCTTTGGCCAACGCCTCGGTGCGCTGTTCGGCGGTCATCGTAGGCAGTGCCATGTCTCCTCCGCTTCCACTCGTCACTCGAACATCTGATTGACGGACCGAGTAAACAGCACGAAATCAGCAGCATCAGTCCGACACACCGCGAGGATACGCCGATGAGTTTTGCGAGGTGAGCACGTCTTAATGGGTGAACGCCCTGCAAGGCGGACGAAAAGGACGAAACGAAAGTTTCCGAACACCAGGTAACACGCTGATGACCAGCAGCGACATCATCAACAGAAGCACCGAACGGGACAAAGGTTCAACGGCGAACCACGGAGGATCAACGAAGCTCCTCGGCAACCGGGCGCGAACGATGCGAATCGTTCGTCACCGTGTCCACGACGGCCTCTGAAACAGCTACACAGTTGTGCGCCAGAAGTTTCCGGCATCCGCATGTTCGATCGACCCGGACCTCGGATGTGCCTCGGGCGCCTCGATGCGCAACAATGACGCGACCAGGCGAACCCTTTTGCACACTGGAGTTGCGATGCGCGAGGAACACCCGCTCGATGACGAAGTCCTCGCGTTGCCCGTCCGGGTGGAACGTGCCCGGCAACGCATCACGTATCAGTCCGACCCGGCCCTGACCGACGCGCTCTCGGAAGACGAGCTGCGCGCCGAACGCGAGCTGGCCGAGAAGATCCGCACCTACGAGCGCGATCAGCGCTGGAAGCAGATCAAAGCCGCCTCGACGCACGCCGACCGCCTGCGCGAGACGACCGCCGAGCTCGAACGAGCCGAGATGGCCGACCTCATGCTCGCCCGCAAGGCCATCGCCGCGCAGCGCCGCGAATCCAACCCGCGCGCCCGGCTGGCCTCCCTCTACCAGCACCGAACCTGGTCGTTGCGCGCGCTCGCCGGCGTGGTGATCGCGGGCATGCTGTGGTCGGCGGTGAACGTGCAGCACAACATCGCCCCCGGCGGCCCCAGCGACCCGCTGTTCTGGGCGAGTTTCGGCCTGGAGGCGATGATCAGCGTCTGCCTGGTCATCATCATGATCGGCACCACCCGGGTCTCGGAGTGGGGCGTGATGGGCAACCGCACCCAGGTGTTCGTCGCCGAGGGTTTCCTGCTCGCACTCACCATCGCCCTCAACACCTACCCGCATCTGAGCGCGGGCAACTGGTACGACGCCGCCGTGCACGCGGTGGCCCCCGTGATGATCGGTGTGGCCCTGCTCATCCACAATGCCGCCAGCGCGCGTTACAGCACCGCCATCGCCCGTGCCTCGGCCGAGATCCCCGCCGAGGACGACGAAGACATCGTGTCGGCGGCGCCTTCCTTCCGCGACAACTGAGCGACCGCGACAACCCAGCACACAGCACAACGCCCGCCGGATCGGATCCGGCGGGCGCTGTGGTGTTCGGGGTCGGTCTAAGCCGACTTGTCGCGACGCTCCGTGCGCTGGGCCTTGCGCGGCACGATGGTCGGCAGGACGTTCTCGGTGACGGTGTCGGCGTTCACGACCACCTTGGCGACGTCGTCGCGGCCCGGGATGTCGTACATCACCGGCAGCAGGACTTCCTCCATGATCGCCCGCAGACCACGCGCACCGGTGCCGCGCAGGATGGCCTGATCGGCGACCGCCTCGAGGGCGTCGGGGGTGAACTCGAGGTCGACACCGTCCATCTCGAACAGGCGAACGTACTGCTTGACCAGCGCGTTCTTCGGTTCCGAGAGAATCTTGACCAGCGATTCCTTGTCCAGGTTCGTCACCGAGGCGACGATCGGCAGGCGGCCGATGAACTCGGGGATCAGACCGAACTTGATCAGGTCCTCGGGCATCACGTCGGCGAAGTGGTCGTCGGTGTCGACCTCGGCCTTGGAGCGCACCTCGGCGCCGAAACCGATACCGCGGTGGCCGGTGCGGTCGGAGATGATCTTCTCCAGGCCCGCGAACGCGCCCGCCACGATGAAGAGCACGTTGGTGGTGTCGATCTGGATGAATTCCTGGTGCGGGTGCTTGCGTCCGCCCTGCGGCGGCACACTCGCCTGCGTGCCCTCCAGGATCTTCAGCAGCGCCTGCTGCACACCCTCACCGGAGACATCGCGGGTGATCGAGGGGTTCTCGCTCTTGCGGGCGATCTTGTCGACCTCGTCGATGTAGATGATGCCGGTCTCGGCGCGCTTCACGTCGTAGTCGGCGGCCTGGATGAGCTTGAGCAGGATGTTCTCGACATCCTCACCGACGTAACCGGCTTCGGTGAGCGCGGTGGCGTCGGCGATGGCGAACGGCACGTTCAGCATCTTGGCCAGCGTCTGCGCGAGGTAGGTCTTGCCGCAACCGGTGGGGCCGAGCATCAGGATGTTCGACTTCATCAGCTCGACGGCCTCACCCCGGCTGTCGCGACCCTTGTCGCCCGCCTGGATGCGCTTGTAGTGGTTGTAGACCGCGACGGCGAGGGTCCGCTTGGCGGTGTCCTGGCCGATCACGTAGTTCTCGAGGAAATCACGGATCTCCGAGGGCTTGGGCAGCTCGTCGAGCTTGACCTCGCTCGACTCGGCCAGCTCTTCCTCGATGATCTCGTTGCAGAGATCGATGCACTCGTCGCAGATATAGACCCCAGGGCCCGCAATGAGCTTCTTGACCTGCTTCTGGCTCTTTCCGCAGAACGAGCACTTGAGCAGATCGCCGCCGTCTCCGATGCGCGCCATCTCGTAGGTCCCTACTTCCTATGTCCGAGTGCGACCCTCGTCCTCCGATTGGGCCGGAATACGTTTCGGTGCCGACAATCAGAGCAATGGTCCCTGAGTCGACCGTACCTGCTGTGCGCGAGCCAGGTCGACAACTCGCGCATGTTCGATGTGTTGGGTTGTAGCAGAAAACCGGGTCCGCCGCCGGGTAGCAGGCGACGGACCCGGGCGTGTCACTTCTGTCCGCTGAGCTTGCGGTAGTCGAAGACCTGGTCGACGATGCCGTATTCCTTGGCTTCCTCGGCGGTCAGGATCTTGTCACGGTCGGTGTCCTTGCGGACCTGCTCCTCGGACTTGCCGGTGTGCCGCGAAATCGTGACCTCCATGAGACGGCGCATCCGCTCGATCTCGGCGGCGGCGATCTCGAGGTCGGACACCTGACCCTGCACGCCGCCCGAGGACGGCTGGTGGATCAGGATGCGCGCGTTGGGCAGCGCGGCACGCTTGCCGGGGGCACCGGCGGCCAGCAGCACGGCGGCGGCCGAGGCGGCCTGGCCCAGGCACACCGTCACCACGTCGGGGCGCACGTACTGCATGGTGTCGTAGATCGCCATCAGCGCGGTGAAGGAGCCACCGGGCGAGTTGATGTACATGGTGATGTCACGATCGGGATCCTGCGACTCCAGCACGAGCAGCTGGGCCATGATGTCGTTGGCCGAGACATCGTCGACCTGGTTGCCCAGGAAGATGATGCGCTCCTCGAACAGCTTGTTGTACGGGTCGGAGGTCTTGACGCCGAACGAGGTCTGCTCGGTGAACTGCGGCAGGATGTAGCGCGACTGCGGGTTGGCGGCGGCAGTGCCACCCAAGCCTGCGCGCGGGTCGATCAGATTGGCCATGGTTGTCTCCAGGGTCGAGTCGAGTGTGTCGGTGCGCGGCGTGGCTTACGTCGTCTGGTTCGCGTGGCTGACCACGTGGTCGATGAAGCCGTACTCGAGGGCTTCCTTCGCCGTGAACCAGCGGTCGCGATCCGCGTCCTCGGTCACCTGCTCGACCGACTTGCCGGTGTGCAGCGCCTGCAGCTCGTTGAGCTCGCGCTTGGTGTGCGCGAACTGCTCGGCCATGATCGCGATGTCGGCGGCCGAACCACCGATACCGGCCGACGGCTGGTGCATCATGATCCGGGTGTGCGGCAGCGCGAAACGCTTGCCCTTGGTTCCCGCGGTGAGCAGGAACTGACCCATCGATGCGGCCAGGCCCATCGCGACGGTCTTGATGTCGCACTCGGCGAACTGCATGGTGTCGTAGATGGCCATGCCCGCGGTGACCGAGCCACCGGGAGAGTTGATGTAGAGCGCGATGTCCTTGGTCGAGTCCTCGGCCGAGAGCAGCAGGATCTGCGCGCAGATCTTGTTGGCGATCTCGTCGTCGACCTGGGTGCCAAGGAAGATGATGCGCTCGCGCAGCAGCCGCTCGTACACGGAATCACTGAGGTTGAGACCAGCAGTAGCGGCTGTCATGACCCCTGCCTGGTTGATTGTCACGGATACCTGCCTTCTCTTCTCACCGATTGCAAACGGCCTACGGTTCGTCGTCGTCGTCTCAAACACTAACGAAACAGGGCGGCACCGAACTCCCGGTACCGCCCTTCTTCGCTCACAGCGCAATCAAATCACGCGGCGCGAACTTACTCAGCAGCGGCTTCGCCCTGCTCGGTCTCGGCGGAATCCGCAGGGTCACCGAACATTTCGGTGGTGTCGACCTCGTTGCCGTCGGTGTCGGTGACCTTGACCTGACCGACAACTCCGGCCAGCGCCTTGCCGCGGCGCACGTCGGCGAACACCGCACCCAGCTGACCGGCCTGCTGCACCTGCTGGATGAACTGCTCCGGCGACATGCCGTAGCGCTGGGCCTGGAACAGGATGCGCTCGGTGAGCTCCTGCTGGCCCACCTGGGTGCCCTCGGCCTCGGCGATGGCATCCAGCAGCAGCTGGGTCTTCACCGACTTCTCGGCGGCTTCCTGAGTGTCCTTGTCGAACTCCTCGCGGGAGGAGCCCTGCGCCTCGAGCGCCTCGGCCAGCTTGGCCTCGTCGTGGTCGAAGCCGTGCACGGCGTCGTGCAGCACCGCGTCGACCTCGGCCTTGACGACGGCCTCGGGCAGCGGCACCTCGACGGTCTCGAGCAGGGTGTCGAGCACCTTGTCGCGGATCTGACCGGCCTGCTCGATCTTCTTGGTGCGCTCGACGCGGCCCTTCAGGTCTTCCTTGAGCTCGTCGATGGTGTCGAATTCGCTGGCCAGCTGGGCGAATTCGTCGTCGGCCTCGGGCAGCTCGCGCTCCTTGACCGACTGCACGGTCACGGTGATCACGGCTTCCTTACCGGCGTGCTCGCCCGCCACCAGGGTGGAGGTGAACTCGGCGGACTCGCCGGCCTTCAGGCCGATGACGGCCTCGTCGAGGCCCTCGATGAGCTGACCCGAACCGACCTCGTGCGACAGGCCGGTGGTGGCGGCCTCGGGCACATCCTCGCCGTCGACGGTGGCCGACAGGTCGATCGAGACGAAGTCGCCGTCCTGCACGGCCCGCTCGACGCCGGTCAGGGTGCCGAAGCGCTGACGCAGCGAGGTGAGCTGCTGCTCGATGTCCTCGTCGCCGATGGTGAAGGAATCGACGGTGACCTCGATGCCCGAGTAGTCGGGCAGGGCGATCTCCGGGCGCACGTCGACCTCGGCGGTGAAGGCCAGCTCGTCGCCGTCCTCGATCTTGGTGATCTCGATCTCGGGCTGGCCGATGACCTTCACCTCACCGGCCTGCACGGCCTCGGCGTACTTGTTCGGCAGCGCGTCGTTGACGACCTGCTCGAGCACGGCGCCACGGCCGACGCGGGTCTCGATCAGCTTGGCCGGGGCCTTGCCGGGACGGAAGCCGGGGATCTTCACCTGCTGGGCCAGCGCCTTGTACGCCTTGTCGAAGTCGGGCTTCAGCTCCTCGAAGGGCACCTCGACGTTGATCCGGACCCGGGTCGGGCTCAGCTGCTCGACGGTGCTCTTCACGGACATGCTCCTTGGTTCGTAGTTCATGGTGGTGGCCCCCGCATGGGGCGTCGCGCCCTGAGTCGGTGCGGACGCACGCATCCCGACCAGGGTAGTTGACCGCACGCGCGGTCGTGCAATCGGCGGTTGGTTGCGGTGGCGGCTAGCTGCCGACCTGCACCGCGTCGGTGACGAAGACCAGTGTCTCGTTGGGCGCGACGCCGTTGCCGCCTTCGCCGTAGCCGAGATCCGGCGGCACGATGAGCAGCCTGCGCGCACCCTGCTGCACACCGAGCAGACCCTTGTCCCAGCCCTCGATGACCTGGCCCGCGCCGAGCGTCAGGTCGAAGGGCGCACCGCGCTTGAACGAGCTGTCGAGGGTCTGCTTGTCCGACCAGGTGACCAGCGCGTAGTTCATGGTGAGCGGCTGCATGGCCACCGCGCCGGGTCCGGTGCCGGGCACCAGGTCCTTGACGAGCAGCGACTTGGGCGGGGTGCAGTCGTCGGGGATGGTGATCTCCGGCGGGTCACCGAAACCGCCGGCCACCTTGATGTCCTCGGCGATGCATTCGCGCGTCGGTGCCGCCTTGGATTCGGCCGATCCGCTGTCGGACCCGCACGCCGCGCTGACGAGTGCGGCGAGGGCGACCATCCCGGTCCCGATGATCCTGGGGAGAGAAACCATGGCCCGCACAGTAGTGGAGCGCGGATCCGACGGCGCGATCCGGCACGACCGGTAGGCTCGGCACTGCGTTTCTCCACCGGCGCCGCCGGGTGTCTTCCGGCGCGCCGACCAGTCCGGCGGCGGGCGACGCCGCAGCTCAGGCGAGTGCGAGGAGAGTCAGCGATGACCCGGCTCAGCAACAGCGAGGGCGATACGGCCGCCGACAACGTGGGCGGCGGCGGGGAAGGCGAGTCCCTTGCCCCCAAGCCCTATTCGCTCACCGAAACCCCCGGCCCGCTGACCAGTGAGGAACTGATCGCGGTCGACACGTGGTGGCGGGCCGCGAACTATCTCGCGGTCGGCCAGATCTACCTGATGCGCAACCCGTTGTTGCGCGAGCCGCTGCGTTCCACCGACATCAAGCCGCGCCTGCTCGGCCATTTCGGCACGGTGCCCGGCTTGAATCTGGTGTGGGCGCACGCGAATCGGGTGATCCGCGCACGCGACCTGAACGCCGTCTTCGTCGCGGGCCCCGGCCACGGTGGGCCCGGTCCGAACGCCTGCGCTTGGCTCGAGGGCGCCTACGCCGAGCTCTACCGCGACATCCCCCGCGACGCCGACGGCATGCGCCGGTTGTTCCATCAGTTCTCGTTTCCCGGCGGCGTCCCGAGCCATTGCGCCCCCGAGACCCCCGGCTCGTTCCACGAGGGCGGTGAACTCGGCTATTCGCTGCTGCACGCCTACGGCGCCGCGTTGGACAACCCCGATCTCACGGTGTTCTGCGTGATCGGTGACGGGGAGGCCGAGACCGGTCCGCTGGCGGGCAGCTGGCACGCGAACAAATTCCTCAACGCGGCCCGCGACGGCGCGGTGGTGCCGATCCTGGCGCTCAACGAGTACAAGATCGCCAATCCGACCATCCTCGCGCGCATCCCCCGTGATGAGCTCATCGAACTGCTGCGCGGGTACGGCTACGAACCGCTGATCGTGTCGGGCAACGATCCGTCGCGGGTGCATCAGAAGATGGCCGCCGCCATGGACGCCTGCCTCGACCGGATCGCCGGGTTCCAGCGGGCCGCGCGCGAGGACGGCGACACCACCCGCCCGCGCTGGCCGATGATCGTGCTGCACACGCCGAAGGGCTGGACCTGCCCCCCGGTGGTCGACGGCGAGCGGGTCGAGGGCACCTTCCGCGCCCACCAGGTCCCGTTGCCTGCCGCGCGCACCGACCCGGAACACCGACGGGTGCTCGAGGAATGGTTGCGGTCGTATCGGCCCGAGGAACTCTTCGACGAAGCGGGCAGGCCGGTGGCCGCCCTGCTCGACCGGATTCCCGATCGGCCGATGAGCCTCAATCCGGTGGCCAACGGCGGGCTGTTGGTCCGCGATCTCGACCTGCCCGACTGGCGCGAATACGGCGTGCCGGTGGAGCAGCCGGGCGCGAGCAGACACGAACCGACCAGGGTGCTCGGCGGCTGGCTGCGTGACGTCACCGCCCGCAACCCGCACAACTTCCTGACCTTCGCCCCCGACGAACTCGCCAGCAACCGGTTGCAGGACATCCTCGAGGTGACCGGCCGCGACTGGCAGGCCGAGGTCGGTCGCTGGGATGTGGCGTTGTCACCGACCGGCCGCGCGGTCGAGGTGTTGTCCGAACACATGTGCCAGGGGTTGCTCGAGGGCTACCTGCTCACCGGCCGCCACGGCGTGTTCACCTGCTACGAGGCGTTCATCCACATCGTCGACGCCATGTTCAACCAGCACGCGAAGTGGCTCGACGCCAGCCTCGCCGTGCCGTGGCGGCGCCGCATCCCGAGCCTGAACTACCTGCTGAGTTCGCACGTGTGGCGCCAGGACCACAACGGCTTCACCCATCAGGACCCGGGTTTCCTCGATGTGGTGGTGAACAAGAGCCCCGAGATCGTCCGGGTGTACCTGCCGCCCGATGCCAACACCCTGCTGTCCACCTACGACCACTGCCTGCGTTCGCTGCACTACGCGAACGTGGTGGTCGCGGGCAAACAGCCCGGGCCGGACTGGCTTTCGGCCCCTGAAGCCGCCGTGCATTGTGCCCGCGGTGTCGGCATCTGGGAGTGGGCCGGGCACAACGACGACCAGGGCACCACCCCCGATGTGGTGCTCGCCTGCGCGGGCGACGTCCCCACGCTGGAAACGCTGGCCGCCGCCGCGATCCTGCGCGACCGCCTGCCCGACCTGCGGGTGCGTGTCGTCAATGTGGTCGATCTCATGCGGCTGCTGCCGGCCGAGGAGCATCCGCACGGCCTGTCCGACGCCCACTTCGACACCCTGTTCACCACCGACCGGCCGGTGATCTTCGCCTTCCACGGCTACCCGTGGCTGGTGCATCGGCTCACCTACCGCAGGCGCAATCACGCGGGCCTGCACGTGCGCGGCTACAAGGAGAAGGGCACGACGACCACCCCGTTCGACATGGTGATGCTCAACGACCTCGACCGCTTCCACCTGGTACTCGACGTGATCGACCGGGTGCCCGGCCTGCGCACGCGGGCGGCGGGGCTGCGCCAGGAGATGGTCGACGCCCGGCTCGCGGCGCGCAGCTGGACCAGGGAGCACGGCGAGGACATTCCGGCTGTCGCGAACTGGACCTGGCCGGAGGCCTCGATCCCCACTGTGACGTAACGCGGTTGCGGCACGGGTCGCGGCTGGCCGACGATGGAGGCGATGACCGAGCAACGCCGTATCGACATACTCCCGCGTGACCGCCGCGACCTGCGCGGTCCCTTCGACGTGATCGGGGATGTGCACGGCTGCCGCGCCGAACTCGAGGCACTGCTCGGGAAGCTCGGCTACGTCGTCGAGCGCGACGACATGGGCAGGCCGGTCACGGCCGCGCATCCCGAGCGTCGCACGGCGGTGTTCGTCGGTGATCTCGTCGACCGTGGTCCCGACACGCCCGGTGTGCTGCGGCTGGTGATGGGAATGGTCGCGGCCCGTACGGCGCTGTGCGTTGCGGGCAATCACGACTACAAACTGGTGCGCGCCCTCGACGGCCGCAATGTGCGCATCGCGCACGGGTTGGAGCAGTCCCTGACCCAGCTGGCCGACGAGGACGACGAATTCCGCGCCGCCGCACAGGCTTTCCTGCGCGACCTGCCTGGGCACTACCTGCTCGACCGGGGCAGGCTGGTCGTCGCCCACGCGGGACTGCCGGAAAGCCTGCACGGCAGCACATCCGGGCGGGCCCGCTCCTTCGCGCTCTACGGTGCGCCCACCGGCGAGGTGGACGTGCACGGTCTGCCGATCCGCTACGACTGGGCGCAGGACTATCGGGGCGCGCCGGTGGTCGTCTACGGGCACACACCCGTCACGGCACTGCAGTGGGTCAACAACACGCTGTGCCTGGACACCGGCGTGGTGTTCGGCGGCACGCTGTCGGCTCTGCGCTACCCCGAGCTGGACACCCTGTCGGTGCCCGCCGAACAGGTCTGGTGTGAACGAGCGGGTATCACACCGGTGCCCGACTAGCGCCTACCATCAGCAGCGGACGACCCGACTCATCGACGAGGAGAGGTTCATGCGCCGTAGTTTGCTCGCACTGTCCGTTCTGGCTCCACTGCTGATCGCCGGTGTGGCGAGCGCCGATCCGGCGCCGCCGGGAACCGGGACACTCACCGTTCGCGCGATCACCGGTTCCGAACCGATGCCGGTCAACCGGGCCGATATCGAGGTCCGCGCCTGCGGTGCCGAGGAGGTCGTCACCACGCTGGTGAGCGGCGCCGACGGCAGCGCGAGCATCGCGCTGCCGGACGGCTGCTACGAGGCGCGGGTGGCGACGGTGCCGGGCGGCTGCGGCCTCGCCGACACCGAACCGGTGCGGCTCACGGTCACCGCAGGCACGGAGGCACGTGCGGAGTTCCGTTTCCGCTGCGCGTGAGCGTCAGTCCTTGGGACCGCCCGCCACATAGACGACCTGACCGGACACGAAGCCCGCGCCTTCGCTCACCAGGAACGAGGCGGTGTGGGCGATGTCGTCGGGCGTACCCACCCGGTTCACCGGAATCTGTGCCGCCGCAGCCTGTTTGAAGGCCTCGAAGTCGACGCCGACGCGGGCGGCGGTGGCCGCGGTCATCTCGGTCTCGATGAAGCCGGGGGCGATCGCGTTGGCGGTGACACCGAATTTGCCGAGCTCGAACGCGAGGGTCTTGGTGAAGCCCTGCATGCCCGCTTTGGCGGCGGAGTAGTTGGCCTGGCCACGGTTGCCCAACGCCGAGGTGCTCGACAGGTTGACCACGCGCCCGAACTTCGCCTCCACCATGTACTTCTGCACGGCACGCGTCATCAGGAAGGCGCCGCGCAGGTGCACGTTCATGACGATGTCCCAGTCCTGCACCGACATCTTGAACAGGAGATTGTCGCGCAGCACGCCCGCGTTGTTCACCAGCACGGTCGGTGCGCCCAGTTCGCCGGCGATCCGTTCGACGGCCGCGGCGACGGCGTCTTCGTCGGACACGTCGGCACCGACGGCCAACGCGGTTCCCCCGGCGGCTTCGATGGCCGACACGGTGTCGGCGCAGGCGGCTTCGTCGAGGTCGAGAACGGCGACGGCGTGACCGTCGGCGGCGAGCTTCTTCGCGACGGCGGCACCGATTCCGCGTGCGGCACCGGTGACGATCGCGACCCGTGAGGTAGTGGACATGCGCGCCACCCTATCGGGGCGCGTTCGTCGTGATGGTCGGGGTGACAGGATTTGAACCTGCGACCCTCCGCTCCCAAAGCGGATGCGCTACCAAGCTGCGCTACACCCCGATACCTCGGGGCGGTTCACGCCGTCGAGGGAAGTCATGTTTGAGCGGGTGACGGGAATCGAACCCGCACCATCAGCTTGGAAGGCTGAGGTTCTACCATTGAACTACACCCGCAGGCATACGACATCGATGGGATCGCCACGATGTCGTGTGCGCCACGACTGTACCGAATCCCGCGCGCCGAACGCCAATCCGGCCCCGCGAAACGTCTCGGCGCTGCGGTGAGTCCCCCTCTTTCCGCGCCCGATTAGGGCCCTTAGGCCCTATTGCGGGACCACGGGTACCGGACACGATGGTGGTTGCGTCTCAGGGGACCGACGCCTGCTCCACCCGGGGGAATATAAAGGAGAATTTTCCTCGAAAACCTGGCACGGGGGCGGCGGGTAGGCCACCATAAAAGAGCGCGCGGCGGCCCGACCGGTCGGCGCGACACCTTTGCCAGGAGGGACCATGGCGACAACACGCCCACCGCCCGAAATCGGGCAACACGCTGCACGTTTCGGTGTTTCCAAAGTTTTTTCGCGAAGTGTGTAACGCCCGGGCGGCTGTAGCGATGTCATAGCCGATCGCCATTCGCGAGAGACTGCAACGCGTTCTAGAACGCGGCTTTTGAGTCTCGAGTGGCTTGCTAGGATCCTTTTTGCCGGACGGGGGTATCTGGAAAGGGGGCGGTGAGCGTGTGCCGAACTCGGCGGACCCAACCGCGTAGCAGTGCGAACGATCGAGGTGGCAAGACCGTCGCCACCTTCCGCCGGTGATGTCGATGTCCGCACACATCGAGCCACCGGTCGCCGCGATGGCCCGCGCCTGGGCCCGCGCGGTGTGTGCCGAACCGGGATCGTCCGTGGCACCGCATCAGCTGGAGCCTGTGCTCATCGAGATCGTCGAGCGCCTGCTGCATCTGGCGAGGACAGAACCGTTCCCGGTACCGCAGGCGCGCAAGCTCGGCGCACGGCTGGCCGAGGCGCCGTTCGAACGGACGAGAATGCTGGCCCATGCCACCCGCTGGTTGCTCGGTTTCCCCTCGGGGGTGCCGGGTTCCCTGGTGGCGACCCGCTGGCCGCTGGTGGCCAGCCAGGCCATCGACAGCTACGCCCAGGCACTACAGGAGCGCGCACTGGCGCAACAGGAACAGAACATCTCGGCGAAGGTATCGCTGCGCGTGCAGGAGATCGCCGCGCTGCAGCACCGCCTGCGCCACGAGGCCACCCACGATGCCCTGACCGACCTGGCGAACCGCACACTCCTGCAGGAACGGGTGCGTGCCTTCGCCGCCGACCCGACCCGTGGAGTCGGGGTGCTTGTGGTGGACCTGGACCGCTTCAAACAGATCAACGACGGCTACGGACATGCGATCGGTGACGAGGTGCTCGTCGAGCTGGCCAACCGGCTGCGCGAGGTGTGCCCGCCCGACACCGTGATCTGCCGGTACGGCGGCGACGAGTTCGTCGTGGCGGCCAATCCGCGCCGCGACACCCTGAGCGAGCTGGCGCACCGTGTGGTCGCGGCCCTGCGCGACCCGGTGTGGTCGAGCGCGGGGCCGGTGCCGGTGTCGGCCAGCGTGGGCACCGCGTTCTGCCCACCGGGAAAGACGTGCGATTTCACCGACCTGCTGCGTCGCGCCGACCGCGCGATGTATTCGGCGAAATCGGCGGGCGGGCGGCGTTTCGCCCTCGCCGAATCGGGCGACCCCGAACTGGGAACGGCGGTCGCCGGCTGAGTCCGGATCGCGAAGCCTGCACTTCGCGGCCCGGACTCGGTCGACCTTCTCTGCGCACCTCGGCCACGGTTTCGACCGTGGCCGAGGTGTTTTCGTCAGCGGGGCTGACAGACGTTGCACCAGAACAGGTTTCGGGCTTCCATCGTGCCGTGGGAGACCGGGGTGCCACAGACGCGGCACGGCTCTCCCTGGCGGCGATAGACGTAGGTGCGTGGGCGATCCTTGGCGTAGGACGGTGCGCCGGTGTCGTGTTCGGGGCGCACCACATGCATGCGGCCGGTTTCCACGCCGGTCGGCATGAGTTCGACGAGATCGGCCCACAGCGCGTCCCATTCGGCCGCGCTGATCGACGTCCCAGGCCGGAACGGTGAAATGCCGTGCCGGAACAGCACTTCGGCGCGGTAGACGTTGCCCACGCCGGCGATCAGCGACTGGTCCATCAGTAGCGCCCCGATCGCCCTGCGGGAGCGACGGATTCGTTCCCCCGCACGCTCGTGGTCGGCATCCGGGCGCAGCGGATCGGCCCCCAGGCGGGCGGTGAGCGCCTCGACCTCCGGCGGGTGCAGCACCTCGCACGCGGTCGGCCCGCGCAGGTCGGTACCGAATCCCGTCGCGGCACCGACCATCCGCATCCGCACCTGCCCCACCGGCACGGGCATCGGCAACTCCACCTCACTGAACGTGCCGTACAACCCGAGATGCACATGCACGGTCAGCCCGGACGCATAGTGATGCAGCAGATGCTTCCCGTAGGCCTCGGCCCGCTCCAGCACCTGCCCGTCCACCAGCGCGGCTCCATCGGCGAACCGGCCTTGCGGGCTCGAAACCCGCACCGCCGCACCAGCAAACCGCTCCTGATGCAGCCGCGCAATGCGATGAAGGGTGTGCCCTTCAGGCATGAGAGCACACCCCTCGAAACAATCTCACCAACTGATCTCGCAAGCACATGGGTAACTCATCGGGCACGGGCTGACTCGGCCACCTCGAGAGAGCTTGCCGCATCAGGGACTCATCCCGCGCCTGAGTCTGGCCAAAATTCGCGGGGAGGCGGATCAGTAGGCGGGGACTGCGGGGGCCTCGCCGGACTTCTCGTAGTCGGCGAGGATGTCGATGCGGCGCTGGTGGCGGGGTTCTTCCGACCAGGGCTGGGCGATGAACGCGTCGACGATGGCGAGGGCTTCCTCGGTGGTGTGCATGCGGCCGCCGATGCCGATGAGCTGGGCGTTGTTGTGTTCGCGGGCCAGCTTGGCGGTCTCGACGCTCCAGGCGAGGGCGCAGCGGGCGCCGGGGACCTTGTTGGCGGCGATCTGCTCGCCGTTGCCGCTGCCACCGAAGACCAGACCGAGCGAGCCCGGGTCGGCGACGGTGCGCCGCGCCGCTTCGATGCAGAAGGCGGGGTAGTCGTCGAGAGCGTCGTATTCGAGGGCGCCACAGTCGACGACCTCGTGTCCGGCCTCGAGCAGATGGGCCTTGACGTGATTCTTCAGTTCGAAACCGGCATGGTCGGCACCCAGGTAAACGCGCATGGCTGCGATTGTCGCAGGCGCGCTTAGAGTCGTTTCATGCACCCGCACGAACCGCATTCACCGCATTCGGCAGGTCCCCCACCGGAGCGTTCCGGCCAACCCGCCGACCGGCCGAGCGACGCCACGCCCGCCGACCAGCCCGCACCGCGGCCGGGCGAATATCCGCCGCCCCCGTGGCCGCAGGGGCAGCCGGGGTTCGCCGGGTCGTCGCCGTGGCAGCAGCCCAGCCCACCGACCGGCGCGTTTCCCGCGCCGCCTTCCGGTGCGTATCCGCCTGTGCCGCAAGGTTTCTACCCGCCGGGCGGCCCGCCGGGGACCACGCAGCCGATGCCGCGTGGACTGTCGCCGTTCGGGATGCCCGCGCGGCATCCGTGGGAGATTCCGCTGCTCGTGGTGGTCATCATGATCACCGGCGTGGCCTATCTGCTGGCGATCCTGATGTTGCTGGTGGAACTGGTCGCCGAGCCCGTTGTCGACGCGCAGGGCCAACCGGAGTCCGGCGGTTCGCTGCTGACCAGCCCGTATGTGTTGGTGCTGTTGTTCGCGCCGGTGTTGCTGTGGGCCGGACGTGGCATGAATTTCGCGCGTATGCGGATCAACGGGGTGAAGATGTCACCCACCCAGTTCCCCGAGGGATACCGGTTGGTGCAGGAAGCGGCCGCGCGGTTCGGGATGTCGAAGGCGCCCGACGCGTACGTGATCCTCGGCAACGGCCAGATCAACGCCTTCGCCTCCGGCCACGGGTTCCGCCGGTTCGTCGTGGTCTACAGCGACCTGTTCGAGATCGGTGGCGCCGCCCGCGAGCCCGACGCGCTCGCCTTCATCATCGGCCACGAGGTGGGCCATATCGCCGCTGGTCACGTGTCGTATTGGCGCCAGCTCGGCATGTTCGTCGCGCCGTACCTGCCGATTCTCGGGTCGTCGCTGATCCGCGCGCAGGAGTACACCGCCGACAATCACGGCTTCTGCAACCGCCACCAGGGCGCGGCCGGCGCCATGGCCACCCTCGCCGCGGGCAAGTACCTCAATACGGAGGTCGGTTTCGACGAGATGGCAGACCGGGCCGCCACCGAGAAGGGCGGCTTCGTCCTGCTGGTGAACGCCATGTCCAGCCACCCGGTCCTCACCTGGCGAATGTGGGCACTGCGCGACCGCAGCAAACCGGGCCCCATGTTCTGGCACCCGAGCCCACCACACCCCGGAACGCTCCCACCCCCAGGCGGCTACCCCCTCCAGACAGCTCCCCCGGCCCTCCCCCCGAAACCGCTCTGAGCCCCAACGCAACCACCACGGATTTTCGGCCGCCTCGGATCCGAGGGGCGAGACGTAACGGCGAAGCCGCAGTATCGCCCCTCGGATTCGAGGCGCTAATCAAACACAGGCTCTTCGGTGCGGGTGCGCTTGAGTTCGAAGAAGTGGGGGTAGGAGGCGAGGGCGACGACACCGTCCCACACCCGGCCCGCGTCCTCGCCGCGTGGGATGCGCGAGAGCACCGGGCCGAAGAACGCGACTCCGTTGACGTGGATGGTCGGTGTGCCCACATCGGGTCCGACCTTGTCCATGCCCGCGTGGTGGCTCACCCGCAGCGCCTCGTCGTAGTCGGTGCTGTCTGCGGCCTCGGCGAGTTCGGCGGGGAGGTCGAGTTCGGCGAGGGCGTCGGCGATCACGGCGGTCAGGGTTTCCTGCGTGGTCGCGCGTTCGAACTCGGCCTTGCGGTCGTGGATGCGGGTGCCGAGGGCGGTGTAGAGCGGGGCCAGGATCTCCTCGCCGTGCTTTTGGGCGGCGGCGATGGCGACGCGCACCGGGCCCCAGCCCGCGGCCATCAGTTCGACGTACTGCGGCGGCAGGTCCCTGCCTTCGTTGAGCACGGCCAGGCTCATCACGTGGAAACGGACCTCGATGTCGCGTACCTGCTGGACTTCCAGGATCCAGCGCGAGGTGATCCAGCACCACGGGCACAGCGGGTCGAACCAGAATTCGGCGAGATCCTTGGTGGCCTGATCGCTCACGGGTCTTCCTCTCGGTCAGCTGGGTGCGGGCAGGGCGGCGGCCCGCTGGTTGGTGCAACCGTGCCGGCGCCGGATTCGTTCCCCTGATCGCCGCCCGCGGCTAGGCTCGACGGCGAGGGAAACCGGAACGTCCGTGAGAAGGAGTCCGTGTATGAGCTCGAATCAGCATTTCGTGATCGTCGGTGGTGGGCTGGCCGGCGCCAAACTGGCCGAAGCCTTGCGCGCCAACGATTTCGACGGCCAGGTGACGTTGCTGGCGGCCGAGGACGACCTACCGTACGAGCGCCCGCCGCTGTCGAAACAGCACCTGGCCGGTGATCAGCAGCTGCCGGATTTCACGGTGGATTCGCCCGCCTGGTACCGCGATCACCACATCGACCTGCGCTTGGGTACCACGGTCGAGGCGTTCGATCCGGCCGCGAGAACGGTGTCGTTGCCGGACGGTTCCACCCTGTCCTACGACAAGCTGGCGCTCGCCACCGGGTCGCGTCCGCGCACCCTCGGCGTTCCCGGCGCCGAGGCGAGCAATGTGTACACCCTGCGCACCATCGGTGATTCCGATCGGCTGCTCGAGGTGCTGCGTTCGAAGCATCGGCTGGTGATCATCGGCGCGGGCTGGATCGGGCTCGAGGTCGCCGCGCAGGCGCGGGCGCGGCAGCTGGAGGTGACGGTGCTCGAGGCGGCGGAGCTGCCGCTGGTGTCGGTGCTCGGTCCGCAGATGGGCACCGTGTTCGCCGAATTGCATCGCGGCAACGGTGTGGACCTGCGTACCGGTGTCGTCGTCGACACGATCCTCACCGAGGACGGCGTGGCCACGGGCGTGCAGCTCGACGACGGCCAGGTGGTGCCCGCCGATGCGGTGCTGGTCGCGGTGGGCGCACAGCCGAATATCGAGCTCGCCGAAGCCGCCGGGCTGGCCACCGGCACCGGCATCCTGGTCGACGAGTCCCTGCGCACCAGCGACCCGGATGTGGTGGCGGTCGGCGACATCGCCGAGGAGCTGCATCCGCTGCTGGACAAGCGGGTACGCGTGGAGCACTGGGCCAATGCCCTGAATCAGCCTGCGGTGGCCGCGCTGACGATGCTCGGCAAGCCCGCCACCTACGACCGCCTCCCCTATTTCTTCACCGACCAGTACAACCTCGGCATGGAGTACACCGGCTATGTCGGTCGCGACGACGACGTGCGGGTTGTGGTCCGCGGCGACGTGGCGAAACCGGAATTCGTCGCCTTCTGGCTGGACCGGGACAACCGCGTGCGCGCGGGCATGAACGTCAATGTCTGGGATGTCACCGATCGCATCAAGGAACTGGTGACCTCGGGCGAACCGGTCGACCCCGAGCGTCTGGTGGACCCGAACACCGAATTGTGAGTGTGCGGCTCAGCTCGCCGACTCGAGGTTCGCGACCATACGTTCGAGAGTCGCTGTGCAGGCGGTGAATTCGTCCGCGCCGATGCCGTCGGCCATGCGGCGCCGGATGGTCCCCACGGAATCGGTCGCCGACTCGTAGGCGCGACGACCCGCCGACGTGAGTTCCCAGCGGCCCGTCGATGCACCGGTGATCCAGCCGCGCTCGGTCAAGCCCTGGATCACCGCGTCGACGGATTCGGTGTTGTGCTCCCAGAACGGGCGAAGCGCTCGCACCAATTCCGCACGATCGGGGTGGTCACGCTCAATCGTCGAGAGCGTCTGCCACTCGCGGCGCGTCATGCCGACGGCCTCGACGGCACGGTCGAACGCTGCCTCGATGAGCTGGTCCAGCCGCTTGACCTGGTACCCGATGAGCCGACGCTCAGCCATGAGAAACCTCCCAACGCATGTATATGTCAAAGGACATGTACATGCAAAAGGCTATCATGATGGCGTGAACGAGGTCGAGCACATCGAACGAGCCATGATCGGTATCCGGCGCCGCCAAACCAGACGGACGCTGTCGCCAGACGCGCCGACCGGGCAGGTGTTCGACGTACTCGACGTCATCGAGGCACACCAGGACCCCACTGTCTCCACCGTCGCCGCCGCCCTCGCCGTCGACCAACCGCGCGCGAGCAAGCTGGTGGCCGCCGCCGTGGCCGACGGCTCGGTGCGCCGCGTGGCCGATCAGACCGACGGCAGACGGTCACTCCTGGAGCTCACTGACCGGGGCACCGACATCCTCGCCGCCGCCCACCGACGCCGCCAGAGCGCTTTCGACCGCGCCATGTCCGGCTGGACCCCCGCCGAGCGCACCGAATTCGCCCGTCTGCTCACTCGTTTCGTCGACGCCCTCGACTGAGCCGCCACCGCGTTTCCCGCACCTGGCAGACTCGACGGCGTGGATGTCTACAGCGCGGGTGTACTGGTGTTCCGGCGTGGCGAGGCCGGGATCGAGGTGTTGATCGGGCACATGGGCGGACCGTTGTTCGCGAAGAAGGACGAGTCGGCGTGGTCGATTCCCAAGGGCGAGTACGAGATCGGGGTCGAATCGGCGGAGGTCGCCGCCGCACGCGAGTTCACCGAGGAGCTCGGGTTGCCGGTGCCGGACGGGCCGTGGATCGCACTCGGTGACGTGCAGTACGGCAGCGGATCGCGCCGCAAGACGGTCACGGTGTGGGCCGTGGAGGGCGACCTCGATCCGGAGGCGATCGTCCCGGGCACCTTCACCATGGAGTGGCCGCCGCGCTCGGGCCGCCTCGGCGAGTTTCCCGAGATCGACCGGGTCGGCTGGTTCGCCCCGGCGCTCGCCGAACCCAAGCTGGTCAAGGGTCAGCGTCCGCTGTTGCAGCGCCTGGCCGAGCACCTCGCGGGTACCGCCCCGACGCCGTGACTCACGCCCGCGCGAGGGCAGGCTGACGCAGAGTGGAGCGGAATTCCGAAGGGCTCTGTCCGCGAAGACGTTTGAATGCGGCACTGAACCCGAACGCATCGGAGTAGCCGACGGTGGTCGCCACCTGGGCGACGCTGCGATTCGGGTCGGCGAGCAGTTCCTCGGCCTCGGCCATCCGCCATTCGGTGAGATAGGCCAGCGGCGTCTCGCCCATCACCTCGCTGAACCGGCGCGCGAACAGGGCCCGCGACACCGCCGCCTCGGCCGCGAGATCGGCCACCGTCCAGCGCCGGAACGGATCGTTGTGGATGGCCTCGAGCGCCGGCCCGACGACCGGGTCGGCCATGCCGCGATACCAGGCGGGCGCGCAATGTTGCTGTGCCGCAAGCCAGGTGCGCAGCGTGCACACCAGCGCCCAGTCCAGGAGCCGGTCCATCAATGCCTGTGAGCCCGCGCTGAGCCGGACCGCGTCGGCGGCGGACTGCTCCAGCCACGCGCAGACGTCCGGGTCGTCGCTGACGACCATCACCGGCGGCAGCGCGCGCAGCAGCCGTTCGTGCCGGCGCCCGGACGCCCGGTAGGCGCCGACGACGAGCGAGGTCTCCTCGGGCGCGCCGGTCGCGGTCTCGACGAGTTCCGGTGTGGCACAGGCGAGATCGGCCGGGCCGAAACCACGGGGCACGAAACACGACAGCTCGTAGCCCATGTGCGGACGGTCGAGCGTGGCCCGGGTATCGGCCAGATGGAACGGCTCGCAGGCCTGGACGACGGCGGTGTCACCGGCCACCAGCCGGGTCGAGGACCCGTCGGCGAGCACCAGAGTGCCGCCGCCACGCAGGACGGTGACCATGACCAGGGGCGCCCGGTCGGCGAAGCGGATGGTCCACGGCGACCGCAGCACGGCGTGGGTGACGACCGATCCTTCGGCACGAATGCCGCTCAACAGCGAACTCAACGGATCCACGCCACCAGCGTAGACGAATTCCTATCGACTGGAGATGATCACCCATAGATCGTCCACGCGATTCACGGTTGACTGCAAGTACAGGGCACACCGCCCGCACCACCGACGACCAGGGAGTCACCATGTCGCAGCCCTCCGCCACACCCGAATCCGCTCGCACCGCAACGCCTCCCGCGCCCACCGGCCTCGATCACGCCGCGAGCGCGGGCGAATCGGCGGTCGACCGGCGGGCCCTGGTGGTCCTGTCGCATCACCGCGCCGATTCGCTGTCGGCTCATGTCGCCGACCGCGCGGTCGCCCGGCTCACCGCCGCCGGGTACGCGATCGACTTCCTCGACCTGCACCGCGAGAACTTCGACCCCCGGATGACCGTGGCCGACCAGCCCGAATGGGGCAATCGCGACAAGGTGTACTCGGCGACCACCGAGGCGCACATGCGCCGGGTCCAGGCCGCCGACGTGATCGTCGTCGTATTCCCCGTGTACTGGCAGAGCGTTCCCGCCATGCTCAAGGGCTGGATCGACAGCGTCTGGAACTACGGTTTCGCCTACGGCCGCAGCAAGCCGAAGCTGGCGGGCAAACGCATCCTGTGGCTGGGCCTGGCGGGCGCCACCGCGGGCGACGCGATCGTTCCCGGCATGCAGCAGCTACTGGAGGCCCAGCTCAGCGAGGGCCTGGCGTACTACAGCGGTTTCGCCGATTCCCGCGTCGGCCTGCTGCCCGATGCCGAGGACCAGCCTCAAACCATCGACGCCGAAGGCAATCTGGTGATCGGCGAGGCCATCGCGGGTGACGCACGGGCCGCGCACTACGCCGCGTTCGACGCGCGGGCCGAGGGCTTCGTCGACGAACTCCTCGCAGCCGAGTTGGTGAACGCCTGACCCCGCCCCGGGTTGCCGGGCACACAGCGCGGTCCGATCGCGGAACTTCCGCACGATCGGACCGCGTACTCGGGCTCAGATGCCGGGCACCGTCTTCAGGAGCACCTGAAGCAACTCAGAAGGCGTTCCCGCCTCGTCCGCGGCGGTGTTGATGGTGGTGAGCGCGCCCGCGGTGAATTCGGCGCTCTGCTCGGGAACGTAGCTCGCCGGGTCGTCGATGCCTGGTGCGTACTGAGCGAACATCCCGGCCATCGCCTGCAGGAACGGGCCCATCAGAGTGGCCAGGTGGGCGGCCGAACCACCGGTGGTGCGCACCATCTTCCCGCCCTGCTGGAAGCCGGCGAACATCGAGTACATACCGCCGAGGATCGCCAGGTCGTACATGGCCGCGGCACCGTAGTCCGTACCGACCCATTCGGCGCGCCCGAACAGATCCAGGACGTGCCGAAACCGGTCGAACGCGGCGGTGATACCGCTGTAGAGCAGGAAGGCCGCGGGCCCGCCGATCATCGACGGCACCGCCATGATGCCGCCGTCGATGAGCTCCACACCGTTCGCCTCGGCCCAGCGCCCGAGCGAGCGCCCCTGTTCCGGAGTGGTGGTCGTCAGATTCACCAGCACGCGGCCGCGCAACTGCTCGGCGGCGGGCTCCACGTGCTCACGCACCGCCGCGTCGTCGAGGACGCACAGGATCACCAGGTCCCCGGCCGCCATCGCCTCGGCCGAGGTGGACGCCACCGTCGCGCCTTCGGCAACCAGCGGTTCGGCCCGCGCGGCGGTGCGATTCCACACCGTCACCTCATGACCACCCGCCAGCAGCGCCTTCGCGAGCGCGGCACCCATCGCGCCGAGACCGATCACCGAAACACGCTGTACCGCAGTCGAGTTGCTCATTGCTCCCCTAGTCCGAAAGGTTGTCGCCGTCGCTCGGCGATGCACTCCCAGATTCGCCTGTTGCGCTAGACTTCACAAGTACCGACTGTGAAGTGCAATACCTACAAAAAAGTAAGTAAGGCGGAGATGAAGCAGCGACAGCATCCGTATTCGTGCGGCATCGATGCCGCCCTCGACGTGGTGGGCGGCAAATGGAAGGCCCTGATCCTGTGGGCCCTGTCCACCGGCACCCAGCGCTTCGGCGACCTGAAACGCCTCGTCCCCGGTGTCACCGAGAAGATGCTGATCCAGCAGCTCCGCGAGCTGGAGCACGACGGCATCATCAGCCGTGAGATCTACGCGCAGGTCCCACCGAAAGTGGAGTACTCCCTCACCGAGCGCGGGGTGTCGCTCAACGCCGCGCTGGTGACTCTCGGCGAATGGGGAAACGAGCAGATGGACCACATCTGCGCGGTGAAAGGTGTTGCCGCACCCGTGCACTGACGGGCGCGGCGACGACTATCCTCGGGTACCCGTCCAGCTCTCACCGGTGATGCGCTCGTAGGCTTCTTCGTACTTGCGCCGGGTCGCCTCGACCACGTCGGCGGGGATCTCCGGACCGGGGTATTCCTTGTTCCAGCCGGTGGAGGTGGACCAGTCGCGGACGAACTGCTTGTCGAAGGAGCGCTGGGGGCGGCCGGGCTCCCATTCGTCGGCGGGCCAGAAACGCGAGGAGTCCGAGGTGAGCACCTCGTCACCGAGCGTGAGAACCTCACCGTCCCAGCCGAATTCGACCTTCGTGTCGGCGACGATCACCCCTGCCTTCGCCGCGTGCTCGGCACCGCGCGTGTAGATCTCGAGGGTCAGGTCACGCAGCTTCTCGGCGACCTCGCGGCCCTCCTGGTTCACCACGTCGGCGAAGCTGATCGCCTCGTCGTGCCCCTCGGCGGCCTTGGTGGAGGGGGTGAAGATGGGCTCGGGCAGTTTGTCGCCGTCGCGCAGGCCGGCGGGCAGCGCGATACCGGAGACCGTGCCCGACTGCTGGTACTCCTTGAGCCCCGACCCGGTCAGGTACCCGCGCGCGATGCACTCGACCTGCAGCATCTTCAGCGGCTTCACCCGGATACCGCGACCGGCGAACTCGGCGGGCACATCGGTGGCCGACACCACGTGGTTGGGAATGTCGGTGAAGTACTCGAACCACCAGTTCGACAGCTGGGTCAGCAGCGCGCCCTTGCCGGGGATCGGCGTCGGCAGCACCACGTCGTAGACCGAGACACGATCCGACGCGACGAGCAGCAGGGTGTCGCCGTCCTCGTAGAGGTCACGGACTTTCCCGGCGTGCACATGCTTCAACGTCGAGCCTCCTGGTAGGTGCGAACTTTTCCGTAGGCACTGTACCGAGGGGGCCGAAACTCGTGAGCGGGTGTCGGCGGCAAGTGGCATTGTGGACGCTGATGTGCGCGCGGCCGAGGCCGCAGCGCGCGAGGCGTGCCGTGTTCGTCGACGACGAAGGAGATCAATGTCTGCCCCGAATCTCACCCGCGACCAGGCGGTCGAACGCGCGGCCGTGGTGGCCGTGGACAACTACCGGATCGAGCTCGACCTCACCGATCAGCCGCGCGGGGCGGACTCGGCGGTGTCGGACACCTTCGGTTCGACGACGACCGTCACCTTCACCGCGAAGCCGGGGGCGAGCACCTTCATCGATCTGGTCGCGGCGCGGGTGCGCTCGGCGGTGCTCAACGGCCGAGATCTCGATGTGAGTTCGTATGCCGAGGAGACCGGCATCGCGCTGACGGATCTGGCCGAGAACAACGAGCTGGTGGTGGTGGCCGACTGCGAGTACTCGCACACCGGTGAGGGCCTGCACCGCTTCGTCGACCCCGCCGACAGCAAGGTGTACCTGTACTCGCAGTTCGAGACCGCCGACGCCAAGCGGATGTTCGCCTGCTTCGACCAGCCCGACCTCAAGGCCACCTTCGACGTCGTCGCGACGGCGCCGAGCGACTGGGTTGTCGTCTCCAACGGTGCCGATATCGACCGGCACGAGATCGGCGCGGTCGTGCGCCACACGTTCGCGACCACGCCGCGGATGAGCACCTACCTGGTCGCCATGATCGCCGGTCCCTACGCCACCTGGACCGACACCTATTCCGACAGCCACGGCGAGATCCCCCTCGGCCTGTTCTGCCGGGCCTCGCTGGCCGAGCACATGGACCACGAGCGGCTGTTCACCGAGACCAAGCAGGGTTTCGACTTCTACCACAAGAACTTCGGTGTGCCGTACGCCTTCGGCAAGTACGACCAGCTGTTCGTGCCGGAGTTCAACGCGGGCGCGATGGAAAACGCGGGCGCGGTCACCTTCCTCGAGGACTACGTGTTCCGGTCCAAGGTGACCCGCGCGTCGTATGAGCGCCGCGCGGAGACGGTGCTGCACGAGATGGCGCACATGTGGTTCGGCGACCTGGTCACCATGAAGTGGTGGGACGATCTGTGGCTCAACGAGTCGTTCGCGACGTTCGCGTCGGTGCTGTGCCAGGCCGAGGCGACCGAATACACCAGTGCCTGGACCACTTTCGCGAATGTGGAGAAGTCCTGGGCCTACCGCCAGGACCAGCTGCCCTCGACCCACCCGATCGCGGCCGACATCCCCGACCTGCACGCAGTGGAGGTGAACTTCGACGGCATCACCTACGCCAAGGGCGCCTCGGTGCTCAAGCAGCTGGTCGCCTATGTCGGGTTGCAGCCGTTCCTGGCCGGTCTGCGCGACTACTTCGCCGAACACGCCTACGGCAACGCCACTTTCGACGATCTGCTGTCGGCGTTGGAGAAGGCGTCGGGGCGCGACCTGTCGGACTGGGGCGCCCAGTGGCTCAAGACCACCGGCCTCAATATCCTGCGGCCCGATTTCACCGTCGCGGCAGACGGCACCTTCTCGAGTTTCGCGGTGGTGCAGGAGGGCGCCGCACCGGGTGCCGGCGAGTACCGCGTGCACCGGATCGCGGTCGGTGTCTACGACGATGTCGACGGAAAGCTGGTGCGTGCCAAGCGCGTCGAGCTCGACCTCGACGCCGCCGCGCGGACCGAGGTGCCGGAGCTGGTCGGGGTGCCGCGCGGGGCCCTGGTGCTGGTCAACGACGACGACCTCACCTACTGCTCGCTGCGCCTGGACCCCGAGTCGCTCGCGGTGGTCGTCGACCGCGTCGGTGACATCGCCGAATCCCTGCCGCGCACACTGGCCTGGTCGGCGGCCTGGGAGATGACCCGGCAGGCCGAGATGAAGGCCCGCGATTTCGTCGCGCTCGTGCAGCGCGGGATCGGTGCCGAGTCCGAGATCGGGGTGGTGCAGCGGTTGCTCATGCAGGCCGCGACCGCCATCTCGAGCTACGCGGAGCCCGGGTGGGCCGAGCAGGAGGGCTGGCCCGGTTTCGCCGATCGGCTGCTGGAACTGGCCCGCGGCGCCGAGGCGGGTTCGGATCATCAGCTGGCGTTCGTCAACGCACTCACCGGGGCCGAGCTGGACACTCGGCACACCGATGTGCTCGCCCGGCTGCTCGACAGCGATCCGGCGGAGGTCGGCCTGGGCGGGCTCACGGTCGACACCGACCTGCGCTGGCGCGTCGTCACCGCACTGGCCGCCGCGGGCCGCATCGACGCCGACGGGCTCGAGTCCCCGGTGATCGACGCCGAACTGAACCGCGACCCGACCGCGGCAGGCAAGCGCCAGGCCGCCGCCGCCCGCGCGGCCCGCCCGCTGGCGGCGGTGAAGGAACAGGCCTGGAACACGGTGATGGGCGACGACACGGTTCCCAACATCACCGCCCGCGCAATCGTCGGCGGTTTCGCCCCCGCGGGCCAGGGCGAACTGCTCGCCCCGTATGTCGACCGCTACTTCGCCGAGGTTCCCGCCGTCTGGGAACGCCGCTCGAGCGAGGTGGCCCAGACCGTCGTCGTCGGCCTGTACCCGCACTGGGCGATCACCGAGGAAGCGATGGCCAAGGCCGACGAATTCCTCGCGGGTGACCACCCGCCCGCCCTGTACCGCCTGGTCTCGGAAGGCCGCGCCGGGATCGAACGCTCGCTGCGCGCACGGGAATTCGACGCCAAGTAGCGCACGGACCCGATGGCCCCGATCTCGCCGGATCGGGGCCATCGGCCATTTCCGGCACTGGCCGGCTCGACGCATTTCGCCCCGATGTGACTACTACCGAGAGTAGTATTCGGGGCGGGGGATTTCCTCCATGTCGATCTTCGAAGGAGAAGCGGGATGGAAACCATTGCGGCCGAGCGCTTTATCGCGGCGCCGATCGAACAGGTCTTCGAATGGTGTGCCGACACAAGGAATTACGGGCGTTCGTTCTGGGTGCTGCGTAACCGTTGGGTCCGGCCGGGGACAGACGCGCCCTACGGCGTCGGCGCGGTCCGCCGGCACCTGTGGATGATCGGCCGGTTCACCGAGCGGATCACCCGCTACGACCCGCCGCATGCCTTCGACTACCTCGTCGAACGCAGCTTTCCGCCGTCCCGGCACGACGGCGGGACCATGACGTTCACGTCGGAACCGGGCGGAACAAGGGTGCGCTGGACGAGCGTCGGCGAGGTGAAAGCCCCGTTCGCCGCCGCCGCGATCACCCGGCTCACCACACCGATCGCCGCGATGGTCTTCGGGAAGATCCTGGATGCGTGCGCGAAAGACCTCGGAGTCTCCGCCACCCGCTGAAACACCTCGCTGTCATCGCGGTACTCACGAGGCGACGCCGCCGTACGCCGGTGTCGCCGTGTTCGCTGCTGTGAGCAGATCTGCTGGGGGCAGCATCGGCGGCGAATGGTGGTGTGCGCGAGGCACCGTTGACTCATGGCACACGACGACAAAGCACCGATGTTCAGTTGGCGGATGCGTGAGCAGTTGTTCGGGCGGCGGATTCTCGTGCTCGACGGTGCGCTCGACGACGACAACGGGACCCTGCTCATCACCCAGATGCTCACCCTCGCCGCCCAGGCACCCGAAGCGGGAATCTCGCTGTGGATCCACTCCCCCGGCGGCTCGGTGCCGTCGATGCTCGCCATCCGCGACGTGATGCGGCTGGTGCCGTGCGAGGTGTCCACCCTCGCGCTCGGATTGGCCTGCAGCGCAGGGCAATTCCTGCTGTCCTCCGGGACGCCGGGTAAGCGGTACGCGATGCCGCACGCCCGCATCCTCATGCACCAGGGCTCGGCGGGTATCGGCGGCAGCGCCGTCGAGGTGGAGGTGCAGGCCGACGACCTGCGCTACACCGTCGACACCGTGCTCGGCCTCATCGCCGAGGACACCGGCCAACCGTTCGACCGCGTCTACGAGGACTCCCTGCACGACCGCTGGTTCACCGCCACCCAGGCCCTCGAGTACGGCTTCATCGACCACGTGGTGGAGTCCTTCGACCAAGTGGTGCCCAATCGTCGTCGCATCGGCATCACGGCATGAATTACCCACGGCACCACGTGATCACGCGCGTACATGGGTAACTCACCGGGGACGGGCAAACCCGACCCCTACCCCAACAGCCTGCCGCCGACGCAATCCGGGCGGCAGACGAGTCAGGCCAGAATTCGCGGAGAGGCGGATATGTCCAGTTACACCATTCCGAATGTGGTTTCCCAGCACCGCGGTGGGGAACGTATCACCGACATCTACTCGCACCTGCTCAGCGAACGCATCGTCTACCTGGGCACACCCATCGACTCGGGCGTCGCCAACGCGCTCATCGCGCAGCTGCTGCACCTGGAATCCGACAGCCCCGGCCAGGCGATCAGCCTCTACATCAACTGCGAGGGTGGCGACCTGTCGGCCATGCTGGCCGTGTACGACACCATGCGCTTCATCAAGGCGCCCGTGCACACCACCTGTGTCGGTCAGGCCATCGCGGTCGGTGCGGTGCTGCTCGCGGGTGGCGAGGCGGGACACCGGGCGATGCTCCCGCACACCCGAATCGTGTTGCACCAGCCCGCGACTCGCGGCCAGGGCACGATTCCCGATCTGATCCTGCAAGCCGACGAGATCGTGCGCATGCGGGCGGCGATCGAGGCGATCCTGTCCAAGCACACCGGTCAGAGCCCGGAGACCTTGCGTCGCGATACCGATCGCGACCGGGTGTTCACCGCCGAGACCGCCCTGGAGTACGGGCTGGTCGACCAGGTTCTGCACGAACGGCAGTGACCCGTGCGCTACTGCTTCTCGATGCGATCGAGGTAGACCCGACGCACGTCGTCGTCGACCCGGTTGATCGCGGCGTCGTCGTGAGCGGCCTTGCGCACCAACCGGATCAGCGATTCCGGCAGCAGCGTCGCGGCGTTCGCGGCGACACCGACATACGAAGGGACCGATGTCTCGGCGGCCCGGGTCTTCACCGTGCGGACCACGGCGGTGGCGATGTCTTCGGGCTCGACCGTCGGCAGGATGCCCACGTCGATGCCGGAGCTGAGTTCGGTGCGCACGGCCGAGGGCAGGACGGTGCTCACGCTCACCCCGGTGCCGTCCATCTCGAGCCGGGTCGCCGCACTCAGCCCGACCACCGCGAACTTGCTCGCGTTGTACACCGCCAGCCCCTTGAGCGGGAACTTGCCCGCCAGCGATGCCACGTTCACCACGTGGCCGTAGCCGCGTTCCACCATGGCGGGTAGCGCCAGCCGCATGCCGTGGATGACACCGTAGACGTTGACGTCCATGGTGAGCCGGTCGATGCGTTCGGACTGTTCGAGGAACGGCGCGTTGGGCATGACGCCCGCGTTGTTGACCAGCACGTCGAGCGGGCGACCATGCCAGTCGACGGCGGCGTCGAGAAACCGTGCGTAGGAATCCTTGTCGGTGACATCGAGCGCGTGCCCCATGGCCCGGTCGCCGAATTCGGCCGCGGCCTGCACGACCAGCGCCTCGTCGAGATCGCCGAGCGCCACCCGCGCACCCGCCGCCACGAAGGCGCGCGCGGTGGCCAGGCCGATGCCACGCGCCGCGCCGGTGATGGCGACGAGCGCGCCGTCGAGTTCGATCTTCGGATAACTCATGACAGCACCTTGCTCTCGGTGACGGTGAAATCGGAGGGATCGAACGAACTGACCCGGCTCGTCAGTGCCCCGGTCGACCACGGCCAGCTGAAGCTGTTGCGCCCGTTCACATCCAGGTAGTAACTGCGGCAGCCACCGGAGTTGTAGACGGTGCCCGACAGCGCGGCCTGCACCTCGTCGACATACCGGGCCTGCACCTCCGGGCGCACGTCCAGCACGGGCCAGCCCTCGCGGCGGGCCCGGGTGACCGCCGAGACCAGGAAGGTGATCTGGGCTTCGAGAACGGCGAACGCCGAGGAGTGTCCGGTGCCGAGACTCGGCCCGAGGACGGAGAACATGTTGGGGAAGCCGGTGGTGACGGTGCCGAGGTAGGCCTCGGGCGAACCCTTCCAGTGGTCGGCCAGGGAGCGGCCGTCGGCGTCGCGCACGATCTCGCCCAGTGGGGAGTCCAGGATGTGGAAGCCGGTGCCGAGGATGATCGCGTCCACCTCGGCGCTGCTGCCGTCGGCGCCGATCACCGTGTTGCCCCGGATCTCGGTGACGGCGGTGGCGTGCACGTCGACATTGGATTTGGTGAGCGACTGGAGGTAGTTGTTGGAGAACAGGATCCGCTTGCAGCCGAGCAGGTAGTCGGGAGTGAGCTTGGCCCGCAGCACCGGATCACGCACCACCGCACGCAGATACGCCGAACCGATCCCCTGCACCGCCTGCATCAGGGGGCGCGGATGCCGGAAGGCCACACCGAGGCTCTCCATCATGGCGTACTCGATGCCACGTAAAGCCTTGTGCGCGAACGGCACGCGCCGCATCACCTGCTTCTCGATGCCCGGCACCGGATGGTCCGGCTTCGGCAGCACCCACTGCGCGGTGCGTTGGAACAGGTGCAGTGCGGCCACCTCGGGCTGGATCTGTGGCACGAACTGCACAGCCGACGCGCCGGTTCCGATCACCGCCACCCGCTTCCCGCTCAGGTCGTAGTCGTGATTCCAGCGCGCCGAATGGAAGACCTCGCCATCGAACTCGTCCAGACCGGTGATGTCGGGGAAGCGCGGTTCGTTCCACGGGCCCGCCGCCGAGACGACGAAACGCGCCGTGAATTCGCCGGAAGTGGTGTCCAGGCGCCACAATTCGGCTGCCGCGTCCCACTGGGCGCCGGTCATCGTCACCCCGAAGCGGGTGCGCTCGGCGAGGCCGTGCTCGCGTGCCACCCGGTCGATGTAGGCGAGGATCTCCGGCTGGGTCGCGAACAGCCGCGACCACTCCGGATTCGGCGCGAACGAGAACGAGTACAACCCCGACGGCACATCACACGCGCACCCCGGATAGGTATTGGCCCGCCACGTCCCCCCGAACGTCTCGGCCTTCTCGACGATGACCACATCGTCGACCCCCGCCTCCCGCAACTTGATGGCGGCGCCGACCCCGGACACCCCCGCCCCGATCACGATCACCTCATGGTGCTGAGTCATCCGGCTCTCCTTCTTCACAGAATCTCGGGTCGCTGTGCGCTCGTCGTGCGCATGGGTTCATGGGCCGGGTGCCGCACACCGGTGGCCGCGACCCGCAGCCGACCGGGCGCCTTCCGGCGGCCGGGGCCTGCCACGCACCGAGTGCGTGCTCTGATCTGCGAGTTCATCGCGCGAGACTCGCGGTGCGCAGTGCTTCGTGCACGCGGGCGTGGGCATTGGCGCGGGCGGCGGCGAGGGTCGCCGGGCGGCGGCGGGAATCCATGAAGTTGGGGCCCATCGCGGCCAATTCGGCGGGCCCCGGTTCGACGCGGATCACGCGAACGCCGTTGTCGCGCAGGAGCTTCACCTCTCGGTCCAGGCCGCGAGTCATCTGGGCGCGCAGGAGGCGTTCGATGCGGTCGAAGCCGGTGGCCGGGGCACCGCCCGCGGAGGTCATCGGGGCGATCACCACCACCTCGTCCAGGTCGAGTGGGAGCAGCAGGTCGGCCGAGACCGAGGAGACCGCGCCGCCGTCGACGTAATCCCGGCCGCCGATCCGTACCGGCGGGAACCAGCCGGGGATCGCCCAGGATGCGGCGATCGCGTCACCGAGGTCGACGGGTGAGCCATCGGCGGACCGATGCGGCGAATCGGCATCGGACCCGTTGGCCCCGAAGGTGATCCGTTGCCCGGTCGCGGCGTCGGCGGCCACCAACCAGGTGGCGGGGTGATCCACCCAGCCGTCGGCATCGGCGAGTGACCGGCCGAACGAGCGAAGCCAGCTCGCGTCACCGCGCCCGCGTGGCAGCAGCCCGGCCAGGGCGCTGTAGGCCGAGCCGGCGCGAAGACCGGCACCGATCAGGCCGAGGTTCGGCAGGCCGATACCGGGCAGCGGCGGGAACTTGCCGGGGTCCACGGCGATGTGCGCCGCGAGTACCGGGTCGGCGCCGGGCTCGGCGTCGAGGGCGGCCAGGAGATCGGCGGGTGTGCGGCCGGAACCGAGGGCGGCCACGATCTCCGCGCCGGCCGACGTCCCGATCAGCACGTCGGCCGATCGAACATCCCAGTCCAGTGCGCGTTCGACCGCGTCGAGGGCCACGGCTGTCCAGGCGAACCCGAGGACACCACCGCAACCGATGGCAAGGCCACGTCGAGTGCTCATCATTCAGATACTAACGGTATTCGAATTCCACCGGTACCCCTTCTTGCTAAACTGCCGCATATGACCAGGCTGACGCGCAAAGAGTCCCACGCACGGACGCGCGAAAGTCTCGTCGAGACCGCCAAACGCCTGTTCCTGGCCGACGGCTACAACGTGACCTCCCTGGAGAAGGTCGCCGCCGAGGCCGGCTACTCCAAGGGCGCGGTCTACTCGAATTTCGCCACCAAACACGAACTCGGCCTCGCCGTGCTCGACGTGGTGCACGTGGAGCGGGCCGAATCGCTGTCGGCCGCGATTCTCGGACCCGACACCATGGCCGAACGGATCGAGGGCTTCGCCCGCTGGGCCGACGAGAACATCGGCGACGTCGGCTGGACAGCCCTGGAGGTCGAGTTCGCCACCAGCACCCGCCACCTCCCCGATATCCGCACCGAACTGGCAGAACGCCGCCGCTCCCTCACCGCCGTCCTGGCCTCCCTCATCGAAATCCAAACCGCCGAACTCGGCATCGCCCTCCCCCTCCCCGCCGACGAAGCGGCCCTCCGCATTCTCGCCCTCGGCATCGGCCTCGGCGTCCAGCGCGCCATCGACCCGGAAATGCCGGTAACCGCCCTCGTCGACATGCTCCGCGAACTGACCGTCCCGATCCGGACGACCTGACCCGCCCGGCGCGCGCCGCCGTCAGTCGGCGCTTCAGTTCGTGGCAGACCGTGTGCCACCGCGGACACCGGGTCACCCGCCGTCTCGCATGCGGGCCATCACTGGACATCGAAACGGGTGGTCGAGTTCAGTTCATGACTTGTCGGTGTGCAGAACTTGTTCGGCGAACCATTGAACGCGGGCCGCGGTGATTCCGGTTCGTTGCTCGACGGCCAGGGGGTGATCGGTGGGTTCCAGTTCCACGAGTGGTCGGTTGCCGATGGGCTGGGAATGGAGTTTGGTCTTCAGGTTCAAGGTGGTCGGTTCGTACACGGGCAGGATGGTGGACAACCAGCCGAAATATGGTGGCTCCTCGACTCTTTCGGGCTTGTCCCACAGCGTCGACATTCCCTCGAAGTTAGCCGCGCTGACCGATACCCACACGCCCCAGTCGAATTCGGTGCCGAGGTCGGTCACGGGAATGACCAGTCGTGCCCGCACGAAGAAGTGCGATCCCGCTATCACGCATTGTTCTTCTCCGAGGACGCTGCCGGGCTGATCCGCGACTTCGGGGGTCCAGTGCGCGGGTGCCGGCATGCCGTAACCGAGCGGGGGTCCGTCGTGTGGTTCGGCGCAACGGGAGCAGGTGTAGGTGGAGCCGGTTTTCACATCGGGAACCGTTACCTTCATCGCCGGATCCGCCAACCACTTCCATGAGCAGCCCGTCACCAGTCTCGCCCGGCTAGCAGCTCCTCCGAATCCGCATTCGGGAAGCCATAGGCCGCCGCGATCACACAGAAGTCCTCGGCGATCACTTCGCGTGCGACCGTCTCGATTTCGCTGTCGGCTGCCTCGAACTCCGCCTCCAGGTCGTTGAACTCGGCGGTGGCGGCTTGGGTGAGGACGTACAGGGCCGTCAGATCCGATGGCCGTTCCGACTCGATGGTCTCGCACAGGCGCAGCAGGACCGCCTTGCACCGGTCGAGCACGGCGTCGGGATAGTACGGGTCCTCGTACATCTCCCGCAGGAACGGATGCTCTGCGGTCTGACGGTTCTTGATCGGCATGCGTCGATGATGCAGGGCACCACCGACAGCTACGCGGGCTCGGCGACGAGGAGACCGTCCGGATACTCCGGCGTGTGCAGCGAAAGCCGGCTCGCGCGGTGGCCGATGGGATCTACAGCCACCGCCGAGCGGATCAGGCTGGCGTCAAGCCGCCATCAGCAGTGCGTTGGGTGCGATCATCGTGGTGCGTGGCATGGCCGGGGCGGTGATGCGGCGGTCGCCGCCGACGACGACGGCTGTGCGGCGGCGCATCATTTCCGCCACCTGGCCGACGAGGTCGCCCACGCTGGTGCCCAGTGCACCGGCCAGGGCGGCGATCATTTCGCTGGAGGGTTCCTTGCGGCCGCGTTCCACCTCCGAGAGGTACTGCGGGGAGATGCCCGCGCGGCCCGCGGTGTCGACCAGCGTCGAGCGCTGCTCTTGGCGCAGCGTGCGCAGGCGTTCGCCGAGGGCCTCGCGCCACAGCGGTTCGGGGCGTGCCCGTCGCTCCTCGCGCCCGCCCGGAATCACCCGCAAACCCTTGTGCTCGCCCATGGTCCGAGCGTAAAGACTGCCGGCGCGACACACCCGGTTCTTCTGCTGTGGGCGTAACTCAACGGCAGTGCCGGGACAGCACGACGACGCCTTCAGCCAGGTGGCAGCCCCTGTCGATCCGGGGGCGTACGCGTCAACGGGTGATGCCGAAGCGGGTGTCGACCCAGCCGAGGGCGTCGGTGAACGACGCGGAGATGATCTCGCTGTGGTCGACGCCGTCGTATTTGCGGTAATCCACCGATTGACCGCGCATCTGCTGTTGGGCCACCATCGCGTCGGTCGACTTCAGCGGAACGGTGTGATCGTCGCGGCCCTGGAGCACCAGCACCGGTTCGGTGAAGCTCAGCCCGCTCGGATCGTTGTCGTCGAGGACGCGCAGCAGCCCGGACAGGTCACCATCGCGCTCGAGAACGTCCTTGACCGACAGCCCGCCCCATTTGCCCGATTCGTTCAGCGCCGCCGCGCAGTCGGTGTCGGCGAGCGGCAGCATCGACACCGCACGCTCGGTGAGGAACCGGGCCGGGTCCAGCTCGGTGACGGTCTGCGCGCCGCGAACCAGCATCGGCAGGTACACCGCCAGCCCACCGGTCCCGACCGAGCCGAGCGGATTCGACACCGCCCACTTCGCCATCCGCACCTGCTCCGCCAGATGGGACGCGGGTGCGAGCGCCACCGCACCGAGCAGATCGACCGCGGGAGCCCAACCGCCCGACGCGCTCGCGGCGAACAGGGCCGCGTGCCCACCCTGGGAGTGCCCCATCGCCACCCAGCGGGCACCGATATCGCGGTTGAATTCCCTTGCCGCGACGACGATGTCGGCGACGGCGCGCTGCTCGGTCTCCCCGATGAGGTAGCCGTGGCCGCCGGGTGTGCCGAGCCCCTGGTAGTCGGTGCGGGCCACCGCGTACCCGGCGGCGACCCAGCGGGCCAGCTCGTCCCTCGTCGGTGACGCACCGTCGGCCCGCGAGGGCGCGCACACGTCGGCGACACCGTTGGTGCCCGGCGCGAACGAGATCAGCGGCCAGCCGCCCACCGGCGGCGTCCCCGGCGGCACCGATACCGTTCCCGAGACGGCGACCGTCGCCCCGTGCGCGTCGATCGAGCGGTAGAGGATCAGCTCGGTGCGGGCACCCGGTACGGCGTCGGGCAGCGACCGGGTGCGGATCACCGAACCCCGTGCGCCCGGGAGGGTTTCGCCGTCGGCGGTGTAGAAGTCCGAGGTCGGCGCACCGGCGGCGGGTTCGGTGTCGCGGAACGAGTCGTCGGCGCAACCGACGGTCGACATGCAGGTCACCGCTACCGCGGCGACGATCCGAGCCAGTGCTGTGCGCATGATCCCCCTTCACCGGCGACCGGCCGTGCCGGCCGCGAAAGCCGCCGCTCAGGGTACTCGATCACGCGCGGACGGCAGGGCGGGTGCCCGGCCGTTCGCAGGTGGCTCAGCGCAGGACCCGGCCGAGGAAATCACGGATCAGCGCGGCGATCTCGGGGCCGTGCGTCTCGAGCGCGAAGTGCCCCGCGTCGAGCAGGTGCAGTTCGGCGTCGGGCAGATCGCGCAGGTAGGCGCGGGCGCCGTCGGCTCCGAAGATCTCGTCGTGCTCGCCCCAGGCGATGAGCGTCGGAGGACGGTGCTCGGCGAAGTACTTCTGGAATTCGGGGTAGCCGTCGAGGTTGTTCTTGTAGTCGGCGAACAGGTCGAGCTGGATCTCCCTGTTGCCTGGACGGTCCAGGTAGGCCTGGTCGAGAGTCCAGGTGTCCGGGCTGACCAGCGACAACCGGTCGGCCGGAACGCCATGGGTGTACTGCCATTTCGTCGCGTCGGGCTCGAGCAGCTTGCGCACCTCCGGTTCGTGGGCGGCGCGGTCGTTCGCGTGTGCGAACAGCGGCTCCCAGAACGGCGTGAAGCCCTCCAGATAGGCGTTGCCGCTCTGGGTGATGAGGGCGCTGACGCGCTGCGGGTTGCGTGCGGCGATACGCAAGCCGATGGGCGCGCCGTAGTCCTGGATGTAGACCGCGAACCGGTCGATGCCGAGGGTGTCGAGCAGTTCGAGGGTGAGGGCGGTGAGGTTGTCGAAGGTGTAGTCGAACTCGTCGGCCTTCGGCATCCCGGACTGCCCGAAGCCCAGATGGTCGGGCGCGATCACGTGATAGTCGGCGGCGAGGGCCGGGATCAGGTTCCGGAACATCGCCGAGCTCGTCGGGAATCCGTGCAGGAGAACAACAGTCGGTGCCGACGGGTCACCCGCCTCGCGATAGAAAATGGACTGGCCCTGGATCTGCACGGTGTTGTGACGGACCTGGCTCATGATGGATCTCTCTTTCTCGGTGGGTTTTGCGGAGGTTCAGACGGTGACCGGTTCGCGACGGCGAACCGGTCCGGCGAGGACAGCGGCGGCCACGGTGAACACCACCGTGAGCGCGAAATAGCCGCGGTAGCTGTCGGTGAGGGTGTGGATCAGGGCGGCGACACCCAACCCGGCGGCGGCAGACAGCTGATGAATCACCCAGGCCGGAGCCAGGGTTCGGCCCATCCGCGCCGGATCGAGTCCACGCGACACGATGGCCATGGTGAGCGGGATGACCGGGAAGGAAGCGATACCGAACAGCACCGCGACCAGCACCAGCGAACCCGGCACGAACACCGCGAGCAGCAACGCGGACAGCCGCACCACGAACAGGGTTCGCAGCAGATCTTCGGGCCGGTGACGGCGCAACAGCGGGACCAGCGCGGCGGAGGTCAGCCCGGCAGCCAGCGCCGCCAAGGCGACCAGTCGGCCCGCACCGGTGACCGACCACCCCAGTTCCACCGCGTGCTCGGGCAACATCAGCACAACCACATAGAGGGTCGCGGAGTGTAATCCGAACGCCACCAAGACCTTCCACCGATCGGCCAGCGACTCCCCCGCACCTGCCACACCGGTGGTCCGCTGATCGTTGGGCAGCAGCAGCCACAACACGGCCGTGACGGCCAGGCCGACCGCACCGAGCAGGGCGAAGGTGGCACGCACACCGATCGGCTCGAACAACGCGGTCGCCGCCCACGGTGTCACCAGCTGACCCAGATTGATGCCGATCGCCGCCCGCGCCATCGCAGGTCCCGCCTGCGCGCCGTGCGCCCGCCCGAGCAGCGTGGTGACGGTGAGCGTGGATGCCGAGGCGAACCCGAGCCCGCCGAGCACCATGTAGGCGGCGACGAACTGCCAGGTCTGGGTAACCGTGGCGAGCACGAGATAACTGCCCGAGATCAGGCTGAGCCCACCGGTCAGCACCATCTTGGGCCCGAACCGATCGAGCAGTCGCCCGATCCCCTGCTGCGCCACCCCGGTCACCGCCGTCCCCAGCGCGGCGGCCACGGCAAGCGCCGTCGACGACACCCCGTACGACGCGGCGGTCGGCGCGAAGAACACCCCCATGGTGAAGTTCAGCCCGAACGACACGGTCATCGCCGCCAGTCCCGCCCAGGCAAGATTCTCTCGGCGCATGCTCGCCACTTCCTAACCAGTCAAAGTTATTTCACTGGTTAGAAGTCGACAGTCGTCGGGTTGATTCCCGATGCGCGGAAACTTTTCCCGCCGAAACACGAACGGCGCGTTCACCTCTGCAGGTGAACGCGCCGGTGCGCGGCGAAAGGGACTAGCGGCCGATAGCGGCGGCCATCACCCGGACAGCCGAGATCAGCCCATCGATCAGGTTGCCCTGACGGAAGGACGCCAGTGCGGCGGTGACGCCGAGCTGGCAGATGCGGTCGTTGGCGCGCTCGGCCACCGCGGCACCCGAACGGACCTCCACGGCACCCTGGTTGGGCGAGACCGCGATGAGCACCGAGTCGGCGGACTCGGGGGTGTTCTGCAGCAGCGCGTCGGCACCGGCGGCCGGGTCGGCACCCAGGTCGCCGAGGTAGATGTTGAAGCGCACCTTCGTGGCGCGGGTGGCGTCGGTGAGCGCGTTGTCGAGGGCGACCCGCTCACGATCGGTGAACGGCACCTCGTCGAACACCGTGCCGGGCTCGTGCACACCGGAGACGCGGCCACTACTGGTCAGCGCGTACCCGTGCGGCAGGTCGGCTTCGACAACCGCGGGCCAATTAGAACTTGCCACTTGCCCGGCCTCCGATCAGCTCCGCGTGCGCGGGTTCGAGAACCGCATGGCTGCCATGCGGTTCGGCGTGGTGGTGACCGGACGCAGCGGTCACCTCGTCGGTAGCGCTCCACAGCACCGGCGGGTGGGTCCACTTCTGCCCGAGCTCGAAGTGGGCCGGCTTCTCACCGGGCAGTGGCTTACCGAGATAGGACAAACCCGCGATCGCGAAGTAGATCGCGGCCGGGATGCCGACGAAGATCAGCACTGTCTCGAGAATGCTCACGAGTGAAACGTTAGACGATGCTCTGTAGTAGTTCATCCTCCGGCCGTCGGAAATGCGCGTGTCAGACCAACCAGGCCGCCGCGTTCGCGGGCAGGCGGTCGTCGGCGACCGGAGCGCTGGACAGCAGCAACTCCCCCGGCGGCAGCTGAATCGGCCCGTCCGAGGCGTTGAGCACACACACCAGCCCACCCGGTCGGCGGAACGCCAGACACCCGGCCGGGCTGCCGTACCAGTCGATCCGGTCGCCCGCGAATTCCGAACGGGTACCGCGCAGATCGATCGCCAGGCGGTACAGCGACAACGTCGAGTGCAGGGTTTCCAGCTGGGCTTCGACGGTGCGGTCGGCCCACTCGGCGGGCATCGGCAGCCACGGCGTGCCCGTGGTGAAACCGAACGGCGGCGTACTGCCCTCCCACGGAATCGGCACCCGGCACCCGTCGCGACCACGCTCGGTGTGGCCGGAGCGTTCCCACACCGGATCCCGCAGCGCCTCCTCGGGCAGATCGCCGACATTGGGCAGCCCGAGCTCGGCGCCGTTGTAGACGAATACCGCACCCGGCAGCGCCAATTCGACCATCATCATCGCCCGCGCCCGCGCCACCCCGGTCTTGCCGCCGCCGTAGCGGGTGACCTCGCGTTCGATGTCGTGGTTGGACAGGGTCCAGGTGGGTGGGGCGCCGACCGCGCTCACCGCCTCGAGCGAATGGGTGATGGCGGTGCGCACGTCCTCGGCGGTGAAGGCCGCCTCGGCCAGCCGGAAGTTGAACGCCAGATGCAGTTCGTCGGGGCGCACGTACTCGCCGAAGCGCACGTTGTCATCGACCCACACCTCACCGATGGACACCGCGTGCGGATAGTCGTCGAGCACGGTGCGGATGCGGCGGTGGATGGCGTGCACACCGGGGTTGTTGAAGCGGGGATCGTCGTCGTCGTGCACCAGCATCTTGGTGTCGACGTGCGCCATGTCGGGCAGGCCTTCCGGTTTGGCCATGCCGTGGGCCACATCGAGACGGAAACCGTCGACCCCGCGGTCGAGCCAGAACCGCAGCGTCTTCTCGAAATCCGCGGCGACATCGGGATTGTCCCAGTTCAGGTCGGGTTGTTCGCGCGCGAAGATGTGCAGGTACCACTGGCCCGGCGTGCCGTCGGGCTCGGTGATCCTGGTCCAGGCGGGGCCACCGAAGATGCTCGGCCAGTTGTTGGGCGGCTCGGCGCCGTCTTCGCCGCGACCGTCGCGGAAGATGTAGCGCGCCCGTTCGGGACTGCCCGGTGCGGCTTCGAGCGCGGCCGCGAACCACGGATGCTCGGTGCTGGTGTGGTTGGGCACCAGATCCATGGTGACCTTGATCTCACGATCGTGCGCCTCGGCGATGAGTTCGTCGAGGGCCTCGAGGCCACCGAAGAGCGGGTCGATGTCGCGTGGGTCGGACACGTCGTAGCCGCCGTCGGCCTGTGGTGAGCGCATCACCGGACAGATCCACAGCGCGTCGACACCCAATAGCTCGAGGTAACCCATCTTCTCGCGCACACCGCCGAGATCGCCGACTCCGTCACCATCGGAGTCGGCGAACGAACGCGGATAGACCTGATAGAACACGGCGGTTTTCCACCACGGAGCGGTGCTGTTGTCCCCCGGCACCGGCGAGGCAGGTGTCTGTGTCACAACCGCAATATTGCCAAAGAACGCCCACAATATTCATGCGGCGCGAGACTTTCTTCGAATCCGGCAAATCGCCAGCGTTCGCCACGCCGGACGGAAACATCGCGGTAAACCGGGGCGCAGGTCCGAAATCGGGTCGCTACCTGGACGTCATCAGCGAATCCCGGGCGTCCCGAGCTCAGTGCGGGGCGTTCTGCAACGAGGCCGCTGCCATCTGGAAATAGTCCAGCATCGCCTTGCGGTGTTCGGCGTCCAGGATCGACGGCTCGATCTCGTCGACGGCGATCCGCATGCAACGCAACCACGCGTCCCGCTCGAGCGCTCCGATGACGAACGGATGATGACGCATCCGCAGCCGGGGGTGGCCGCGCTCGTCGGAGTAGGTGCGCGGCCCACCCCAGTACTGTTCGAGGAACATCCGCAACCTGCGCTCGGCCGGCCCCAGATCCTCCTCGGGATACAGCGGGCGCAGGATCTCGTCGGCAGCGACCTCGCGATAGAAGACCGACACGATGCGGCGGAAGGTCTCCGCGCCACCCACCGCGTCGTAGAACGAGGTCGTTGTCTGCTCACCTGAAGTCACGCGCTCCATTGTGCCCCGAGCGCGCGCCGGGCCTTCAATCACAGTTCACCCGAAAGTTTGAAAAATAACCGTGCAATACGGGCTCAACCGTGGTCAACTGGTGGACAGTATCGACCCCAGATACCACATGATCCTGCCAATCATGAAATTGAGGTCACACAATGAAGCAGCGGCCAGGCGCCCGGTCACACGAGGCGCGCGCGCACCGACAACTCCAGCCCGCCGACGTCCACAATCGTGGCTCGGGGGCTATTCCGCTGCACATCTTGTCCGATCACCATCCGGGCGCACACGGTCTGCACGACCTGCCGCATCGCCCCGCGCCACTGCATCTCGCCGGCGATCACGACGCCGCCGCCTGGCGTAAACGCCGGGTGCTGCTTCTCAACGCCACCTACGAACCACTCACCGCACTGTCCGCTCGCCGCGCTGTCGTTCTGCTGATCTGCGCGAAGGCCGACGCGGTCCACGACGATCCCGCCGCCCCGGTCCTGCATTCGGCGGGCGCGACGGTGGCCATTCCCTCCGTTATCCGGCTGCGCACCTATGTGCGGGTCCCCTACCGCGCCCGGGTGCCGATGACCCGGGCGGCTCTCATGCACCGCGACCGCTACCGCTGCGGGTACTGCGGCGGCAAAGCCGAAACCATCGACCACGTCATCCCGCGCAGTCGCGGCGGGGAGCACTCGTGGGAGAACTGCGTGGCCAGCTGCGCGCCGTGCAACCACCGCAAAGCCGACAAGATGCTGACCGAACTGGGCTGGACGTTGCGTCATCCGCTGGTCTCACCCAAGGGCCCGCACTGGCGGCTGCTGTCGACCACCGCCGATCTCGACCCGCTCTGGTTGCAGTACCTGGGCGAAGGGGCCGCCTGATCAGGCGCTCTCGATGACCATCGTGGCCCACGTGCCCGGTTCGAGAGCCTCGAAGACGTGCGGGAGATCACCCAGGTAGCGGATGTAGTCACCTGGGCGCATCTCCACGGGCTCGTCGGCGGGACCGACGATGGCATGACCGGCCGCGAGGACCACGTGCTCGACCACACCGGGCGTGTGCGGTTCCGAGCGACGGATCTGACCGGGTTCGGCCGCGATCCGGTACACATCGCAGCGCGTGTGTGATTGGCCTGCCGCGAGCAGGGTGACGCGATAGTCCGCGTCGGCCGAGGGCACCTGCGAACCCTCGTCGGCGCGGATCACCTGCACGTTCGGGCGCGGCGGATCGAGCAGTCGCGAGAACGGCATCTCCAGGGCGACGCACAGCGCCCACAGGGTTTCCAGGCTGGGATTACCGGTGCCCGATTCCAGTTGCGACAGTGTGGACTTCGCCACACCCGCGCGGCTGGCGACCTCGGTGAGCGACAGGCCGGCGCGAGCGCGTTCTCGTCGTAGGGCCGCCGCGATCACCGCTTGGGGTGGTCCGGCGACCGGGTCCTGCCGGTCCATCAACGCCTCCTCCGGAGCTGTTTCCGCGTTGACTTTACCGACCCGCAGCGTTCACTATGAAAAACATGCGTTCGATCTGGCGAACACTCGATCGGCGGACCGCCGCCGCCGTGGCCGCGGCCTGCCTGGCCGTCGGCCTCTTCGGCGTCTCCTACGGCGCCTCGACCATCGCTGCCGGATTCCCGGTGTGGATGCCGATCGTCGCGGCGGTGACGGTGCTGGCCGGCGGCTCGGAACTGCTGTTCTTCGGGATCGTCGCGGCTGGTGGGAGCCCGCTCGCCGCCGTGGTCGCCGGGTTGCTGCTCAACGCGAGGCACCTGCCGTACGGGCTGGCCGCCCCCGACGTGTTCGGGCACGGCTGGCGTCGGCTGTTCGGGATCCACGTCCTCAACGACGAGTCGGTGGCCTTCGCGACCGCGCCCGGTGCTCGGGAACGCAAGCGTGCGGCGTATTGGGCCTGCGGAATCGGAGTCGCCCTGTGCTGGCCGCTCGGTGCGACCCTCGGCGCCGCCCTCGGTTCCCTCGTCCCCGACACCTCCGCACTCGGCCTGGACGCGGTGTTCCCGGTCATCCTGCTGGCGCTCCTGTTGCCCGCGCTGCGTGATCGCGCGACGCTGCGCCCGGTACTGGCCGGGGCCGGGCTGGCAGTCGCGATCGCGCCATTCGTGCCTGCCGGGTTGCCGGTGTTGATCGCGCTGATCGGGTTGGTGCTGGCGTCCCGGCCTGCGAAGCCGTCGGATTCCTCAGCGGCACAGCCGGAGAGTGTCGGCGGAGTCGGCCATGCGGAAGTCGACGCGGCGGGTGCCGGCGTGCGGCCGGGCGGGTGGGTTGCCGCCGACTCGGATTGCTGCCCAGCTGCGGCATTCCCGCGCGGGGGTGCGTCGTGAACGCGCCCTACCTGGTGCCCGCGATGATGGCGCTGGCGGTCGGCACCTATGCGTTGCGGTGGGCGGGGCCGGCGTTGCGGGATCGAATCCGGTTGTCGGCGCGCACTATTGCGCTGCTCGACACCGGGGCGTTGATTCTGCTTGCCGCGCTGGTGGCGACGGCGACGTTGCCGACGGGCACCGGGGAACTCGGCGTCGCCTTGCCCGCCGGCGTCGCGGTCGGCGGTGTGCTTGCCTGGCGGCGGGCGCCCTTGCTCGTCACCGTGATCGCCGCCGCCGCCACGACCGCACTGCTTCGACTCGTCGGCGTGCATTGACCCCGCTTGTCGCGCTCGGCAGGTCGGCATAGCGCCGCCGGTGGCATACGACCAGTCGGCATGAAGCCCCCTGCCGTGAGTTCAACTGGGCGACAGTGGAATTCCACCACCCAATCGGCGGGCAACGGAACCGTAGCGGGCGTCGAGGCGCAGCCAGGTGCGAGTGGTGCGGACGCGAACCAGTTCGGTCGGCTGGATGCGCCGGGATTCGGCCTTCTCCCCCGCGTGCGGGATGAAGTCCATGGCGGTGAGGGCAAAGACGACGCGCATCGGGACCTCGACCGCGAGATCACCCGCGCCGGTCACCGTGAGCACCGACTGGTCGAGCAGGGACGCGGGCGGCCCGTGGGCGCCACCGTGCTCACGCGCCAGATCCGCTCCGCGCTCGGCCAATTCGACGAGCGCGCGGGCAGGCACATCGTCGACGTGGGCGAAGCCGTCGGTCGGTGGGAGCGCACCGCGCCAAGCCGAGTCCATCGAATAGCCGAGGTCGATCGGATGCCCGGTGCCGAGCCCGGCCAGCACCATGTCGGCGCCGACGGTGACATCGTCGACACCGAGTTCGGCCGTGATCGTGCGCACCGCCAGCGTCTCGAAACCCGTCGCCACCCAGGCGGAGACAAGACTCGAGCCGCGGCGGCGCAACCGCACCACCGCCGCCTGGTCCAAGCGCAATGCCCGCGACAGGAAGGTGGCCAGGTTCTCGCGTTCGGCCGGGTCGGGCGTATGCAGCACGCGCTGTTCGGAACTCACGAAATCAGGCCCGCCACAACGCCAGGTAGTCGCGTTCGGTGTCGGTGAGCCTGCGCAACCGCTGGGTGTCGATGTCGAACGCCGCGAGCTGGGTGGTCGCGGTGACCGCGGGCGGCGAGTCCGGTGCGGCGCCGCTGGCCCGCACCTCGTAGCCGACGGTGAAGTCGACGGCGCGCAACTGCTTGATCCACATGGCGATGTCGAGCGGGGTGTCCTCGTGGCGCAGTTGGCCCCGGTACTTCACGTGCAGATCGACGAGCACACAACCCTGCCTGCCCATCGACGCGGTCGGCTTGTCGTCGTCGAACAGCCACGGAATTCTGGCCTCCTCCAGCAACGTCACCATGCGGGCATGGTTGACGTGCTGGAACACGTCCATATCCGACCAGCGGATCTCGACCTTCGCATGGAAACGCTGCGGCAGAACCAGCTGCGCTTCGGGCGCGGCGGTGCTGCCGTTCGGCGAACTCGTCACCGTGGTACCTCCGATTGGGCGCCCACCCCGCTCACCATGCTCCGCACCTGTCGCGCGGCGACCGACAGTGTGGCGAGGTCGTGGGTCCCGGACTCGAACAGTTCCGACAGGGCAGCGCGCGCACGACCCAGCCGGGACTGGTTCTTCGACTCCCAGTATGCAATTTTCTCGTCGGGCGTCTCCTCCGGGTCGCCCGCCGACAGCACATCGAGGGTCAGCGAGCGCAGCGAACCGTACATGTCGTCGCGCAGCGCGAGCCTGGCCAGCGCGTGCCAGCGATCGCCGCGTTCGAGGTGGCTCACCGCCTCGAGCAGCCAATCGATCTTGAGGTGCTCGTTGAGCGCGTAGTACAGCGCACCCACCTCGGCGCCGTCGCGGTCGGTGATGTCGGCGATGTCGACCACATCGAGCAGCGGGAAGAGACCGAGCAGTCCGAATACTTCGGTGGCCAGTTCGGTCGGTGCGCCACGGGCGATGAGTTCGGCCGCGCCCTGGGTGAGCGAGGTGACGTGGTGACCGCGCAACCAGCCGGGCACCTGCGGCGCCAGCTCCTGCACCCGCCGGTGGTAGCGGTTGATCTCCGCGCCGACGGCGACGGGCTGCGGTCGGTTGCTCAGCAGCCAGCGCGAGGCCCGGTCCAGGGTGCGCTTGGATTCCAGTTCGAGCAGGTCGCAGACCGAGGCCGGGGCGTCGGCGCTGCGGATGCGCGACCACACATCGTGCAGCTGGAAGATCGCGGTGGCCGCGGCGAACGCGCGAACCGTGTCCGAGGTGGTCGCGCCGACCTCTTCGTTGAGCCGGTGGGCGTAGGTGATGCCGCCGTAGTCGACCACCTCGTTGACGAGCATCGTGGTGACGATCTCGCGGCGCAGCCGGTGCTTCTTGATCTCGGCACCGAACCGTTCGCGCAGTGGGGTGGGGAAATACAGCGGCAGCCTGCCCGCGAACGCGGCGCTGTCGGGCAGGTCCGTGTCGAGCAGGTCGGCCTTGAGGCCGAGCTTCACGTGGGCGAGCAGGTTCGCCAGCTCCGGTGAGGTGAGACCGACGCCCTCCGCCTCCCGCTGTTGCAACTCGGTTTCCGACGGCAGCGCCTCGAGCTCACGATCCAGGCCACGCCGCTGTTCGAGGTCGGAGATCACCCGGGCGTGCACGCTGGCCATCTGCGGTGCGTCGGTGCGGGCGATACCGATCAGGAAGTTCTGATCCACGTTGTCCTGCAACACCATTCGCGCGACCTCGTCGGTCATCGAGGCGAGCAGTGGGTTGCGGTCCTGCGGTGCGAGCGCACCCGCGCTCACCACACCGTCGAGCAGCACCTTGATATTGACCTCGTGGTCGGAGCAGTCGACGCCCGCCGAGTTGTCCAGGGCATCGGTGTTCATCTTGCCGCCCGCGCGGCAGAACTCGATGCGCCCGAGCGCGGTGGCACCGAGGTTGCCACCCTCGCCGATCACCTTGACGCGCAGTTGGTTTCCGTTCACCCGGACCGCGTCGTTGGACTTGTCGCCCACCTCGGCATTGGTCTCGGTACTGGCCTTCACATACGTGCCGATACCGCCGTTCCACAGCAACTGCACGGGCGCGAGCAGGATGGCGCGCACCAGTTCCGGCGGCGACAGCGCCTGTACGGCGTCGGGCAGGCCGAGCGCCGCCCTGGCCTGCGGCGAGATCGGCACCGACTTCACGGTCCGTTCGAACACGCCGCCGCCCGAGCTGATGAGGCTGCGGTCGTAGTCGGCCCACGACGAACGCGGCAGCGCGAACAGCCGCTCCCGTTCGGCGTAGGACGTGGCCGCGTCGGGGTTCGGGTCGAGGAAGATGTGGCGGTGGTCGAAGGCCGCGACCAGCCGGATGTGCCGCGAGAGCAGCATGCCGTTGCCGAACACGTCGCCGCTCATGTCGCCGACGCCGACCACGGTGAAGTCCTGGCTCTGGGTGTCGATGCCCATCTCCCGGAAGTGACGTTTCACCGACTCCCACGCGCCCTTGGCGGTGATGCCCATGGCCTTGTGGTCGTAGCCCGCCGACCCGCCGGAGGCGAAGGCGTCGCCGAGCCAGAAGCCGTAGCGCTTGGCGACATCGTTGGCGATGTCGGAGAAGCTCGCCGTGCCCTTGTCGGCGGCCACCACGAGGTAGGTGTCGTCGCCGTCGCGGCGGACCACCCGCTCGGGCGGCAGCACCGCACCCGTGGCCAGGTCGACATTGTCGGTGACGTCGAGCAGGCCGGAGATGAAGGTGCGGTAGCAGTCGATACCCTCGGCGATACTCGCCTGACGGTCGGCGGCCGGGTCGCCGGTGGCGGCGGGCGGCCGCTTCACCACGAACCCGCCCTTGGCACCGACCGGCACGATCACCGCGTTCTTGACCGCCTGGGCCTTCACCAGACCCAAAATCTCGGTGCGGAAGTCCTCGAGCCGATCCGACCAGCGCAGACCGCCACGCGCCACCGAACCGAAGCGCAGGTGCACACCCTCGACCCGAGGCGAGTACACGAAGATCTCGAACTGCGGCCGCGGCTTGGGCAGTTCGGCGATTTCTCGCGGCTCGACCTTCAGCGACAGGTAGCCGCGTGGTGCGCCGTCGGCATCGACGACGTAGTTGTTGGTGCGCAAGGTCGCCTTGATGAGACCGAGGATGGCACGCAGGATGCGGTCGGCATCCATGCTGACCACCTCATCGATGCCTGCGCGCACGCGCGTCTCCAGTTCGGCGGCATGCTCGGCCGAGACGGTGTCGGGATCGAATCGCGCGGCGAACAGTGCGACGAAGTCGCGCGCCACCTCCGGATGCGCGAGCAGGACGCGGGCGATATTGACCTGGCTGTAGGGAAAACCCGCCTGCTGCAGGTACTTCGCGTAGGCGCGCAGGATGGCGACCGAGCGCCAGGGCAGGCCTGCCCGCAACACGAGTTCGTTGAGACCGTCGGCTTCGGCACGGTCGTACCAGACCGCCTCGAACGCCTCGGTGAAGCGGGCGCGCAGACCGTCGGCCTGGCCGGGGTGTTCGAGCAGCTCCGCGTCGAGATCGCCGCCGAGGGCGTTGCGCAGCAGTTCGGGACGGGCCTGCAAGCCGAAATCGTAGATCCAGCGCTCGGTTCCGCCGTCGAGTTCGAGCTGGTAGGGCCGCTCGTCGACGACCTCCACGCCGAGACTCTGCAGCACCGGAAGCACCTGGCTCAGCGACACACCACGCCCGGCGATGTAGAGACTGAACCGCCACGAACCGGGCGCGGCCTCGGACCGGCGGTACAGGTGCTGGTCGATGCCACCTTCGGACAGCTGCTCGAGGCGCGCGATGTCGGCCAGGGCGCGGGCGGGTGCGAAGTCCTCCTTATAGCTCTCCGGCAGCGCCTTCGAATAGCGCGAGACCACGGCGGGGTCGAGCACGGTCGACGACGCGACCTCGTCACCGATCCGGTCGTCCCAGGAGTGGCTTGCCGCGTTCAGCAGCGACTGGAGGCGGCGCCGGTTCTCCTCGGAGGTGTCGGGGCCGTCATGACCGGCGGCCTCGGGCGGCAGCATCACGGTGAAATACACACTGGCGAGCTCGCTTTCGCTCACCCGGGCCGAGTAGTCGATGTCGACGCCGCCGAGTTCGCGCACCAGGATGGACTGCATTTCCAGCCGCACCGCGGTGGTGTATCGGTCGCGCGGCAGGTACACCATGCAGGCCACGAACCGGCCGTAGGTGTCGCAGCGCAGGAACAGCCGCACCTGCCTGCGCAAACCGACGCCGAGGACCGCGACAGCGGTACGGCGCATGGTGGCGGTGTCGGCGGAGAACAGCTCGGTGCGCGGGAACGACTCGATCACCTCGAGCATCGCTTGCCCGGAGAACGAGTCCTTGTCGAAGCCCGCGTCCTCGATGGCCGTGCGCACGCGACGATTGATGACGGGAATGTCGAGGACGTTCTCGTGCACGGCGCTCACGGTGAACACACCGATGAACAGATGCACCCCGACCACCGCACCCGCGTCGTCGACATCGGCGACCCCGATGAAGTACGGGTACACCGAGCGGTGCACGGTCGCACGGACCAAGCCCTGTGTGAGCATCAGCAGCGGGCGGTCACCACCATTGATCGGCACCTGGAAGTCGGTACCGATATCGGGGCGGAGCACACCGAGGCTGGTGCCCGGAACTCGCGTGGAGACGGTGTGGCCGTTCTCGGTGGCGCGCTGGTAGCGCGTGTAGCCGAGCAGCGTGAAGTTGCCGGCCGCCAGCCAGCGCAGCAGCTGGGCGCAGTCGGCGAGATCGACCGACGGGAAGGGCGCGGTGCCCGCCGCGGCGGTCCGGTCGAGATGATCGGCGAGCGAACTCTGCGCCGCGACCATCGCCTCGGTGTCGTCGATCACCTGACGCACGTCGGCGAGCACCTCGGGCAGGGTGCGTTCGATCTCGTCGAGCTGGGCCTGCTCGGTCGACGGGTGCAACTGCAGATGCATCCACGACTCGGCCAGCCCCTCGGCGCCGTTGCCGTCCACCTCGTGCGGTGCCGCGCCGACGAGCGTGCCGTCGGCGTCGCGAGTGACCTCGAAGATCGGGTGGATCAGTTCGCTCACGCTCACCTGCATCCGGCCCAGCGCCGCCGTGATCGACTCGACCAGCAGCGGCATGTCGTCGGTCACCACCTGCACGGCGGCTCCCATGCCCGACCCGTCGTCGGGATGGTGCACCTCGACCAGGGCCTTACCCGGTTGACGGCGGGCGGCGAGTTCCATGTGGTGGCGGAAGATCTGGGTGATCCCGGTGATCGGAAAATCCACGTCCCCCGCGTCGACGTGTCGGAAATACGCCTCCTCGAGTGTCGCGAGATCGTCGCGCAAACTCGGTGGCATTCCCGCCGCCCAGCCCGCACTCGACATTTCCGACGAGACCGTCATCTTTCGCCTGCTCCCATGTTTCGGTTGGCTTCGATTCCGTAAAGTCCGGTGACGCGATTCCGAGACTAACGCCGCCGCGCGAGCCGTGCCGTCGGAAATCCGGCTTCCCCGCCGGTAACTTGTGAAACGCCGACGGCCCGGCCGTTCGATCGACAAGTCGATCGTCAGGCCGGGCCGTCGATGCGGTCCGCGCGTATATCAGTCGCGAGTGAGCTTGCGGTGCGTAACCCGGTGTGGGCGAGCGGCTTCCGCCCCCATACGCTCCACCTTGTTCGCCTCGTAGGCCTCGAAGTTGCCCTCGAACCAGAACCACTTGGCTTCGTTGTCGTTGTCGCCTTCCCACGCCAGGATGTGGGTGCAGGTGCGGTCGAGGAACCACCGGTCGTGGGAGATCACGACGGCGCAGCCCGGGAACTGCTCGAGTGCGTTCTCGAGCGAGCTCAGGGTCTCCACGTCGAGGTCGTTGGTCGGCTCGTCGAGCAGGATCAGGTTGCCACCCTGCTTGAGAGTGAGCGCCAGGTTCAGGCGGTTGCGCTCACCACCGGAGAGCACCCCGGCCGGCTTCTGCTGGTCCGGGCCCTTGAAACCGAACGCGCTGACGTAGGCACGCGAGGGCATCTCCTGGTTACCGACCTCGATGAAGTCGAGCCCGTCGGAGACGACCTGCCAGACGTTCTTGTTGGGGTCGATGCCCGCACGGTTCTGGTCGACGTAGCTGAGCTTGACGGTCTCGCCGACCTTCACCTCACCGCTGTCGGGCTCCTCGAGGCCGACGATGGTCTTGAACAGCGTGGTCTTACCGACACCGTTGGGGCCGATCACACCGACGATGCCGTTGCGCGGCAAGGTGAACGACAGGTCCTTGATCAGCTGACGATCGCCGAAGCCCTTGTCCAGGTGCGACACGTTGACCACGATGTCGCCGAGGCGCGGACCCGCGGGGATCTGGATCTCCTCGAAGTCCAACTTGCGGTGCCGCTCGGCCTCGGCCGCCATCTCTTCGTAGCGACCGAGACGGGCCTTGTTCTTGGCCTGACGGGCCTTGGCGCCGGAACGAACCCAGGCAAGCTCCTCCTTGAGGCGCTTCTGCAGCTTCTGGTCCTTCTTGCCCTGCACCTCGAGACGCTGGGCCTTCTTCTCCAGGTAGGTGGAGTAGTTGCCCTCGTAGCCGATGGCCCGACCGCGGTCGAGTTCGAGGATCCACTGCGCGACGTTGTCGAGGAAGTACCGGTCGTGGGTGACGGCGAGCACGGCGCCCGGGTAGGAGGCGAGGTGCTGTTCGAGCCACAGCACGCTCTCGGCGTCCAGGTGGTTGGTCGGTTCGTCGAGCAGCAGCAGGTCGGGTTTGCTCAGCAGCAGCTTGCACAGCGCGACGCGGCGACGCTCACCACCGGAGAGGTTGGTGACCGGCTCGTCCGGCGGCGGGCAGCGCAGCGCGTCCATGGCCTGCTCGAGCTGGGAGTCGACATCCCACGCGTCGGCGTGGTCGAGGAACTCCTGCAGCTTGCCCATCTCGTCCATGAGCTCGTCGGAGTACTCGGTGGCCATCAGCTCGGCGATCTCGTTGAAGCGATCCAGCTTCACCTTGACCTCGCCGAGGCCCTCCTCCACGTTGCCGCGGACCGTCTTCTCCTCGTTGAGGTCGGGTTCCTGCATGAGGATGCCGACCGAAGCGCCGGGCGCGAGGAACGCTTCACCGTTGTTCGGCCGGTCCACCCCCGCCATGATCTTCAGCACGCTGGACTTACCCGCGCCGTTCGGGCCGACCACGCCGATCTTGGCGCCGGGCAGGAAGTTCAACGAAACGTCGTCGAGAATGACCTTGTCGCCGTGCGCCTTGCGAACTTTGATCATCGAATAAATGAACTCAGCCATATATGGAAGCCTATCGGTGCGGGTAACGGGGGTGCGATGCGGAGCGGGGGCCGGTGCCGCGGACCTGCCCTCAGGCGTCGACCTGCGCGGGAATGCCTTCGATCGGCATCTCGTCCGGCGATCGCGCCGGGAGGGAATCCGCCGCGGACGTAGAGGCTACGGCAGAACGGTCGTCGGGCGCATACTCACCCTCCGCCCCCGGCGGTGCGGCAGCCGACAATACAGCGCCCTGATCGCCCGGAATATTCCGTACCACGTGCGGGGTGAACCGCGCCGCCTCCGATCGTCGCTGGATGGTGGCGCTGCACCGGCCGAGGTCGGGTCCCACCGCGACGGCGCGCATCTCCAGATCACGACGTTCGCCGCCGTCCTTGCCCCGGTATTCGTGCGAGCGCAGCTGACCGTAGGCGATCACCGGGTCGCCCCGGCGCAGTGACCGATCGACTCCGGCCACCAATCGGCGCCAGCAGCTGACGGTGAGATAGAGCGTGCCCGCATCCACCCATTCACCCGCGCTCGGATCGAACCGGCGTGCCGTGCTCGCCATCCGGAACGACACCACCTGCTCCCCATTGGCCAGATCCCGCCGCACGGGATGGTTGACCACCGTGCCGATCACCGTCGCATTCGCCTCGTACATCGAAACCGCCCCCGCTCAGACATTCGGTGTTGTTGCTCTGACCATCCAAGAATGGCGCAGGCGAGCACCGCTGAGCAGGCACCGCAGACATCTGGGGACAACTTCTCGGGTTGTGGATATCCGCCGTGTCAGAGCATGGGGAGTTCGGTGTTCGCCCCGCACAGCACCACGATCGGCCGCACGCCCGGCTCCGGTTTGTAGGCGCCGCTCTGCACCGCAGCCAGCGCGGACGCGCCCTCGAGCTCGACGACCACCCGGAATTCGCGCCACAGGTATTCGCGCGCACGGGTCACCGCGTCATCGGCCACGCCGAGCGCCCGCATCTGCTGTCTGCTGGCGATGTCGTAGGCGATATCGCCGACCCGGGTCGCGCACATCGGTTCGTCGCCCGGGGACGGCGCGGCGACGTCGACCGGCCTGCCCGCCGCGAGCGCGGCCGACAACGCGGGCGTGTGCTCGGATTCCACCCCGACGATCTGACGTCGCCTGCCGAGCGCTGCCCCGAGCCCGGCGATCAGCCCGCCACATCCCACGGCTGCCAGCACCGGCGGCCGCCCACGCACCTGTTCCTCCAGCTCCAGACCGATGATGCCCGCACCCGCCACCACCGCGGGGATGTCGTCGGCGCGCAGGTGCCCGGCGCCGCGTTCGGCCGCCAAGGTCACCGCGTGGCGCTCGGCCTCGGCGAAGGTCGCACCGTGCCAGAGCACCTCGGCACCGTGCGCCCACATGGCCGCGACCTTCGTGTGCGGTGCGGATTCGGGCACGACGACCGTGCATTCCTTACCGAGCTGCGCCGCTGCCAGCGCGAACGCGATCCCGGCGTTGCCACCCGAAGCGACGACGACATGCCCGGCCGACTCCTCGGCCAGCAGCGCGTTGAACGCGCCGCGCACCTTGAAGGTGCCGCCGTGCTGCAGGAACTCCATCTTCAACGACACCGGAACCGGTCCGTCGGGCCCGTCGACGCTGGTGTGGAACACCGGTGTCTTACGCACCCGCCCCGATAATCGGCGCCGAGCCGTCCGCACATCGGTCCGCAGCACACGCGGGGTCCCGACCGGTCGGCTCGTCTGGCTCGCCGGTATACCGCATTCGGTCACGGACGCACCTCGCGGTCGCGACGCGCCAGTTCGGCGTACATCGCGTTGTAGGCGTTGAGTTCGGCGTCGTTGTCGCGGTCGGCCGCGCGGTCGGTGCGCTTGGCGAGCCGCTGATCGCTGCGTGACCACTGGATCAGCAGCGCAAGCATCACCACGACCAGCGGCACCTCACCGCTCGCCCAGGCGAAGCTGCCACCGTTGCGCTGATCGGCGAGCAGGTCGATATTCCAGCCCAGGTCGAGGGTGCGGTAGAACCAGCCACCGAGGACGGTCGTCATGCTCATCAGAGCGATACCGAAGAAGGCGTGGAACGGCAGGGTGCCGAACACCATGGCCAGCTTGGTCAACGGCGCCACCTCACGCGGTTTGGGATCGATGCCGATCACCACCCAGTAGAACAGATAACCGCTGATGAGGAAGTGCGCGTTCATCATCAGGTGCGCCGCGTGCGAATCGACTGTGGCGTCGAAGATCCCACCGAGGTAGAGCGCGTAGAACCCGGCCACGAAGATCACCGACGCGACCACCGGCTGGGTGAGGAACCGCGAGACCGGGTTGTGCACGGCCGCGAGGATCCATTCACGCGGACCGGGAATCCCGCCGCGACCGGCGGGTGTGAGCGCGCGCAGGGCGAGAGTCACCGCACCGCCGAGGGCGAGCAGGATCGGCGCGAGCATCGACAACGCCATGTGCGCGCCCATGTGGACGCTGAACATGGCAGGTGCGTACCGGCCGACGCCCGAGGAGGTGGCGAGCAGCAGCACGAGGCAACCGCTGACCCAGGCGATGGTCCGGCCGAGCGGCCAGGCGTCGCCGCGGGCGCGTAGCCGGTGCACGCCGAGCAGATACAGGGCGGCGAGCACGATGGCGAGGGTGCCGAAGATCAGGTCGAACCGCCAGTCGAACAGCAGCCTGCCGACGGTCGGCGGGCCGTCGACGGTGTAGCCCAGCTCCACTTCCGTCGGCGTGGGGATGGACGTCGGTGGCGGAGGTGGCGTGCGCCCGAGGCCCACGGCGAGGCCGATCGTGGCGGCGAAGATCAGCATCTCCACGCCGGCGAACCGGATCAGCGCCGCGCGGTCGCGCGCGTCCGCGGCCAGCGCGGGCAGCGCGGCCCGTCGCTGCAGGAAGCCGAGGCCGGCGAGCAGCACGAGTGCCGCCGTTTTGGCGAGCACGAGCCTGCCGTACGTGGTGGTGAACAGCTCGGCGGCAGGCACCCGGACCCAGGCGTTGATCACACCACTGAGCGCGATGACGACGATCGCGACGGTCGCGGCCAGCGAGAAACGCCGGGCGGCGACATCGGTATCGGCACCGCCGCGCATCGCGTGGGCGAGCACCGCGACCAGCCCACCGACCCACACCGCGGCCGAGATCATGTGCAGGATGAGCGAGTTGGTCGCCACGTCGTGCGAACCGCCCGAGGACGAGTGCCCGGTCAAAGCCAACGGCATCATGGTGCCGATCGCGAGAACGAGCAGGATCGGCGTCCAGCTCCAGCGCAAGGCCAGCCGGCACCCGATCGCGAGAACGAGGGCGAGCACGGTCGTCGTTCGCCACGCACCCGCCACCTCGACCTGGGCGATCACCGGCCACAGCACCTCGGGCCGCCAGATCGAACCCACCGGCTGACCCGTCGTATCCGACACCGTCAGCGGCACGAGCAACGCCGCGCACACCGCCCAGACGATCGCCGCGTCCGAGGCCCGTCGCACCGCCCGGTACCCGCCCGCCTCGAGCAACCCGCTGTCTTTCGGCGGCAGCAGGAACGCCGCGAACAGCAGGGAGCCGACCGTCACGGCGGCGGACAGGTCGGCCAGGGCCCGCAACGCGGGCAGCCCGTACGTGGTGAGCGCGCCGGGATCGGGGATCCCCAGCAGACTCAGCGCCTGCGCCGCCGACAACGCGACGACGATCGCCGCGACCGCCGCGGCCATCGCCCCGGCGATCGCACCGAGCGCGCCGAACGCCCGCCCACCCGCCGAGGAACCGCTGCCCGTCGCGGCCGCCCGATCCGTCTCCGCCGGTCCAGCGCCGTCGCCGACGGTTCCTGCGGAGCGGTCTTGCGATAACGACATGTCAACGAGGGTAGTTCGACCTGCTCCCCCACGCGCCCATGGGGCGTCGCTCCCAACCCCGCCCACCACCCGGTCGGTCGCTATACTTTTCGCGCTGGACACCGACGCCGACATCGACAAAGGTGAATGCGTCTGCCTCCGTAGCTCAGTTGGATAGAGCAAGGGCCTTCTAATCCCTAGGTCGCAGGTTCGATTCCTGCCGGGGGCGCAAAATAGCCCCTGACCTGCACATTCGCGGGTCAGGGGCTTTCTTGACCTTCGAGCTCGATGTGCCAGTAGGTAGGAACCTGCAAACAGTCCCTGACGTGGGCCAGACCTGGGCTACTCAGACAACGTCTCGAAGGCTTCGCGGACGAGCTGGCCCGGCGTGCAATACCGGACCGCCTCGCGGGCTCGATTCTCGTTCTCGGAATCGGCGTACCGCCATTCTCGCCAGGCCCGTTGTCGGCTTCTCAGTTGTCCTGGTCCGGGCCGAAGAGGTCGGCGACCGGGGTTTGGGCGTCTACGGCTACGCCGATGTCGGCCATGGTGACGGCGATCGTGTTGACGATCCAGCGTTGCAGGACTCGTGACAGTTCGTCGGCGGTGAGTGGTTGCATGCCTCGGCTGAGCCAGCGGTTGACCGAGTTGTCGACCATGCCGACGAGACCGAAGGCCAAGGGCTCGGCGACTTCGGTTGTGCCGCCGTGGCGGGCGATGCTGATCGCGAAGAGGCGTGCGGTCTGCACCGCGACGGCCGTGCGGGCGTCGGAGACCGACGGGGAGCTGCCGACGACCCGTTTCGAGCCGGCCGCCAGGAATCGATGCAGGTGTGGATTGGTGACGATCCAGCCGATATAGGTTTCGACCGCTCTAGTGACCGCGTCGCCGACGGTGCCCTCCGGGCTGAGCACGGGGGTCAGCCGGGTCATCAGCTCGGAGATGATCCGGGTGCGGACCTGTTCGTCGAGGTCGTCGCGGTCGCCGAAGAGCCGATAGACCACCGAGCGTGGGACGCCGGCCCGGGCGGCGATGTCTTTGACGCCGACCCGCGCGCCGTCCTCGCGGATGGCGACGACGGCGGCGGCCAGGATCTGGTCGCGCCGTTCGGCCTTGTGCCCGTCCCACCGCTGCGATCGACCATCGGACGAGGTAGCTGGCGCGGCGGATTCCAGATTCGGCACAGTCGGACCCTACACCGCGAGGTCGGACGTGGATTTGCCCGCGAAAAGGACATCGACGCAGCGCGGGTGCTGCCCGGCCGTCACGTGATGACAGCCGGACAGCAGACCGATCGGCATGGTTACGCGCTCGGCGCCGCGTCGCGCGGCAGCCCGAGCATGCGCTCGCCGATGACATTGAGCTGCACCTCGGTCGTCCCACCGTAGATGGTGGTGGCGCGACCGGCGATGAGCTGTTCCATCGCGTGATCGCTACGCTCGCCCGGCACCGAGACCACACCGGCGACACCGAGTTCGGCGACGATGAACTCCGAGATCGCCTGTCCCAGACCCATACCGAGCAGCTTGCCGACGCTCGAGGTGGTGGAGACATCGATGCCGGACAGCTGCTTGAGCACCACCCGGGAACCGATCACGTCCACCGCCCGGCTCTCGGCCATCAGCTCGCCGACCCGGTAGCGGGCCACCGGCGACAGGTCGCGGCCGATCGCGAACCGCAGCAGGTCGGTGTCGGTGGCGTAGGCCTCCATCTTCTGGCTCAGCGCCACCCGCTCACCCGCCAGGGTCGTGCGGGCCACGTGCCAGCCGTCGTCGACCGCGCCGACCACGTTCTCGTCGGGGATGAACACGTCGTCGAGGAACACCTCGTTGAACAGCGCCGACCCGGTCATCTCCCGCAGCGGACGCACCGTGATGCCCGGGCTCGACATGTCGAGCACGAAATAGGTGATGCCCTCGTGCTTCGGCTTGTCGGGGCTGGTGCGGGCGATCAGCATCGCCCACTGCGCGAACTGCGCGACCGTGGTCCAGATCTTCTGGCCGGTGACGCGCCAGCCACCGTCGACCTTGACGGCCTTGGTGGTCAGGCTCGCCAGGTCGGACCCGGCGCCCGGTTCGCTGAACAACTGGCACCACACGAGCTCGCCGCGCAGCGTCGGCACGACCAGTTCGCGCTTCTGCCGTTCGTCACCGTGCGGGACGATGGCGCCGACCGCCCAGGTGCCCATCAGCAACTGCGGCATCGCGATACCGGAGGCCTTGATCTCCTGCGAGATCACCACCTGTTCGAGCGGCGAGGCCGAACGGCCGTACGGGCGGGGCAGGTGTGGCAGGTTCCAGCCGCCGTCGCCGAGGGCGACGAGCTGGTCGTCCTCGTCGTCGATCGCCGCGATCTCGGCCAGCTCGGCCCGGATACCCGCCCGGATCTGCTCGGCTTCCTCGGGCAATTCGAGCTCGTTGGACAGCGTGACCCCCGACAGCGCGTACCCGGCGACAGCCTCGGCCCGTTCGTCGCGCCCGCTGAGCTGACCACGCAACGCGAGCGCGCGCCGGTAGTACAGGTGCGCGTCGTGTTCCCAGGTGAAGCCGATGCCGCCGTGCACCTGGATGCAGTCCTGGGCCACCTCGACGGCGGCGTCGGGAATGATCAGCGCGGCGATCGCGGCCGCGTAGTCGGCGGTGTCGTCGTCGCGATCGAGGGCGTAGGCGGCGTCCCACAGCACGGCGCGCGCCTTCTCGAGCGCGATGCCCATGTGCGCGCACTTGTGCTTCACACCTTGGAACTGCCCGATCGGACGACCGAACTGCACGCGGGTCTTGGCGTACTCCGCCGCGGTCGAGACACACCACGACATCACGCCGACGGCCTCGGCGCCGAGCACGACCGCCGCCACCGAGCGCACCCGGGTCGAGGTCACCGTGAGCACCCGCTCGGCGGGCACCTCGACAGCGTCCGCCTGCAACCGCCCGGCACCGCGCAGCACGTCGACGTTGTCCTGCGTGCTCACGCTCAGCTCGATGTTGTCGAACGCGACCCACTGCCGGTCACCGTCGACGGTGACCGGCGCGATGAGCACATCCGCCGACAACGCCCCGACGACACCGTCGGCCGTGCCGTCGACGACCAGCACACCGTCGCGCAGCTCACCGGTCAGCGCCGACGACAGCGCCACCGCACCGGTCCGCGAGCCGTCGGCGAGACCGGGCAGCTGGGCACGCGCCCACGCTCCCCCGTCCTGCGCGAGCACCGCGCTCGCCAGTGCCGTCGGCACGAACGGTCCGGTGTGCAGGCCGCGCCCGAGCGGCTCGAGGGCGACGGCCAGTGTCAGCAGGCCCGCGCCCTGTCCACCGAGGTCTTCGGCGATGTGCAGGCTCAGCAGGTCCTGCGCGACGAGGGCGTCCCAGTAGGGCAGCTTGCCCGCGTCGGTGGATTCGACTGCCGCACGGACGGTTTCGCTGGTGATGGTGCGCTCGACGAATCCGCTCACCGCGTCGGCGAGGGCCAGGTGGTCCTCGCTGACGCCGACGCCGAGCTCATAGCTGTTGCGCGCCATGACTAGCTGGTCTCCTTCAGCTGCGCGGCGACCCCGTCGATGGTCCACGGGCCGTCCGTCTCGACCGTTCGCACGTCGTGCCAGCCGCCGAGTTCGATGATGGCGCCGCCCTGCACCGCGAACACCTTGCCGGTGAGCGGGCAGTCGGCCTCGGCCAGGTGCGCGACCAGCGGGGAGATGTTGGCCGGAGAGAACGGGTCGAACTCGCCCTCGGGCACCTCGGCGGCGAACAGCGCGCCCATGCCGGGGGTGGCCAGGGTGAGCCGGGTGCGGGCGATCGGGGCGATCGCGTTCACCCGCACGCCGTAGCGCTCGAGCTCGTCGGCGGCGACCAGCGTCAGCGCGGCGATGCCCGCCTTGGCGGCGCCGTAGTTGCCCTGGCCCGCGTTGGGCATGAAGGTGCCCGAGGCCGAGGCGGTGTTGATCACCGACGCCGAGACCGGGTTACCGGCCTTGGTCTGCGCCTTCCAGTACGCGGCGGCGTGGTGCAGGGTGGCGGCGTGGCCCTTGAGGTGCACGGCGATGACCGCGTCCCACTGGGATTCCTCCATGCTCGCGATGAACGCGTCGCGCAGGATGCCCGCGTTGTTTACCAGCACGTCGAGCGAGCCGTATTCGCTGATCGCCTGGTCGACAAGCGCTTTCGCGCCCTCCCAGGTGGCGATGTTGTCGGTGTTGGCCACGGCCTGCCCGCCCGCGGCGACGATCTCGTCGACCACCTGCTGAGCGGGCCCGGCATCGGTGCCGGTGCCGTCGTTGGCGCCGCCGAGATCGTTGACCACGACCTTGGCGCCCTCGCGGGCGAACAGCAGCGCGTGTTCGCGACCGATACCGCGACCGGCACCGGTGATCACCGCGACGCGACCGTCAAGCTTTCCCATAAGTCTTGTCTCCTAATTGAATTCGACGCGGCCGTCGGTGATGGCGATCTGGCCCGCGGCTTCGGTCTCGAAGGCATAGGCACGCACGCCGGAGTCGGCGGACCCGGTCGGCCAGAAGGTGGTGGTGATCTGCTGGCCCGGCAGGACGGGCTTGGCGAAACGCACGGCCAGTCGGCGCAGGCGGGCGGTCTCGCTGTCGGCGAGTTCGGTCAGCGCCGCCCAGGAGGTGAAGGCCATGGTGCACAGGCCGTGGTTGATGATGCCGGGAAGCCCGGCCATCTGGGCGATCTCGTCGTCGAGGTGGATCGGCATCGGATCGCCGGAGGCCGGCGAGTACCGGAAGGTCTGATCCTTGTCGATCTGCGCGGTGACCTGTGCGGCCGGCTCGCCCGCGCGATCGGCGTCGGTGATGCGGTGCTCGGGCGCGGCCTCGCCTTCGCCGGGGCCCGCGTCGACCTTGCGGAAGAACGCGGTCATCCACTGCTCGTTGACGAGTTCGCCCGCCGCGTCGCGGGTTTCGGCGTAGACGACGACGGTAGACCCGTTGGGCTTGCCGACGTACCCGATCGGCTTGGCACGCACGACCAGTTCGTCGCCCGGCCGGATCGGACGGTGGAACAGGAAGTCCTGCTCCCCGTGCACCAGCTTCATCAGCAATTCCACCGGGGCCACGGACAGCGCGGCGGGCGCCATCGAGGTGAACACCGGAACCACCGCGAACACCGGCGGTGCGACTTCACCGTTGCGGTGGGCCGTGATCGGGTCATTGGTGGCGGCAGCGTATTCGGCGATCCGCTCGGCGGTGACCGAGAAACGCTCCTCGTCGGTCCATTCCCCCAGGCCGGAGCCGTCGAAGACGACTCCGGCCGTGGTCGCGTCGGCGCTGCTCACGCCGCGGACCCGACGAGCTCGGTGAACTTGGCCATCGACTCCTTCAGATCCGCCTCGGCGTTCTTGGCGACGGCCTTGCCGATCGGGCCGACGATCATGGTGCCCTTGAAGGAGGCGTCGAAGGCGGCCGAGGAACCGGTGGCGGTCGGCTCGACCTTCAGCACGAATTCCACGGAGACACCCGCCATGCCGGTGCCGGTGATCTTCAGATACTTCTGCGGGTCGACCTCGGCCACGGTCCACTCGATCTTGTTGGCCATGTTCATCACCGAGACGACCTCGATGAACCGCGATCCGACGGTCAGCTCGGCGGGCAGGTCCGAACGCCAGCCCTGGTGGATGGTCAGCCACTCCTCCCACGTCGCCAGATCACTCAGCTTCGCCCAGGCGGCTTCGGGGGTGATGGGCAGTTCGGTGGAGACGGACACAGATGCCATGGGGATACTCCTCGGTGAGATTGGTGGAAGTCAGCGGTTGGCCGGGCGGTAGGCGGTCACCACGACCGCGCCACCGAGTCCGATGTTGTGTTGCAGGGCGATACGCGCGCCGTCGACCTGACGGGCGTCGGCGGTGCCGCGTAGCTGCCAGGTGAGCTCGCTGCACTGGGCGAGACCGGTCGCACCGAGCGGGTGTCCCTTCGAGATGAGGCCACCGGAGGGGTTGACGACCCACTTGCCGCCGTAGGTGGTGGCGTTGTCGTCGACGAGGCGTCCACCCTCACCGGCCGCGCAGAGGCCGAGCGCCTCGTAGGTGAGCAGTTCGTTGGTGGAGAAGCAGTCGTGCAGCTCGATCACGTCGACGTCCTCGGGCCCGATCCCGGCCTGGGCGTAGACCGCTTCGGCGGCGGTGCGCGACATGTCGGCGCCGACCAGGTTGATCGCGCTCTTGGTGGAGAAGGTGGTCTCGAGGTCGGTGACCATCGACTGCCCGACCATCTCGATCGCCTGGTCGGCGAGGTTGTGCTTGTCGACGAACGACTCGCTCGCCAGGATCACCGCACCCGAACCGTCGGAGGTCGGCGAGCACTGCAGCTTGGTGAGCGGGCCGTAGATCTGCTTGGCGGCCAGCACTTCTTCCAGGCTGTATTCCTTCTGGAACTGCGCGTACGGGTTGTTCACCGAGTGGCGGTGGTTCTTCACGCCGATCTGGGCGAACTGCTCGGCGGTGGTGCCGTAGCGCTCCATGTGCTCCTTGCCCGCGGCGCCGAACATGTACGGCGCGGGCGGCATGGCGAACTCCTGCAGTTCGGCCAGCGCCAGCAGGTGCCGCATCATCGGCTGCTCGCGGTCGTCGTAGGTGGAGCCGAGCGAGCCCTTCTGCATCTTCTCGAAGCCCAGCGCCAGGGTGCAGTCGGCCAGGCCGCCGCGAATCGCCTGGGCGGCGAGGTAGAGCGCGGTCGAGCCCGTGGAACAGTTGTTGTTGACGTTGACCACCGGGATGCCGGTCATGCCGAGCTCGTAGACAGCGCGCTGTCCGGCGGTCGACTCGCCGTAGACGTAACCGACATAGGCCTGCTGGACCTGGTTGTAGTCGATTCCGGCATCGGTGAGCGCCTTGGTGCCCGCCTCGCGGGCCATGTCCGGGTAATCCCACTCCAGCGCGCCCGGCTTCTCGAACTTCGTCATGCCGACGCCGACGACGAACACCTTCTGTGTCATGTACGCACTCCTGTGTGTCGCGTATCCCAAGTACGTGGGACTACGTGTACCAGGAAGGTATATTGGACATCGTGTCCCAGTCAATACCTTGACATGCGGAAAATCGCCGGTCACGCAGATGTTCGAATCTGGGGAAGTTGCGACCCCTCGTGTAAGTGAGACACGATGTCCAGGTCAGCGCAGGCACAGTGACGGAGGAAAGACGATGGTCGGATGGGGCACCGCGGTGCGCAACATCGGCGCCTTGTTCCGGGAGGGGATAGAGCCCTACACCCCGACACCGTCGGTCGACGTGTACGACCACCCCCATCGGCGACTGCGGTGCTATCGCCGCACCACACCGGCCGTCGGCAATCCGATCCTGCTTGTCCCACCGCTGGCGGTCACGATCTCGTGCTACGACCTGCGGCCCGACCAGAGCCTGGTCGAGTTCCTCCTCGGTCTCGGCCGTGCGGTGTACGTCATCGATTACGGCGAGATCACCTACGCCGACCGTGGTCTCGGCTTCGAGGAGTGGGTCGACGACATCGTGCCCGACGCGATCCGCCGGGTCAGCGCCGAGCACGCCTACGCCCCGGTCGAGGTGATCGGCTGGTCGTTCGGCGGCACCATCGGCCTGTTGACCACCGCTTCCGACCCCGAACTCCCCGTCGCGTCGGTGACTGCGGTCGGAACCCCGTTCGACCAACGACGCAACGGACCGATGTCGCTGGCCAGGTCGCTGGGCCGCCTCGCACCGACCGAGATCGTCACCACGCCGGTACGCCTACTCGGCGGCATCCCGAAACAGGCCGTGCGGATCGGTTTCCGCGCCCAATCGCTCGACCGCGAGCTGACCAAACCGCTCTACATCGCGCGCCACGCCAACGACCCCGAATCCCTGGCCAGAATGCAGGCCGTCGACCGATTCATGGACACGATGCCGGGCTACCCGGCCCGCTTCTACTCACAGGTGTACCGCCAGCTGATCATCCGCAACGAAATGTGGACCGGCACAGTACATCTCAACGCCCAACACGCCGTCGACCTGACGGCGATCACCGTTCCGGTACTGCTGATCGGCGGAAACCGCGACACCCTCGCCTCCGCCGCGTCGGTAGCCGCCGGAATCGACGTCCTCACCGGAGCCCCCGTCACCTTCGTCGAAGTCGACGGCAGCCACCTCGGCATCATCGCCGGCCCCGACGCCCGCACCACCAGCTGGGCCGCGATCGCCGGCTTCCTCGCCGACACCACTGTCGACACCGATGAACTCCTGACACGGAGTGCCACCGCGCACTGACGGTCCGGCCACGAGTGCCCGCGATGAGCCGGACCGATGCCGTGTCAAGAGTGGGCGACAGGTAATCTTGCCCCTCATGTGGATCATTCTCGCCATCTCTGTGGTCAGCTCGGTCGCCATCGCGATCCTGTTCGCGACGGGATTCCCCAAGGACTGACAACGATCGGCGAACAACGCCGTTTTCGTCCTGATCCAGGGTCGGCCGCCTAGAGTTGACTGATTGTGCGGGGCAATGCGGAGGGGGACGCGGGGATTGTTCTCGCGGTGCGCCGACGCAGGTGCCGACGGCGCGCACCAGGTACCGCCGGGGTGTATTGGACCCTGGTGCGGGCGGGTTTCAAGAGACAAGCGCAGTACAAGCTGGCGATGTTCGCCGGGCTGTTCACCAACTGCGTCTTCGGGTTCGTCCGTGCCGCGGTGATGGTCGCGGCCGTGCGATCGGCCGGGGATTTCGGCGGGTACGACGAGGCGACCATCGCCGCGTACGTGTGGTTGTCGCAGGCCCTGCTCGGGGCGACGCAGTTCATGGGTCCGCCGATCGATCTGGTCGAGCGCATCAAGACCGGTGACGTCGCAATCGATTTCCTGCGTCCGGTCGACGTGCAACTCGGCTACCTCGCCGCCGACATGGGCCGCGCGGCGTGCACCTTCATTCCGCGCGGCGTGCCGAGCATCGTGATCGGTGCGACGCTGTTCGGGCTGTCGATGCCGGACTCGCTACCGGCCTATCTACTCGGCCTGCTGAGCGTGGTGCTCGCGGTCGCGTTGTCGTTCCTGTGCCTGTTCGCGGTCGCGCTGTGCGGTTTCTGGGTGGTGGAGATCCGCGGCATCCGCATGCTGTACCAGATCGTCGGCACGTTCCTTGCGGGCCTTTTCGTCCCGGTCCACATGTTTCCCGAGTGGTTGCGCGTGGTGGCACACGCTACCCCGTTTCCCTCCATCCTCCAGTCCCCGATCGATACGCTGTCAGGGCGGGTCGTCGGAATGGAAGCCTTGTCAGTCGTTGCGGGACAAGGTTTCTGGGTACTGGCGATCGGACTGCTCGGCAGGGTGTTGTTGCGAGCGGGACAACGCAGGTTGGAGGTACAGGGTGGCTGAACCGGAGACCGCACGCATTGTGTCCGGGACCTGGTTCACCCCCTACCTCGCAGTATTGCGTTCGCGTGTCAAAGCACAGCGGGTCTACCGGGTTTCCTTCGCCATCGAGGTGTTCAGCGCGTTCCTGATCGGCCTGGTGGAGTTCGCCGAGGTGTGGGTCATCTTCCACAACGTCGGCACACTCGGTGGGCTCGACGTCGACGCGGCACTGTTGCTGTTCGGCCTGTCCAACACCGCTTTCGCACTCGCCCAGGTGCTGGTCGGCCATCTCGACTCGCTCCCGGCGATGATTCGCATGGGCACCCTCGACGCGTATCACCTTCGCCCGCAACCACTGCTGCTCCAGTTGATCACCAGCGACATCTCGCTGCGCCGGATCGCGCGTGCCGCCGTCGCGGTTGTCGTGCTCGGCATCGGGCTGTGGCGCAACGAAATCGACTGGGGCATCGTCCCGGTTACCTTGATCGTGATCACCCTGCTGAGTGGAATCGCGCTGTTCTGTGGCCTTTTCGTATGCGCGGCGGGGCTACAGTTCTTCTTGATAGACGGTGCCGAGCTCACCAACAGCTTCACCTACGGCGGCTCGTTCGCCGCGATGCAGCCGGCCTCGGTGTTCCCGACACCGCTGAAACTGTTGTTCGGGTTCGCGATTCCGGTCGCGTTCACGGCGTACGTGCCGACCATCGCGCTGCTCGGACTGCAGGGTCCGCCGCTGCTGCCCGCGTGGTCGGCGTGGCTGACCCCGCTGGCCGCCGCCTGGGTGTGGTTGCTCGCGGCGGCGGCGTGGCGGGTCGGGACGAGGCACTATCAGGGAGGAGGCGGATAACGATGGACGACAACGCCACATCGGATCCGATCATCGACATCGACGACCTCACCCGGCAATTCAGCGTGTACCGCAAGAACGGCAGCCGCTGGCGCAGACATCGCGACATCATCACCGCCGTGGACCGGATGAGTTTCCGGGTCGAACGTGGCTCGGCCGTGGGCTATATCGGCGCCAACGGCGCGGGCAAGTCGACCACGATCAAGATGCTCACCGGCATCCTCGTCCCCACCGAGGGCACGGTCCGCACGTGCGGTCTCGAACCCGTGCGCCAGCGGCGGGAACTGGCCTCGCGCATCGGTGTGGTGTTCGGGCAGCGGTCGCAGCTGTGGTGGGATCTGCCGCTGCACGAGTCGTTTTCGATCCTTGCCGCGATCCACCGGCTCGATCCGGAGGTCGCGGGCAAACGGACACACGAGCTCGTCGAGCAGCTGGAGATGGCCGACACCCTCGACACGCCGGTGCGTCAGCTCTCGCTCGGTCAGCGGATGCGCGCCGAGGTGGCCGCCGCCCTGCTGCATTCGCCGGAGCTGGTGATTCTCGACGAGCCGACGATCGGTCTCGACGTGTTGTCCAAGCAGCGATTACGCGAGTTCCTGCGCGCCGAGCGCATGGAACGCGGAACCACGTTGCTCCTCACCACCCACGACATGGGCGATATCGAACGACTCTGCGAACGGGTGCTCGTAGTGGATCACGGCACGCTCGTCTACGACGGTTCGCTCACCGGCCTCGGTGCCACCGTCGGCGCGCGCCGGGTGCTCGTCGTCGACCTGGCCGAGCCGACACCGGATCTCGACGATCTGCCGTGCGGCGCGCAACTGCTGTCGAGCGCGGCGGGCGGCATGCGTCAGCGCCTGGCCTTCGACGCCGAACACACCACCGCCGCGGCGTTGCTGGCGGCGGTCTCGGATCGGGCGAAGGTGCGCGATCTGTCCATCGAGGAACCGGGCATCGAAGACGTGGTGCGCCGAATCTACGAGTCCGCGCGCTGAATTCAAGCGTTCGGGTTACCGGAGTACATACTCACCTCGCCGCCCTCGCCGATGAAGGCGTTGACCAGCATGATCCGCTGCGCGCGCAACTCGTCGGCATCGGGGGCGCTGGTGGTGATGGCGATCTGCGGGATGGCGGCCCAGTTCACCACGTAGCGCTGCGGTGGCCCTTCGTCGTCGGACAGCCGGGCGAGCCGGAACACCGACACCGCACGGCGTTCCATCAGGTCGCGGACCACATCGGCGATTCGCTGCGGGTCTTCCAGCGCGAAGAGAAAGCCGAAGGTCAGCTCGGGCGAGGACACGTAAGCCGGCACATCTACCGAGGCTAGTGCATACGCGGGTTTTCTCGTCGGTGAGATTGCCGTGAATGTGCCGCAGCGGTTTTCCCGGTCACCGCCCGGTGACTCGCCCGTCATCGGCACATAACAATTTCTGCCGACCCGGAGTTTTGTACACCATACTATTGCGCGTCGATCCCGGATCGCGCTTTCCTGAAAGGGTCCCGATATTTCCCGGGCCGTCATCCTCACCGCAGCGTCGCGGAATACGTCGGCGCCTGGGCGGGGCTACGCCGGTGCCGGGGCGCGTCCCGGCGATTCCCCGGCCCCGGCGTATCCACCCTCGCGAGCTTTTTCAGGGGCGTGCACCATGCCGATCGACTCCGGCCACCTGACACAACCACCGTCACCGTCGGCCTTGTTACGGGCATTCGTCCGGCCGATCGATCGGAACCGTCCCCATCACCGGGTACTCGACGCGGCCGCCGCCCTCGCCGAATGCCACGCACGCAGGCGCGCGGTAATCGAGGAGGCCCGCGACCCGGCCGTCTCGAGCGCGCGGATCCTGCGCCTGATCGACGAGATAGACCGCGAACGCACCACCCAGATGGCGCTCATCGACAACTGGGTGGCCACCAACCTGGCCCATCGCGCGGGCGCCTCGCTGCACACCGAGACCCTCGGCGCGGTGATCGATCGCATGGCACGAAAATGGATCGCCGCCCAGCATGCGCTGGACGGCGATCCGGAGGGTCGAACTCATCTGCACTGGTCCCGGCTGGCCGAACTGGCCGACGGCTACCGCGATCTCATCACCGATGTGATCGAGCGCCGGCGCCGGTTGCCGGTGTGGTGATCAGTGCTGTTCGGGAACCGGCTTCGGCGAGACCACCTCGGTCTCGTCGACGATCTCGGCCTCGGTGACGGGCTGCTCGGGCGCCCGCACCTCGTCGTCGGTGGCGTCGTAGGCCGGTTCGGCCGCGGCCGCGTCACGGCGAGCCGCGGCGGCCGCTTCCTTCATCTCGATCGCGTCGGTGATGAACTCACCGATCTCCCGAGCCACTCCCGCGACGGTTCCGGTGATCAGCGCGGCGATATTGCCCACCCGCTGCGCGCCGGAGGTCGTCAATTCCTGGACGAGATCCTTGTTGGTTTCGAATTTGCCGACCATTACACGCCCACTTCGGTTGCCTTCCGATTACGCATAACGATAACACCGGGCTTGGGCGCCCTCTTGATGATGTTGTCGGGCAGCGCGAGCTGGAAGATCTTGACCCACACCGAACCGATCTGCTTGGAGAAACGGCCGGTGTTGTAGGGCAGACCGTACTTCTCGCACAGCGCCTTCACCTCGGGCGCCATTTCCGGGTACCGGTTGGCCGGGATATCCGGGAACAGGTGGTGCTCGATCTGGTGCGAGAGGTTGCCCGACATGATGTGGAACAGTCGCGAGCCGTTGATGTTGGCCGAGCCGAGCATCTGGCGCACGTACCACTCACCACGGGTCTCCTCCGCGGTCTCCTCCTTGGTGAACGTCTGCACGCCCGCCGGGAAGTGACCGCAGAAGATGATGGAGAAGGTCCACAGGTTGCGCACCAGGTTCGCGGCCGCGTTGCCCGCCAGGGTGTGCAGGAACAGCGGGCCGGTCAGCGCCGGGAACACCACGTAGTCCTTGAGGACCTGCCTGCCCGCCTTCTTGAACTGCCCCTTGAGCAGCGGCTTGAGGTCGGACCACTTGCGCTTGCCCTTGATGATGTTGTCGGCCTCGAGGTCGTGCACCATCACGCCCCACTCGAACAGCACCATCAGCAGGAAGGCGTAGACGGGGTTGCCCAGGTAGTAGGGGTTCCACTTCTGGCCCTCGTCGATACGGAGGATGCCGTAACCGATGTCGCGGTCCATGTCGTGGATGTTGGTGTAGGTGTGGTGCATGTAGTTGTGCGAGTGCTTCCACTGATCGGCCGGGCACACGGTGTCCCAGTCGAATTCGCGGGAGTTCACGCCGCGCTCACGCATCCAGTCGTACTGGCCGTGCATCACGTTGTGGCCGATTTCCATGTTGTCGAGAATCTTCGACGCGCCGAGCGCGGCGACACCGGCCAGCCAGAACGGCGGAAGGAAGCCGAGGTACATCAGACCGCGGCCGGCCACCTCGAGACCACGCTGGGTCTTGATGATCTTGTAGATGTATTCGCGGTCGCGTTCGCCGAGGTCGGCGACGACGCGGGCACGCAGGTCGTCGAGCGCCTTGCCGAGCTCTTCGACCTGGTCGGGGGTCAGGATGACCGGGCCGTCTGCGGTTTCGGTGAGGATCGTCATAGCAGTATCTCCCCTGGGTTGTTTCGCGGTGATCGGTTGACTAGAGGGCGATGTCGACGTCGCCGACGGGTGCGTTCACGCAGATCTGGATCTGCTTGTCGGGGTCGGCGTCGAGTTCGCCGGTGCGCAGGTTGCGGGTGCAGCCGGACACCTTGGTCGCGGTGCAGGAGAAGCAGATCCCCATGCGGCAGCCGTATTCCGGGGTGAGCCCGGCCGATTCGGCCTGTTCGAGCAGCGAGGAACCGTTGTTCTCGGCGGCGACGTCGCTGCCGGAGAAGGTGACGGTGCCGGTGGCCTCGGACGGGTCGACCGGAACGGTGGTGAGGGTGAACTCCTCGCTGTGCACCCGATCCGCGAGACCCTCGGCCTCGAAGATGTTCTTCACGGCGTTCATCAGCGGCGGCGGTCCACACACGAAGGTCTGCGCGTCGGCGAACCAGGGCGCCACGCGCTCGAGCTCGTCGTAGTCGAAAAAGCCGCTGCCGGTGGAGGTCTCACCGTTGACGACCGTGCCCGGCTCCACCGGGAAGCGGTATTCCACCCGGAAGTTGGGGCGCCGGTTGGCGATCGCGGCCAGTTCCGCGCGGTGCGGAATCATCTCCGGCTGACGCGCGTAGTGCAGGAAGGTGACCTCACCGGTGTAGGCCTCGTCGTCGAGGGTGCGCAGCATCGACAGCACCGGAGTGATGCCGCTGCCGCCGCTGATGAGCAGCACCTTCGCGGGCCGCTGCTCGGGCAGCGCGAACACGCCGCTCGCCGGCTCGAGGTTGACGACCATGCCCGGTTCGGCGTGATCGTGCAGGTAGTTCGAGACCAGCCCGCCGGGGTGCGCCTTGACGGTGATCTGCAGGAAACGGTCGCTGCCGCCCTCCGGGTCGATGGGCGAGTAGCAGCGGACGTGGCGCACGCCGTCGATCAGCACCCCGATCTGGATGTACTGCCCGGCCTTGTGTCCACGCCAGCGGCGCGAAGTACGCAGGGTCAGCGTCACCGAGCCGGGCACCGCGCGGGATACATGGGTGACCTCGGCACGCAGTTCCCGCGCGGTCAGCGCCGGGCTGACGAGTTCGAGGTACCGGTCCAGCGGATGCGGCGTCGTCAACGTCTGCACCAGGTCGATCAGTCCCACCATGTGTGTTGCCCCTCTGCGGATGTTCCGTGGACGTGCTGGCGAAAATTTCAGTGCACGCCTGTACACTCACCAGTGTGCCGGATGAACCCGGCCCACTGTCAACCGGCAGCGATGTGAGCCGGACTACATTTCCAAGGAAGCGACTATGGTGAACGGATGTATGCTCACCGATGTGACTGAGCAGGCAGGAACCCGGAATGAGCGCAAAGCGCACACTCGGGCGGCTCTCCTCGACGGCACGCTGGCCCTGGCCGCGGAACGCGGGTTCGCCGCACTGAGCCTGCGCGAGGTCGCACGCTCGGCCGGGATCGTGCCGACTGCGTTCTACCGCCACTTCGCGTCGCTGGACGATCTGGGCGCCACCCTCGTCGACGAGGGTGTCACCGCGCTACGGCTGGCATTGCGCGAGGTCAGGCGCAAGCCCGACGCCCACCTCGCCGACACCGTGCGGTTCGTCTTCGACCAGGTCGCCGCCAAGCGCGCGCTGTTCGGATTCCTCCTGCGCGAACGGCACGGCGGCTCGGCACCACTGCGTCAGGCCATCGCGATGGAGATGCAGCTGATCGTGCGCGAGATCGTCGCCGACCTGTCGCGGTTGCGTGCGCTCGACTCGTGGAGCACAACGGAACTCGAGATCGCCGCGGATCTGCTGGTCAGCACCGTCACCGACGGCATCGGATCATTCGTGTCGGCGACCCCGCGCGAAGAGGCGGCGGTCGTGGAGCGCACGGTGATGCAGATGCGCTTGATCGCCTTGGGTATCGCCGCATGGCGCACCCGCCTCCCCGAAAATTAAGGCCGGTCCGCCTCCCCGAAAATTAAGGCCAGACTCAGGTGCGGGTGGACTTGCGTCGGCGGCCAGACAAAGTTCGTGGTTGCGGTTGTTCGTACCCGGTGAGTTACCCATGTTCTTGCGGATTTGCGGTTGAACCGGTTGGGAGTACAGGTGTTCACAAATCGGAGCGGGTGAAATCGGTGACACTACACAGGTTTGGCGTCCTGCACGGCTCTCGGTGCACGCACCGGGAGCAGGACAAGTAGACCGACGGTGAGCACGACGAGTAGGCCGATGATTCCGGCGCGGTCGTTGTGGAAGGCCCAGGCGAACAGGCCGAACAGGGCTGGTGCCAGGAACGAGACTGCGCGGCCGGTGGTGGTGTACAGGCCGAACAGCTGACCCTCGCGACCAGGTGGGGCGAGACGGGCCAGGAACGATCGGGCCGAGGCCTGCGCGGGGCCGACGAAGACGGTCAGGGCCAGACCGAAGATCCAGAACATCAGCGAACCGGTCACCACCAGCAACACCGCGCCGCAGACGATCATCCCGATCAGCGAGCCGACGATCACCCGCTTGGGTCCGAGCCGGTCGTCGAAGCGGCCCGCCGCGATGGCCGCCGCGCCGGCCACCACGTTCGCGGCTACACCGAACAGCAGCACATCGGCGTCGGCGAAGCCGTACACGCCGACCGCGAGCACGGCACCGAAGGTGAACACCCCGGCCAGCCCGTCCCGGAAGATCGCGCTGGCCAGCAGGAACCACACGGTGTGCCGGTCGGTGCGCCACAGGTCGCGCACGTCACGCCACAGCACCCGGTAGGAGCCGAGGAATCCGACGCGGTCGGCGCCGGGATCGGCACCGGTGCGTGGCAGTTCGGGCACGGTGAACAGCACCGGCAGCGCGAACACCGTGAACCAGACGGCGGCGAGCACGATCACCAGTCGCACATTGAGGCCCTGATCGGTCGGCATGTCGAGCAGGCCGCGGCGGTCGCCGTCACCGGCGAGGAAGCCCGCGTAGCAGGCGAGCAGCAGCACGATGCCACCGAAATAGCCCATCGCCCAACCGAATCCGGACACCCGGCCGACCGTCGCAGGCGTCGACACCTGGCGCATCATCGCGTTGTAGGGCACCGTCGCCAATTCGAAGGTGGCCGAGGCGAAACCGAGCAGGACGAGTCCGAGCCACAGGTCTCGGTAGTCGGCCTGGACGAAGAACATCAACGCCATCGCACCGACGGTGAGCGCGGTCAACGTGGCCAGCGCGCGCTTGCGGGAGCCGACCGCGTCGAAGTACTGCCCGCACACCGGTGCCGTCAGCGCGACCACCAGACCCGCGCCCGCCAGCGCCCAACCGAGCCACGCGCTCGCGGAGATCGCTCCCGGCAGGTCCTTGCCGACCTTGTCGGTGAGATACACCGAGAACACGAAGGTGAGCGTCACGGCCTGGAACGCCGAGGACCCCCAATCCCACAGCCCCCACGCCATCACCTGTCCGCGTCCGGCCGCCTCGCCGATGGTCGCGGACGCGCTCACCTCGGTCATGCACCGAGCGTAACGGCGCGTTCGGCGCCCGGCAGGGCATCGACGATCCGCCGCGCCGTCAATTCATATGAACCTGGTTGCATAGAACCGTTGGTTGCGCATATCCTCGTCGCATGGCACTCGAGCACGCGCTCCTGGTCTCGCTGAGCGAGCGAGCAGGCTCCGGGTATGAACTCGCCCGTCGATTCGACAAGTCGATCGGCTACTTCTGGAGCGCCACCCACCAGCAGATCTACCGCGTGCTCAAGCGGATGGAGGAAGCCGGCTGGGTCACCGTGGAATCGGTCGCCCAGCAGGGCAAACCCGACAAGAAGGTGTACTCGGTCGCCCCCGCCGGAGCCGAGGAATTGGCCCGCTGGATCGCCGAGCCCGCCGAATCGGTGCCCACCCGCGACGAACTCGGCGTCAAGGTGCGTGGCGCCGCGCACGGCGATATCGACGCCGTCTGCGCCGAGGTCGCCCGCCATCGCGCCGAACACGCGCAACGCCTCGAGGAGTACCAGCTCAGCGAGAAGAAATTCTTTCCGGCGCCGGACCAGCTCTCCGGCACCGCTCTGCACCAGTACCTGGTGCTGCGCGCGGGTATCCGCGCGGAGACCGGTTACGTCGAATGGTGCGACGAAGTACTGCAGGCCCTGCGACCGCGAAAAGGTGACCATCGCCCATGACTGCCTATCCCCATCTGTTCGAGCCCCTCGACCTCGGCCACACCACCCTGCGTAACCGGGTGGTCATGGGTTCCATGCACACCGGCTTGGAAGACCGCGCCTGGGACACCAACAAGCTCGCCGCCTACTTCGCCGAGCGCGCACGCGGCGGTGTGGGGCTCATCATCACCGGCGGGTACGCACCCAACCGCACCGGCTGGCTGCTGCCGTTCGGCGGCAAGCTCACCACCAAGACCGAGGCCTACCGGCACCGGCGCATCACCAAGGCGGTGCACGACGAGGGCGGCAAGATCGCCATCCAGATCCTGCACGCGGGCCGCTATTCCTATATGCCGACCAGTGTTTCGGCCTCGGCCGTGAAGTCGGCGATCAACCCGTTCAAGCCGCGTGCCCTCTCGGCCAAGGGCATCGAACGCACCATCGACGACTACGCCCGCTGCGCCGGACTGGCGAAGTTCGCCGGGTACGACGGTTGCGAGATCATGGGCGGTGAAGGGTATTTCATCAACCAGTTCCTCGCGCCACGGGTGAACAAGCGCACCGACAAGTGGGGCGGGACCCCGGAGAACCGGCGGCGGCTGCCCGTGGAGATCGCCCGCCGCATCCGCGCCGAGGTGGGCCCCGATTTCATCATCGTGTTCCGGTTGTCGATGGCCGAGCTCGTGGAGAAGGGCCAGACCTTCGACGAGATCGTCGCGCTCGCAGAGGAATTGGAGGCCGTCGGCGTCGACATTCTCAACACCGACATCGGCTGGCACGAGGCTCGGGTGCCGACCATCGTCACCTCGGTGCCGCGTGCGGCGTTCGTGGAGTTCACCGCCAAGATCGCCCGCAAGGTGAACATCCCGGTGTGCGCGTCGAACCGGATCAACATGCCCGAGATCGCCGAGGAGATCCTCACCCGAGGCGACGCGGACCTGATCTCGCTCGCACGCCCCCTGCTCGCCGATTCCGAATGGGCGAACAAGGCGCGCGGCGACCGCGCCGACGAGATCAACACCTGCATCGCCTGCAACCAGGCCTGCCTCGACCACGCCTTCGGCAACAAGAAGGTGTCGTGCCTGGTGAACCCGCGCGCGGGCAGCGAGACCACCCTCAACCTGCTGCCCACCCGACGCACCAAACGCATCGCGGTGGTCGGCGCGGGCCCCGCCGGCCTGTCGGCCGCGGTGAGCCTGGCCGAGCGCGGCCATCACGTCGACCTGTTCGAGGCCGACGACAAGATCGGCGGCCAGTTCGACATCGCCCGCCGCATCCCCGGCAAGGAGGAATTCGACGAGTCGATCCGCTACTTCCGCCGCAAGATCGAGCTCACCGGTGTCCGGCTGCATCTCGAAAAACGTGTCAGCGCAACCGAACTCATCGACGGCGGCTACGACTCGGTGGTGCTGGCCACCGGCGTACGTCCCCGCATCCCCAACATTCCCGGCATCGACCATCCGATGGTGCTGTCGTACGCGGAGCTGGTGAAGCAGGAGAAGCCGGTCGGCAAGAAGGTCGCGGTGATCGGTGCGGGCGGTATCGGTTACGACGTGAGCGAATATCTCACCGTCGAAGGGCATCCCACGCTCAAGCTCGACGAGTGGAAGGAAGAGTGGGGCGTCGACTCCGACAACGAGCAGGTCCCCGGCCAGCTCAAGAAGCCCAACCCCTCCCCCGCCGCCCGCGATGTCGTTCTGCTGCAGCGTAAGTCGACTCCGTTCGGCAAGGATCTCGGCAAGACGTCCGGGTGGGTCCACCGTGCTGCGCTCAAGGCCAAGGGGGTCGAGCAGATCGGTGGGGTGAATTACGAGCGCATCGACGATTCGGGTCTGCACATCAGCTTCGGGGAGAAGCGGGAGAATCCCCGGGTCATCGAGGTGGACAACGTGATCGTTTGTGCCGGACAGGAATCGGTGCGTGAGCTCGAGGAACCGTTGCGGGCGGCCGGGGTCGAGTTGCATCTCATCGGTGGGGCCGAGCTGGCTGCTGAGCTCGATGCGAAGCGGGCCATCGACCAGGGGACGCGATTGGCTGCTCGCCTCTAGACCCGGTCGTCCGACGCGACGGACGGCCGTTGCGACGCCCCCATCCACCGAACTCGCATCCGGTGGGTGGGGGTGTTGTCTTTGGTGGGGAGGTGCGGTGGGTGGCCGCTCCGAGTAGTACCGCACAGCTGAGGATGTGCAGGTCGGCGGTGAGTCCCTCAGCGGGCGGACAGGTCTTGGAGCAGTGCTCTGAGGTCGTGGCCTTCGGGCGTTTCGTACCAGCGCAGGTGGCCCAGAAGCCAGTCGTGGTAGGCGATTTCGGCGTTGCGGGGTTTCCGTGGGACCGTGAGGAAGTAGTCGATTTCGGAGAGTTCGTAGCCGATGTGTGCCAGTGGGAGCAGATCCGGAAACAGTTGGCTTTCCGCGTGGTTCAGCGGACGGATGGACTGGTAGCCATCGAACAGGGCGGTGATCTGGTCGGTGCGAACGTTGGCGGGGCCACCGTCGCGGAGCGAGATCCAGTCCACGGCGGTACGTTCCACGGCGGTGACGAGGTCGAAGACGGCGGTGGTGCGGTCGGACAGGCCGAAATCGATCACCGAGGTCGCCTCGTGGTCGCGCCAGAGGAGATTGGTCGGGTGCCAATCACCGTGCGTCCACAAGGGTTCGACGGTGGTGAGGTCGGCGCGGAGGTCGGGGGCTTCTCTGCGCCAATCGCGGTCGGCGAGGAAAGCCGCGAGAGCGGGCCGGCGCGCGATATGCCATTCGAAGGCGCCGATGACGTCGCTGTGCATGCTGGCGAGCAACGGGCGGGCGGGACGTGCGGGTGCGTCGAAACCCTCGGCTGCCGAATGCAATCGGGCCAGCATCGTGCCTGCTCCGGCGGCGTCCTCGACATCGCGGAACGGTGTCCAGGAGAAGTCCGCGCGATACCGATCGTCCCCTTCCCCCAACCGATGCACCTCATAGACGAAGGCACGACGAGGATCGGCGTGGCCGTCACCTGCGCTGTCGGGCACGACGCCGAACCCGTGCTGTCCAAGCTGGTTGCAGTAGGCAGCCGCTCGCAACTCGGACCCGGTGACGGTGCGTACCTCCGGCACCGGAATCCCGCGTGCGCGCAGGTGTGCCATGAACCGGTGCTCCTCCGCCAGGGCACCCAGGTCACGCAGCGCACTCGGCAACCGTTTGACGACCAATCGCTCACTACCGGTACGCACTCCGACCGTCGCGGAAAGTGGTCGTGCACTTCGCCATTCGATCGTCGCCCCATCGAAGCTCCATGTAGCCGCGACGGCCGAGGCGGCTTCGGCTTCGGTGAGCGCGGGCCATGTCGGTGCGGCCAGCGGCTCGTCGCCCATTCCGAAAACGCGCTCCTCATCCATCGCTCGGACTCCGTCCGGCCGCCCGGAGCACCCCGCCGCGCCGCCGAATCACCGTCGCCGACCGACGACCACGACGACACCGGTCGCGGCACCGGCCGCGAGGAACGAGAAGAGCGATGCCGACGTCCACCAGGTCGGATGCACGCCGAGCGCGTCCTGGATCCCGGTCCACCGGTCGGCCCACCACGACACCGAGCCGGGGTTGCACAGCTGGTACACCACAAAGCCGATCGCCCAGGGCAGCAGCATGATCGGGCGGGCGGGCGAATTGTCGGACAGGTCCCAGCCGGTTCGGCCGCGCCCGAAGAAGTAGTCGACCACGAGCACGGCGGTGAGGGGAACGAACACCGAACCGATGAGCAGCAGGAAGTTCGCGTAAGAACTGAAATCGCGCACATTCAGGGCGAAGACGGTGGCGAGCACGCCGACGACGGCGGCCAGGATGCGGCGATCCACGCGCGGCAGCAGGTTCTGCAACGACATGGCCGTGGAGTACACGTTGGCGAAGGACTGGTCGGTCTCGCGCAGCACGAGCACCGCGAAGAACACCCAGCCTGCGGTGATCCCGAGGAACGAGTCGAACAGCTGGTTCGGGTCGCCGCCCACGTGCAGCAGCGCGACGATACCCAGCAGGTAGCACCAGATCTGGGCCACCGAGTACCCGATCACGGTGGCACCGCCCGCCACCTTCACCGACCGCGAATGCCGGGTGTAGTCGGCGGCCAACGGCACGAACGACACGGCGACGGCGAGCGCGGTGTCCACAGCGGGAAAGAACCCGGACCAGGAGGTCTGACCCATATCCGGCAGCGGCTGACGCAACATCTGCACGGTGAAATACAGCATCGCGATACCGACCGCCACGGTGACGTAGCGCCGCAGGATCCCCACCACGTGCATCGGCCAGATCGCCATCACCGTGCTCAGTACACCGGCCGCGATCACCGCCACCGCGTGCGGCACCCGGTCGCTGGTGAGCGCCGCGATACCCGCCGCGATCACGGTGAGCTCGTACACACCCCAGCCGATGCACTGCACCACATTGGCCACCGTCGGCAGCCCGGACAGTTTGGTGCCGAACAGCCCACGGAAATTGGCCATCGCGGGCGCACCGGTTCCGGCGCCGACCGCACCGGCGGCGGCCACCATCGACGTGCCGACGATCGTGCCGACCACGGTCGCCAGCACCGCCCCGAGCAGCGGCAACCGGTCGTACCCGGGCGGCTGCAGCACATAGATGGCCCCGGTGAACCCGATCAGGCTCACCCCGAGATTTGTCCAGAAGGCAGCCTGGTCGGCGAACCCGAACGTGCGCGGCGGCTCGGTGGAGAGCAGCAGCGGCGCCTCCTGGGCGCGGGGCGAGGAGTCAGTAGTCATAGCAAGAGCCATGCTATGGCCGGGCGGGCGATCCCCTAAGCTTCGCCGTGTGAGCCTGCCCTCCCCCACTGCTGACAATCGTGCTGTCGTCACCGGCGCGTCCTCCGGTATCGGCACCGCACTGGCCGCCGAACTGGCCGGGCGCGGCTATTCGCTGATCCTGGTGGCCCGGCGCGGAGAGATCCTGACCGAACTGGCGCAGCGGCTGACGCTGGCGCACGGCATCACCGCCGAGGTCCGTGCCGTCGACCTCGCCGACCGCACCCAGCGCGCGAGCCTGGTCGACGAGCTGTCGGTGCGCGATATCGCCATCCTGTGCAACAACGCGGGCATCGCCACCTTCGGCCCTGTCGCCGAACTCGACTTCGCCTACGAACGCGCGCAGATGGAACTCAACGCCACCGCCGTGCACGACCTGACCCTGGCCGTGCTGCCCGGCATGATCGAGCGCAAGGCGGGCGGCATCCTGATCAGCGGCTCGGCGGCGGGCAATATGCCCATCCCGAACAACGCCACCTACGCGGCGTCGAAGGCGTTCGCCAACACGTTCTCCGAGTCGCTGCGCGGCGAACTCAAGGGCAGCGGGGTCAATGTCACCCTGCTGGCGCCTGGTCCCGTGCGCACGGAAACGCCTGCGCCGGAAGAGGAGTCGATCGTCGACAAGATGGTCCCCGACTTCCTGTGGGTGTCGAGCGAATACACCGCGAAGGTGTCGATCGACGCCCTGGCCCGCAACAAGATGCGTATCGTCCCCGGCCTGATCAGCAAGGGCATGAGCGTCGCGGGCAACTACGGTCCGCGCGCGATGACGGCCCCGATCGCGGGCGCGTTCTACAAGAAGCTCGGCGGCTGACAGCTCACTCGACGGGCAGCAGGGCTTTCGCGGCGGCCGTGATGATGGCGTCGGCGACCGCGTTCAGCGCGGGCGAATCCAGCTTCCACTGCTGCCAGTAGAGCGGCACGTCGATCCGCGCCCGGCCGTTGATGTTCACCAAACTGCCTGCGGCCCGGTCGGTTTCGGTCTGCAGATCGGGCAGCATGCCCCAGCCCATGCCGAGCCGGACCGCCTCACGGAACGCGGTGGAGGACGGCACGAAATGTGTCGGCGGATCGGCGGGCTGCTGATTGGCGCCGCGCAGGTGGCGGGCCTGCAGGTCGTCGTTGCGGTCGAACTGGATCATCGGCACGTGGGTGTAGGAGCCGGGTCGCGCGCCGTCGGGGAACCAGTACTGCGCGAAGTCCGGCGTGGCGAGCGCCTGATAGCGCATGGCCCCGAGCGGTCGCACCCGGCAGCCCTGCACCGGGGTGGCGGTGGAGGTGATCGCCGCCATCACCGTGCCGTCGCGCAGCAGCCGGGTGGTGTGTTCTTCGTCCTCGCGGTGCAGTTCCAGACACGCGATGCCGGCGATCCGTGACACGGCGGGCAGCACCCACGTCTCGAGCGAGTCGGCGTTCACCGCGATCGGAATGCGGGCGGGTCGCCCGGCCGGCCGGTCCGGCTCGCCGAGTTCGCGCGCGGTATCGGCGGCGAGCACATGCACCTGCCTGGCCAGTCGCAGCACGGCGAGTCCCGATTCGGTGGCCCGCACCGGTTTCGACCGCTGCACGAGGATGCGGCCCGCCGCGTCCTCCAGTGCCTTTATCCGCTGGCTGACGGCCGACGGCGTGAGGTTCAATCGGCGGGCCGCCGCGTCGAAGGTGCCTTCGGTGAGCACGGCGTCGAGCGCGCGTAGCTGGTCGAGCTGCAGATCCACATCAGCGATTCTAATGGTTCTGCAGAATTATTAGCTGGACTGAATGTAGCGAGGTTCCTAGCGTCATGGATATGACGACATCGTCGGCCGCGGTGGCCGCACTCTCCGGGTTGGGTTTCGGGCTCTCGCTCATCGTCGCGATCGGCGCGCAGAACGCGTTCGTCCTGCGACAGGGCGTGCGCGGCCGACACATCCTCCCGGTGGTCGCGGTGTGCGCGCTCTCGGATGTGGTGCTGATCGCGGCCGGAGTGGCCGGGTTCGGCACCGTCGTCGAGTCGTTTCCGGCGGTGGTGACCATCGCGCGGTGGGCCGGGGCGGCGTTCCTTGTCTGCTACGCCCTGTTCGCCGCCCGGCGGGCGTTCGGGTCGTCGGCACTGCAGGCCGACCTCACGGGCACCTCGGCGGCACTGGGCGCCTCGGTGCTCACCTGTCTCGCGCTCACCTGGCTCAACCCGCACGTCTACCTGGACACGCTCGTCCTGTTCGGCTCGTTCGCCAGCACCTGGGCGCCCTCGGAGCGGTGGTTCCTCGCGGCCGGGGCCATGCTGGCCAGCGTGCTGTGGTTCTTCGGCCTCGGTTACGGCGCCAGTCGACTCGGCCCGCTGTTCGCGAAACCCCTCGCCTGGCGCATCCTCGACTCACTGATCGCGGTGGTGATGCTCGCACTCGCGATCGGTCTCGTCCTCGGCTGACTCAGGACTGCGCGGACCACGGTGCCACCGGTGGCTTGACCCACAGCAGCTTCTCGTCGGCATGGGCGCGGCGTGCGGCCTCGTGATCGGGGTTGCGGGCGGCCCAGGCGTCCTTCTGATCGAGCAGATCGGCGACCACCCGCCACGTCTCGTCGGTGCTGGGCGGATTGGTCTCGGCCGCCCGGGCGAGCTTGCGCAGCGTCGGCGCGGGCAAGGCGAGCAATTCGGCGCCGCTGATGTCGCGAGCCCACAGGTAGGCCGCCAAGCGGCGGGCCTTGGCGACGCGGCTGGCTGTCGCCGCGTCGGAATGCGCGTGATCGGGTGCCTGATCGGCGCTGTCTGGCACGAGGGCATTCTAACGGCGAACGCCCGCGCCCCGGTCTTCCCCAACCGGTGCGCGGGCGTTGCTGTGTTCGCAGTGCGTATCAGTACGCGCTGTTGACGTTGTCCATCGAGCCGTAGCGGTCGGCGGCGTAGTTGCAGGCCGCGACGATGTTGGCCACGGGGTGCCACACGTCGAAGGGGGTGCCCTCCACGTGGTAGGCGGCGAAGGTCGGGTCGATCACCTGGAGCAGGCCCTTGGAGGGGATGCCCGCGGCGGCGTTGGAGTCCCACAGGTTGATGGCCTGGGGGTTACCGGTCGACTCGCGCATGATGTTGCGCATGATGCCCTCGTAGCTGCCGGGGATGCCCTTGGCGGCCATGATGTCGAGGGCCTCACGGATCCAGCCGTCGAGGTTGTTCGGGTACACCGGCGCCGCGGGGGCGGGCGCGGGCATGGGGGCGGGCGCCGGCTCGGGAGCCGGGGCCGGGGCGGGCAGCACCTCGGGAGCGGGGGCGGGCACGGCCTCCACGGCGGGGGCGGGGGCGGCACCGACGGCCGGGATGGCCTCGGCCTGCTCGACGACCATGGCGGCACGCTGCGGGACGCTGTCGTCGGCGAAGGACACCGCCGAGGACGCGGCAACGGCCACCAGGCCGACCGCGGCGACCGCCACGGTGAACGCCTCGCGGCGGTGGCCGATCATGGAGTTGAGCTTGTCTTTGACGATCATGTTCTTCTCTGTTCCTTCATCTCTGTCTGGCGACCGCGAGGCCCCGGTGGGGGCGCGGTGGACCGCGCAGCGCGCGCAGCGGCGCACGCCGGTCAGGCGATGTGTTGTTTCTGTCGGTATGGGAATGTGCGACGCTGTGGTGACGGAGACGCTCGATGGCTGTCCCGCTCGTCGCACGGTGCTCCACAGCTGGCTGCGGGGAGACCACGCGCTGTTCGGTATCCGGGTTCCCGGTGGCTAACCAAACCGCAGGTCTGTTTGTGACCTGATGACAGAATGGTCACGGTAGGTTAACGCGAGATGAACGAAATCTGAACGGCAGGTGCTGGCGATCTTGGTCGCTTCTACCGGTGGTTGCAGAATCGTTATGTATGCAGGGGGTTTAGAACCGCGACGACCGTGGTATGGGTCACAGAAAAAGTTTGCCCGAATCAGGTTTCCTGGCTGTTCGCGGTGGCAAAACGGGCGCGCGAGGCCCCGAAGATAACGATCGATAACGAGGCTGGCAGACCGCAAAAAGACCGCATCCCGGCAGTGGTAACTGCCGGGATGCGGTCTGCTGTGCGCCATCAGGGACTCGAACCCCGAACCCGCTGATTAAGAGTCAGCTGCTCTGCCAATTGAGCTAATGGCGCTTGTTTCGCTCCGCTCCGCGGGGCGTTTGCTCCGCTCTGCGGTGCGGAAGAAACATTAACAGGCCTGAGGGCGAAAAGTGAAATCGGGCTCTGACCAGCACCGATACCGGACGGTTCGCAGTGTTAACAGATCGGGCCCCGGCACGTATCTAACGATTGCCCACTCGGGTCGTGTCGCCGCGCTTTCGACGTTGGTGGCGACCGGGCGGACTGGCAGAATGGCGGGGCGTCGGTATGGAAACGGGGTTGGACATGGGTAAGAAGCGGGGGAAACCTCGGTCATTGCGGATGATCGTTCCGGTGGCACTGTTGGCGGTTTTCGCCCTCGGTGCTTCCGCGTGCTCGTCGGCCGAGGGTGCCGGGGTCGAGGTGGCGATCGACCGTAACCCGATCACCGAACTCATCAAGCCGAAGCTGGTCTCCGAGATCAAAGACGGCCAGGTCGGCGTCTCGCCGGGGATGCCGCTGAAGTTCCAGGTGCAGGACGGCAAGTTCACCGAGGTGAAGCTGACCAACCAGCAGGGCACGCAGGTGTCGGGTCAGCTCGCGCCCGACGGGCGTTCGTGGGCCACCACCGAGGTGCTCGGTTACGGCAAGACCTATCAGCTCTCGGCCGCCGCGATCGGCCTCGGCGGCACGAACTCCTCCACCCTGAGCTTCACCACGAGCTCACCGAACAATCAGACCAAGCCGTACCTGATGCCCGGCGAGGGCGAGGTGGTCGGTATCGGCCAGCCGGTGGCGATCCAGTTCGACGAGAACATCCCGGACCGCCGCGCCGCGCAGGACGCCATCAAGGTCACCACCGATCCGCCGGTGGAGGGCGCGTTCTACTGGGTGAACAATCGCGAAGTCCGTTGGCGCCCAGAGCATTTCTGGAAGCCGGGCACCCGGGTGAACGTGGAGGTGAACGTCTACGGCAAGGACCTCGGCAAGGGCCTGTACGGCCAGGACAACCTCACCTCGCACTTCACCATCGGTGACGCGGTGATCTTCACCGCCGACGACAACACCAAGCAGGTGACCGTCGAGCGCAACGGCGAGGTGATCATGACCATGCCGACCTCGATGGGCAAGGATTCCACGCCCACCGACAACGGCATCTACATCGTCGCCGACAAGCACGAGAAGATCATCATGGACTCGTCCACCTACGGTGTCGCGGTGAACTCCGCCGACGGCTACCGCACGCCGGTGGACTACGCCACGCGGATCTCCTACAGCGGCATCTTCTTCCACTCGGCGCCGTGGTCGGTGGGTCAGCAGGGTTACTCGAACGCCAGCCACGGCTGCCTGAACCTGAGCCCCGCCAATGCGCGCTGGGTGTACGAGAACGCCAAGCGCGGTGACATCACGATTATCAAGAACACGGTCGGCGGGACGCTGTCGGGCGTCGACGGGCTCGGTGACTGGAACATTCCGTGGGCGGAGTGGAAGGCGGGCAACGCCGACGTCTCCTGACCCGTACAGCCGAAAAAGGCCGCCGGATGTCTCCGGCGGCCTTTTTCGTGTCCTGATCAGACCGGGGTGGGCAGATCGGCGCAGTCCATCATGGCCTCGCCCGCCACGGCCATGGCGCTGCCGAGGGCCCCGCAGAGGATCCGTCCACCGAACAGCAGGCGGTCGAGGTTGGGCAGGCCTGCCGAGCCGGTGCCGGAGGACCCGGTGGTCTCGAGGCCGCCGGTCGATCCGCTCTGCGCCGATCCCGTTTCGGGCGGTCCAGGCAGTTCCATGCCGCCCGAGGGGGTGGCCGTGAAGTCGGTGAGGGGCAGGCCGGGGGTCTGCGCCGCCGAGGTGCCTGCAACGGGGCCGAGCACGGTGGCGGCCGCGAGGGCCACGACGACGGTGGAACGCTTCATCAAGGGTCTTTCCGGTCGAACGAGGATATGGCGACCCACACATTTGGGCAGCCGTCCAGAGTGTAGCGGTTCAAACGTGACCTGCGTCATGAAGCGGATGTGGGCTCCTACAACGAAGAAGGCCCCGATCCACAGGATCGGGGCCTTCTCTTCGGGGTGACCGACGGGACTCGAACCCGCGACAGCCAGGATCACAACCTGGTGCTCTACCAACTGAACTACGGTCACCATCACCGGCTTGCACCGGCGCGGTAAATACTAGCTTGTACCGGCCCCGATGCCCTAATCCGCTGGTCGGGACCCTGTTCCGGTGACGTCGACGGCCTCGGTGACCGCCGCCGCGATGCTCGCGATGTCGGCCGAGGACGGGCCGGGCGGCGCCACGAAGGCGGTGCGCCGGTAGTACTCCAGCTCGCGGATGGACTCCTTGATGTCGGCCAGCGCGCGGTGCGCGAGCCCCTTCTCCGGCTGACCGAAGTAGATGCGCGGGTACCAGCGGCGGCACAGTTCCTTGATCGAGCTCACGTCGACCATCCGGTAGTGCAGGTGCGCGTCCAGCTCGGGCATATCGCGCGCGATGAAGCCGCGATCGGTGGCGATGGAGTTGCCGCACAGCGGAACCGTGCGCGCTGCGGGCGCGTACTGGCGCACGTACTCGAGCACCTGCTCCTGGGCCTGCTCGAGGGTCACGGTCGAGCGCCGGACCTCCTCGGTGAGACCGGATTTCGCGTGCATGTCGGCGACGACGGGTGGCATACAGGCCAGGGCGGCGTCATCGGCGTGGATGACGATGTCGACACCGTCACCGAGAATGTTCAGGTCGCTGTCGGTTACGAGCGCGGCGATCTCGATCAGCTTGTCGCTGTCGAGACGGAGCCCCGTCATCTCGCAATCCATCCAGACCAAGAGTTTGTCGGACACCCGAGCCACCCTAATGGGGTATCGGCGCGCCTCGCCGACAGGTGTGTCGCGCGGGCGCGGCGGAGGTGTTTGCCGACGACACCCGCCGAAGGCCACCACAGGGGTGACCGGCACGGATACAGTTTGCCTGAGATTGTCCGTTCATGTTCTTGCGATCGAGACGGAGGACGCGATGACCACCCCTCAGGAGAAGGCGGCAGCGGCTCGCCTGGCAGCCGAAGAGGCCGCGCGCGTCGCCGCCGAGGCAGCCGCCGCGGCGGAGGCCGCCGAGCGGGAGGCGGCGCAATCGGCTTCGGCGGCAACGTCACCCGACGCCTCGGCCGGGTCGGGTGACGCAGCACAGATCGCGGCCGGTTACGCCTTCGACGGTCAGGCTCTGGAGCTGGGCACCGTTGTCGTCGACGGAACCACCGATCCCGCTGCGCGCGTGCGTATTCCGTTGCGCATGATGAACCGCCACGGGCTCGTCGCGGGAGCGACCGGCACGGGCAAGACCAAAACCCTGCAGGGCATCGCCGAACAGCTCTCGCGGGCGGGCGTTCCCGTGGTGCTCGCCGATGTGAAGGGCGATCTGTCGGGTCTGCGCGACCCCGGTGCCGACAACGACAAGATCCGCGCTCGCGCCGCCGAGACCGGTGCGAGCGACTGGGCGCCGAGCGGTTTCCCCACCGAGTTCGTCTCGCTCGGCACCGAGGGCATCGGCGTGCCGATCCGCGCCACGATCACCTCCTTCGGCCCGATCCTGCTCAGCAAGGTCCTCGGTCTCAACGACACCCAGGAATCGACCCTCGGGCTGATCTTCCACTGGGCCGATCAGCGGGGCCTCGCCCTGCTCGACCTGAAGGACCTGCGCGCGGTCATCACCCACCTGACCAGCCCCGAGGGCAAGGAAGACCTCAAGGGCATCGGCGGGGTGTCCAGCCAGACCGCCGGGGTGATCCTGCGTTCGCTGGTGAATCTCGAGGCCGAGGGCGGCGACACGTTCTTCGGCGAGCCCGAACTCGATCCCGCCGATCTGGCCCGGGTCGTCGACGGGCAGGGCGTCATCACGCTGGTCGAACTGGGTCAGCAGGCGGCGCGGCCGGCGCTGTTCTCGACGTTCCTGATGTGGGTGCTCGCCGAGCTGTTCCAGACGCTGCCCGAAGTGGGTGACGTCGACAAACCCAGGCTCGTGTTCGTCTTCGACGAGGCGCATCTGCTCTTCGCCGACGCCTCCAAGGCGTTCCTGCAGCAGATCGAGCAGACCGTGAAGCTGATCCGCTCCAAGGGTGTCGGCGTGTTCTTCTGCACCCAGCTGCCCACCGACATCCCGAACGCGGTGCTGTCGCAGCTCGGTGCCCGCGTCCAGCACGCGCTGCGCGCCTTCACCCCCGATGATCAGAAGGCGCTGGCGAAAACGGTTCGCACATATCCGAAGTCGGAGGTCTACGACCTCGAGGAGGCGCTCACCAGCCTCGGTACCGGTGAGGCGATCGTCACAGTGTTGTCGGAGAAGGGGGCGCCGACCCCGGTCGCCTGGACCAAGATCGTGCCGCCGCGGTCGCTGATGGACACCATCGGTGACGACGCCATCCGCTCCGCCGCCCGGTCGAGCTCGTTGCAGGGCAAGTACGGGCAGAGCATCGACCGCGAATCGGCCTACGAGATGCTGCTGGCCAGCGTGGCTGCCGCACCCGCACCGGAAACAGCCCCGCCGCCCGCCGGACCGGACGCGGATTCGGCGGCCGAACGGATCATGAAGAACCCGGCCGTGAAGAGCTTCCTGCGCTCGGCGGCCAGTGCGGCGGGGCGCGAGATCAGCCGCAGCCTGTTCGGCACCCGGCGACGCCGGTAGTCAGCTCTGCTCGACCGCCGAGGCCACCTTGTCCGAGAGCGACCGCAATGCCGCTGCTTCCTGACGGGTCATGTTGTCCACGAAGAGCTTTCGCACCAGCTCGACATGTTCGGGCGCGGCGGCGCGCAAGACCTCGCGCCCGTGGTCGGTCAGCGTGACGACGATGCCGCGTGCGTCGTCGGCGGCCGGGGCCCGGTCGACCAGCCCCCGCGCCGCCATCCTGGCCAGTTGCTTGGACAGCCGCGACTTGTCCCAGCACACCTCGGCGGCCAGATCCCTGGCACGCAGACAGCCCTGCGGTGCGGCCGAGAGCGGAACCATCAGCTCGTAGTCGGCCATCGACAGCCCGTGCCCGGCCAGCCCGGCCGACAACGCCGCGTCCAGCCGCTGCCGCATCCGGATGAAGGCCTGCCAGGTCTGCTGCTCTTGCTCGGACAACCATCGGGTCACGGGAATGATCCTAGAACCACATTGGTTGACATGGAAACCAAACAGGTTCCACTCCAGGAGGCGCTTCCCATGCCCGCGATCACCGTCGACGACATCATGGTGCTGCCCCGGCTCCCCCGCCCGGACGTCACCGAAACCCAGCGGCCGGTACGTCAGATCGTCACCGCCCACCGTCAGCGCGAGGGGGCGGGCTTCGAGGTGACGCGCCCGTTCCCCAGCGTCGACCTGCGCGCGGCCGACCCCTTCATCCTGCTCGACCAGATGGGCCCGGTGGCCTATGAGCCCTACGAGGCCAAGGGCGCGCCGTGGCATCCGCATCGCGGCTTCGAAACCGTCACCTACATGCTCGACGGCACCATGGTCCACCACGACTCCCAGGGTGGCGGCGGCGTGATCGGCGAGGGTGACACCCAGTGGATGACAGCGGGCTCGGGCATGCTGCACGACGAACTGCCCGAGGAGAAACTGGTGATCTCGGGCGGCCGGTTCCACGGCATCCAGCTGTGGGTGAACCTGCCACGCGCCCAGAAGTTCGCCACCCCGCGCTACCAGGACCTGCGCGGCAGCGAGCTCACCCTGGTCAGCTCGCACGACGGCGGCGCCCTGGTTCGGCTCATCGCGGGCGAGGTCGGCGGCTTCGCCGGGCCGGGTTCCACCTACACCCCGATCGCCTACGCACACGCCTCGATCAGCCCCGGCGCGCAGCTGGAAACACCGTGGCCGCAGGACTTCACGGCCATGGCCTACGTGCTGTCGGGCAGCGGCACGGCGGGCACCGACCGTCGGCCGATCCACACCGGACAGCTGGTGATGTTCGGCAAGGGCGAGGCCATCACGCTCACCGCCGACACCACACAGGAATACGGCGACCTCGAAGTGCTGCTGCTCGGCGGAAAACCGTTGCGCGAACCCGTGATCCAGTACGGACCGTTCGTCATGAACACCCGCGCCGAGATCATCGAGGCACTCGAGGACTTCCAGGCCGGACGGATGGGCACCGTGCCCGCCGAGCACCTCACCGGGCGCAGGCTCGGCGAGTAACAGCCGAGGCACACGCGGTGCGGTTGACAAGCGGGGGCCCCGTCATGAAGGTTGACTTCGCCGCCCGAGGCGTGTGTCCGGGCCAACATCCGAACCGCAGCAGACATAGAGGAATTCATGAACGTTCGTCGGCTCACTGTCAGCCTCGCCGCCGTAGGCCTCGGCCTGCTCGTCGCCCCCGCCGCTCAGGCGAATCCGTTGGTGACGGGCTCCGCGGGCACCGGCTCGTCCAGCTTCGACTCCCTGCTCGGCGCCACCGGCTCGGCCAACCTGGTCCAGTCCGGTTCGGCCGGCGGTGCGTTCCGCAGCTGCGACGAGGCGATGGCCGCCGGTCGCGCCCCGCTGTTCCGCGGCGAGGCGGGCTACTCCCCCCACCTCGACCCCGACGGTGACGGCCTGGCCTGCCCCACGCAGTAATTTGGAGCGCTGGCGCGCTCGAGTTGGCGGCCCCTGAGGTCCCGACGATCAGGCACCGTTGCTTGCTCCTTCGTCGCCTACGCAACGGCGCCTGATCGTCGGGACGGCCGCCAACCGCCGCTTCGCGGCGGCCCCTCCCTAAGGGTCGGGGAGTTGTGGGTGCGTTTTAATGCAGAACACCCGATGTGGCTTGGGCCGCATCGGGTGTTTCTGTGTTTCGGGCCGTTTGTCAGCGGCGGAAGAGTTTGACCAGGACCAGGCCCGCTACGAGGGCACCCGCGCCGATCAGCGTGTATTTGACCTTGGGCTCGTTGAACTTGGCGACCACGATCGCCTTCGTGTCGTCGGCGATCCGCTGCGGATCGGCGCGCACCGCCAGTTCGTCGAGCGTGGTCGCCAACCGGGCGCGCGCGATCTCGATCTCGCGTTCGATCCGGTCGGTGTCGTCCTTGGCCACCGTCACCTCCAGGTATGTGTCTGTGCTCGCCCGAGTCTATCCATGCCGTCAGCGGACCCGGTCGGTTACCGTGCGGTGGTGACCGACAACCATCGCCTCTCCCCCGGAGACACCGCTCCCGATTTCACGCTGCCCGACGCCGACGGCAAGGACGTGTCACTGTCGGACTACCGTGGCCGCAAGGTGATCGTCTACTTCTACCCGGCCGCCTCGACCCCCGGCTGCACCAAGCAGGCCTGCGATTTCCGCGACAACCTCGCCGAACTGAACGAGGCCGGGATCACCGTCCTCGGCATCTCCCCGGACAAGCCGGCCAAACTGGCCAAGTTCCGCGACGCCGAGGGCCTCACCTTCCCGCTGCTGTCCGACCCGGAACGCACCGTGCTGCAGCAGTGGGGCGCGTTCGGCGAGAAGAAGATGTACGGCAAGACCGTCACCGGCGTGATCCGCTCGACCTTCCTCGTCGACGAACAGGGTGCGATCGAGGTGGCCCAGTACAACGTGCGCGCCACCGGCCACGTGGCGAAACTGCGCCGCGACCTGTCGGTGTAGCTACTCGGCGAAGGTGCGGATGAACACCTCGAAACCGTCGAGCATCCGCGCCAGACCGAATTCGAAATCCGCTCTGGCCCAATCGAAATGGACGTCGCTCTCGCCGTCGAACGCCGCACCCGACATGGCGGCCGTGACCGCGGGGAACCGCTGCGGGTCGAGTACCCGCGCCATCACCGACGCGAAATCGGCACCTTCGACGGTCTGCAGATCACGCAGCATGCGGCATTTGCCGATGACGTAGACCGACACGTTCATCACCAGCTCGAGCTTCGCCGGCTCCGGCACGCCGGTCCCGGCGAGCGCGCCCAGCGCCACCTCGAGCCAGGCCATATTGTTCGGGCCCATCGGCGGGCGGGCCAGCGGGATGTCGATCCACCACGGATGCCTGCCGATCCGGTCGAACTCGGCGAAAGCCCATTGCTCGAGACCTGCGCGCCAGGAGGTTCCGGCGGGGATATCCGGTGGCGCGCCGACCACGCGGTCCATCAGCAGGTCGAGCAAGGTGTCCTTGCTGTCGACGTAGCGGTACAGCGACATGGCGGTGAAGCCGAGCTGCTTGGCCACCCTGCTCATCGACAGCGCGGCGACGCCTTCCGCGTCGGCGACCTCGATCGCGGCATCGATGATCTGGTCGATGGTGAGCGCCCGCTTCGGTCCGCGACCGGCCGGCTGGGCCAGCCCCCACATCAGTTCCACCGCTCTGGGTAACGCCGCTTCGCCGGTCGTCATCGACTCGTCCGCCTCCTTCGCTCTGCCACGACTCTAACCGGCGGCCCTCTTGTGCCGAACAACTGTTTAGCCTATAAACAATATAGGCCATAAACAGTGGCATCGATCGGAGAAAATCCATGGCACCCGAACCACCCGCACTCTCGGTGCGGCAGCTACACAAGTCATTCGGCACCCACGTCGTCCTCGCCGACCTCGACCTCGAGGTCCGCGCGGGCACCGTCTTCGCCCTGCTCGGCCCCAACGGCGCGGGCAAGACCACCCTGGTCCGCATCCTCGCCACCCTTACCCGCCCGGATCGCGGCGAACTGCGCGTCCTCGGCCACGACCCGGTCACCGAGGCCGACGACGTGCGCGCGCTGATCGGCGTCACCGGCCAGTTCGCGGCCGTCGACGGTGTGCTCACCGGCCACGAGAACCTGCGCCTCACCGGCAAGCTGCTGCATCTGGACAAGCCTGAAATCGCCCGCCGCAGTGCCGCATTGCTCGACCGGTTCGATCTCGTCGACGCCGCGGCCAAACCGGTCGACACCTACTCGGGCGGCATGCGGCGCCGACTCGACCTGGCCATGAGCCTGATGGGCCGCCCCCGGCTGGTCTTCCTCGACGAGCCGACCACCGGCCTCGACCCACGCAGCCGCCGTGATCTGTGGACCGCCATCCGCGAACTCGCCGCCGAGGGCACCACCGTCTTCCTCACCACGCAATACCTGGAGGAGGCCGACCAACTCGCCGATCGCATCGCCGTCCTCGACGGCGGGCGCATCGTCGCCGACGGCACCCCGGAGGAACTCAAGCGGCTCGTCCCCGGCGGCCACCTCCGGTTCCGGTTCGCCGATCACCTCCTGCTCACCGCGGCGGCGAAGGCGGTGCCGAGCGCACAGGTCGACGCCGAACAACTGAGCATGCAGGTGTCCTCGACAGGCAGCGCGGTGGAGATCAAACTGCTGCTCGACCGGTTCGCCGAACTCGGCATCGCCATCGAACAGCTCACCGTGCACACCCCCGACCTCGACGATGTGTTCTTCGCGTTGACCGGCCGGACGGCGGTGGCGGCATGAGCGCCCTGACCACCGTGCAGGATTCGGTCACCATGCTCGACCGCAATATCCGTCACACCCTGCGCAGCCCGGACACCATGATCATGACCATCGCCCTGCCGGTGATGATCCTGCTGATGTTCGTCTACGTCTTCGGCGGCGCGATGCGGGTCGACGGCGCCTACATCGACTACGTGGTGCCCGGAATCATCCTGCTGTGTGCGGGTTTCGGCGCCTCGACCACGGCGGTTGCGCTGTCGACGGATCTGGCCGAGGGCATCGTCGACCGGTTCCGGGCGATGGCGATCGCCCGCTCGGCGGTCCTCACCGGGCATGTCGTGGAGAGCGTGTTGCGCAATCTGGTCACCTCGGCCGTCGTGATCGGCGTGGCCGTGGTGCTCGGCTTCCGGCCGACGACAGATCCGGTGCGCTGGCTCGGCGTGGCAGGCGTGCTGGCGATGTTCGTGTTCGCGTTGTCGTGGTTGTCGGCGGCACTGGGAATGGTGGCCCGTAATCCGGAGGCGGCCAACGGATTCACGTTCTTCTTCATGTTCCTGCCGTATGTGAGCAGCGCGTTCGTGCCGACCTCGACCATGCCGACCTGGCTGCACACGTTCGCCGAGAACCAGCCGGTGACGCCGGTGATCGAGACGATGCGCGGGCTGCTGATGGGCACGCCCATCGGCGACAGCGGGCTGCTCGCGGTGCTGTGGTGCGGCGGCATCGCGGTGGCCGGGTATCTGGCCGCGCGGTGGATGTTCCAGCGCCGCACCAGTTCCTGAGCGGAAACGACACGGGCCGCGCGATCATCTCGCGCGGCCCGTGTGCGGCTCAGTCGGCCGACTGCGACATCCCGCCCGGCGGCGTCATCGCCTGGGCGGGTTGCATGCTGAGCGGGATGCCGGTGCCCGGCACGGTCTGCACGGCGACCGGGATCTCCGGGACGACCGGCTGGACCGGTTCCAGCGGAAGCGGCTCGTCCTCGGCCGCGTCGCCGTAGAGCTGAGTCGGGTAGTCCAGCGGGAATACCCCGGGATTCACCAGTTGCGGGTTCGGTGACACCTTCTCGTAGGGCCAGATGTCGGTGGGCGGTGTCGGGTCGACCGCGAGGCCGCTGCCACCTCCGAGCCCACCGGCGGATCCGGTGTCGGCGGCTTCCTGGACAGCGGGTGCCGGATGTGCGGGGGCCGCACCGGGTTCCGAGGACGCTGCGGTGTTGTCGACCGCAGGCGTGCCACCGTCCATCAGCGCGTAGGAACCACCGACCACGAGCCCACCCGCCAGCACACTCGCCGCCGCGGCGGCCACCGCCGCGCCGCGACGGGATCGCGCGGGCCCGGTGATCGGCACCACCTTCGTGTCACCGAGCGCGACCAGTGCGGCACCGGCGGCGGGCGCGTAGCCGGCCAGCCGGCACGGCAGCACCGGCACCCCGAAGCCCGCTGCGGCTTCGCGCACGGCGGGCGCGTCGGCCGACGAGCCGATGAGCACCACCGCGCCCGGGCGCACCGACGCCGCATCCAGCTGGTCGCCTGCCGCCGCCACCCCGGCACGCAGCGCCTCGGGTGTGGACGGACCGGTGTGTGAGCACGCGGCGAGCACGCGGTGCCTGCCCGGATCGAGCAGGGTCATCGCCTGGTAACCCGGCACCGCCTCGTAGACGAGCAGGGTGTCGAATTCGTCGAGCCAGGTCATCACGCCGCCGACGAACAGGTGCGCCGACTTGGCCGACACCAGCGAGGCCGTGCTCCACGACGTGGACGCCAGATGGGTGACGATGGCGCGGCGATCGGCGGCGTCGCGGTATCCGACAGCCGCACCGGCGATCTCGTAGTCGTCGCCGAGTTCGGAGGCGAGGGCGTCGAGCGCCACACGCACCGCTTCGGCCGTCTCCGGTCTGCTGTCACCGGCGGTACGGACGGTGCGCCGCAGCACCATCCGGTCGGTGAGGGTACTGCCCGTCTCGGCGAGCGCGACCGCGTGCACGGCTCCACGCTCGGTGCTCACGCCGAGGGTTACCACTGATCCTGCTGCCACCAGTCTTGCCTTCCCCTGTAGCGAAACGATGCCCCTGTGCGACGCGGTGCGGTACCAACCGCGAATCAGCGTGCGGATGCACGCACGCTCATCTGATGATTCGTCACCGGTCACGGGGCGGATGGGTGGGAATCACACCGGTTCCTGACACGCTTCGGGTATGCGGATGTCGTATAGGTCCCTCTAGCGCTAGCCTGGATGGGTGGAAGTACATGCGCAGGCCCGGTCCAAGCAGCACCGCCCGGACCCCGCGCTGGAATTGCAGGACGATCCACAGGAATTGATGCCGCGCAAGCGGCCCACCCAGGAGCGCAGCAAGCGCAAGTTCGACGCATTGCTGCAGGCCTCACGAGAACTGCTGGTCGAGGTGGGTTTCGAATCGTTCACCTGTGAAGAGGTCGCCCAGCGCGCCGAGGTGCCGATCGGCACGCTCTATCAGTTCTTCGCCAACAAGTACGTGATCGTCTGTGAGCTGAATCGGCAAGACCTCGTCGCGGTTTCGCGCGAGCTCGCCGATTTCCACGGCGAGGTGCCGTCGCTGGACTGGTTGCGGCACATGAACCAGTTCGTCGATCACCTGGCGAATCTGTGGACCACCGACCCGTCGCGGCGCGAGGTGTGGCTGGCGATGCAGTCCACCCCGTCCACCCGGGCGACGGGAGCGTTGCACGAGAAGGAGTTCGCCGAGGTCGTGTCGCAGATGCTGCGACCGCTCACCCCGCGCACGCCGCGCGCCCGGCGCACGATGATGGCCGAGGTGCTGGTGCACGTCGTCTATTCGATGCTCAACTTCTCGGTGCAGGACGAGCAGTCCAACGCCGACGCCGTCGCCGAACTCAAGCGGCTGATGGTGGCGTACCTGCTCGTCGCCGAAAAAGAGTCCAGGCACGCGAAAGGACCCGGGTCGGAGGAGTGACCTCGACCCGGGCCCGGAACGTCTGCGGCGCTAGGAGTTTCCTACCCGCCCCTCGATGAGGTCGGCGAGTTCGCCCGGATCCTCGAGGACGACCATGGCCGCCGCGGTGTCGCCGTCGTGGGTCAGCGACAGGTGCACGCGCACGCGCGGCAGGAACTCCGCGGCCAGGCCGTGCAGTTTGATACTCGGCCTGCCCCACGCGTCGTTGACCACTTCGATCAGCGGATACGGGTTGTCCCCGATCTGCGGGCTGCGCGCGAAACGCGACGACGCCCAGGCTTTGAGCACCGCCTCCTTCGCGGCCCAGCGGGCGGCGAAGCTGCGGGCCGGGTCGGTCTGTTTGCTCTGGCAGTAGCGGCGTTCACCGGCGGTGAACGTCTCCCTGAGCATGGCCGACCCGGGCCGCTGCAGCTGTTCGGCGAACTCGGAAATGGTGACCAGGTCCAAGCCGATACCGAGAATCGTCACGAAGCGGCAGCCTACGACGCTTCGCTGGGTTGCGGGGCGGAACCGAGCAGCCCGGTCTCGCAACCGATTCCGTTGGCCCGGTACAGCCCCTGGTCGAGGCGGGCCGTCGGCGAGAGCAGCATGTCGGCCTCGAGCTGCCGCACCTGCTTGGCCGGGGTGCCGTCGGCGCCGAGGCGACGATCGGCCGGCTTCTCGTACAGTGCCGCGCCGCCGCACATTGCCTCGGCGAAACGCTGCCTGCCCGCCAGCTGACGCGCCTGCGCCCGCTCCTGGTACTCCGCGCGCGCACCCGGTTCGATCGCGGCGAGGAACGCCTGCTGATGCACCACCGCGAGCAGACCCGACACGTGCCCGAAGCCGAGCGAGGTCACCAGACCGGCCTTGAGCGCGAACTTCTCGCCGAAGCGCAGCGGTTCGCGGGCCCACACCAGGTGCGGGTAGGCCTGCATCTTCTCGTCGACGCAGTCCAGGCTCCGGTTCGGCGGCACCACACCGTTTTCCAGCACCTGGCACAGGCCGATGAGCTGGAAGGCCGCCGCGCCGCCCTTGGCGTGGCCGGTGAGGCTCTTCTGCGACACCACGAACAGCGGTGCGCCCTCGCTGCGGCCCAGTGCGCCCGCGAGCCGCTCGTGCAGCTCGGACTCGTTGGGATCGTTGGCCGCGGTGGAGGTGTCGTGCTTGGAGATCACCGCGATGTCGTCCGGGGTGACACCGAGCTTGCGCAACTCGGCGGCCAGCCGCGAGCCGCTGCCGCCACGCCCCGCACCCAGCGCACCGAGACCCGGTGCCGGGATGGAGGTGTGCACACCGTCGGCGAAGGACTGCGCGAAGGCGAGTACGCCCAGCACCGGCAGACCCATCTCCACGGCCACGTCACCGCGGGCCAGCAGCACGGTGCCGCCACCCTGGGATTCCACGAAGCCGCCGCGACGGCGGTCGTTGGCGCGGGAGAAGTACCGGTCGCTGATGCCCTTGGCGCGCATGGCCGCCGAGTCGGCGGTGGCCGACATGTCACCGAAGCCGACGATGCCCTCGATACCGAGATCGTCGTAACCACCGGCGACCACGACCTCGGCCTTGCCGAGCCGGATCTTGTCGACGCCTTCCTCCACCGACACCGCCGCCGTGGCGCACGCCGCGACCGGGTGCACCATGGCGCCGTAGCTGCCGACGTAGGACTGCACCACGTGTGCCAGTGCGACGTTGGGCAGCGCCTCCTGCAGGATGTCGTTCGGGCGCGGCTCGCCGAGCAGGTTGTCGACGTAGAGCGAGCGCATCGAGGACATGCCGCCCATGCCGGTGCCCTGGGTGTTGGCCACCAGGCTCGGGTGCACCCAGCTCATCAGCTCGTCGGGGCTGAAGCCCGCCGAGACGAACGCGTCGACGGTGCAGACGATGTTCCACAGCGCCACCCGGTCGATCGAGGCCGCCATGTCGGCGGAGATGCCCCAGATGGTCGGGTCCCAGCCGGTGGGGATCTGACCGCCGACCACGCGCGACAGCTTCGCCTTGCGCGGCACCCGGATCTCGGTGCCCGCCTTGCGAGTCACGGTCCAGTCGCCGGAATCGGCGACCGGCGTGATCACCGTGTGCTCGGGATCGGCGGTGTGGAACGCGCGGGCCTCGGCCTCGCTCGCCACCGTGAACGACAGGTCCTGGTCGAGGAACACCGAGGTGAGCAGCGGCGCGGCATTGTCGAGCATGGCGCCGTCGTCTTCGTAGCGGCGCACACCGCAGCGTTCGACGACGGTGTCGTGGTAGCGCTCGGCCACCTCTTCCTCGGGCACGAAATCACCGGATTCGGTGTCGTACCAGCCCGGCTTGGGCTCGTTCTCCCAGCGGATCAGGCCGGTGGTCCAGGCCAGCTCGAGCACGCCGGCGGCCGACAGCTCGTCCTCGACCTCCATCTCGAAACGAGTGCGCGCGGAGCCGTACGGGCCGAGCTCGCCCGCGCCGACGATGACGACCATCTCGCTGAGATCGGCGGTCACCTCGCCCCATTCGGGCACCGGCAGCGCCGAGCTCATGGTCGGCGGTGCGGGCAGCGCGGCGATGGTCGCGGCGGTGGCCGCTTCCTCCTCGGCCGCTGCGGCCGCTTCCTGTGCCTGCTTGGCCAGCGCGGGCAGGTCGAGCTTGGCGCGGGCCAGGCCGCCGGTGAGGTCGATCTGCTGCGGGCCGGTGACCGTCACCTGACGGGCACGCGAGGTGCACCACTTCAGCAGTTCGTCGGCCATCTCGGCGGTCGACCAGGTGTGCACGCCCGCCGCCTCGACGGCCTCGACCATCGGGTCGTTGTGCCCCATCAGCCCGGTGCCCCGCACCCAGCCGATCAGCGCGTGCACCAGAGTCACCCGTGCTGCCCACGACTTCTCGGCCCGCCACTTGGCGACCACCGCGTCGAGCGCGGCCTTGGACTCGCCGTAGGCACCGTCACCACCGAAGAGGCCACGGTTGGGCGAACCCGGAAGCACCACATGCAGTTTCGCGTCGACGTCGTGGTCGGCGCCGAGGGCGGACAGGCCGCCGATCAGCCGCTCCACCGACCACAGCAGCACCCGCATCTCCATCTCGGCGCGCGCACCGGCGTCGGCGAGATCGCCCGCGACGCGCGGCGCCGCGAACGGCAGCAGCAGCGTCGGGGTCATGGCGTCCTTGACCTTGATCTTGGCGCCACCGGCGTTGTCGACCTGCTCGGATCCGACCCACTCGATGAGCGCGTCCAGGTCCTGGTAGGAGGCCATGTTCGCGGGCACCACCCACAGCGCCGCGCCGTGGCGGGCGTTGTCGCGGTACAGCGAACGGTAGAACCGCAGCCGTTCGTCGTTCAGGCTCGAGGTGGTCACCACCACGGTCGCACCGCCGGCGAGCAGCTTGCCGGTGACGGCGGCGGCGATGGAACCCTTGCTGGCACCGGTGATCACGGCGACATCGTCGGACCACAGCCCCGGTTCGCTGGTGTCGAGGGCGACCTGCGCGATCTGCGCGTACACCCCGGCCAGCACCGAACGGGCCTCGTGCATGGCCCGCTGACGCCACCAGTTCGCCTGTGCGGCAACCGCTTCCCCGGCACCGTAGTAACCGTCGATCGACAGTTGGGCGGTCTCGGCGTCGTTGCCGAGCCACATCTTGGCGAGGTCCTCGCGGGCGGTGGCCCAGCGGTCGTCGATGAGGACGGCCTTGCGGGCGTCGAACGCGGGAGCCACCAGACGCGGCCAGTCCGAACCCAGTTCGGCCGACACGAGGTCCACGAGGGTGTCGGGGGTGGCTTCGGGCGCGCTCACCTGCTCGCTGAGGCCGAGCTGCTCGAGCACCACCCGGGCCGCCGTGGCGAGCACGCCGTCGCGACCGGTGATCTGCTCGGTGAACTCACCGAGCGCGGCCGCGTCGACGGTACCGCCGGACGCGCCACCGGCCGAGGGCAGCGAGACCGCGACCCCACGCCGGGCGGCGACGGCCTGCACCGCCGCGTCGATGGCGGCATCGACGGAGGCGGCGTCGGTGAGAGCGCCACCGACGAGTCCGCCGAGGTCCCCGCCGCGCACGCTGGCACCCTCGCGGGTGCCGAGCGAGACCTCGGCGGTGACGTGGCTGGCCCAGCCGTCACCCAGTTCCCAGACCTTCTTGACCCGGTCCGCGATGGCGGCGGGCCGCTTGCCCGACGGCCCGAAGACCTTGCGCAGGTGGTCACCGATGGCGTCGGTGAGCACGGTGCCGAACGGCTTGTAGGTGCGGGCCAGGCGTTCGACGGTGGCCGCGAGCGCGCCCATGTCGGCGTCGGCGGCACCGTCGATGGCACCGAGCGAGAGCTCCGCGCCGAGGTCGACCAGCAGCTGGTTGCGGCGCGAGGACACACCGTCGCAGAGGCCCTCGATGGTGTCGACCGGACCGATCTGATCCAGGCGCAGCTTGGTCCACAGCGCGATGAGCACGCGGGTGGCGTCGGCGGCGGTGAAGGCGATGTCGTCGGGGCGCGGTCCGCCGGTCGCCACCGGTGCGGCGGCCACGGGAGCGGCTGCGGCAGCGGGGGTTTCGGCGGCCGGGATCTCCTCGATGTCGTCCTCGACCGGCGCGGGATCGGTGTCGGTGGAGTAGACGACCGCGGCATCGCGCTCGACATTGACCACCTCGACGGTCGCCCCACCGAACGCGGGCAGCTTCAGCGTCTGGCTCGCCAGGTTCGCCACGGTCGGAGTGGCACCGAGACCGATCTCGACGAAACGCTCCACGCCGAGACCACCGTGGGCGGTGTCGGTGAACAGCAGGTCCTGGGTCTCGATCCAGCGGACCGGGCTGGCGAACTGCCAGGCCAGCAGCTCGATCAGCACCACGCGGCACAGTTCGGCATCACGCTCGGCCCAGCTGTCGAAGTCGGCGAGCACCGCTTGCAGCGGCTCCGACGGGACGAGTTCGGCGATCTCGGTGAGGAATTCACGGTCCAGCGAGAACGGCCGCGGCACGAGGTTCGGGATGTAGCGCCCGACCAGCACCTCCGGGTGCACCTCGGTGGGCAGCAGCTGTTCGAGCTTGTGCCGGAACTCCGGCACGCCGTCGCGCAGCACCGAGGAGTGGAACGGCACGTCGATACCGGGGACCAGGATGAACGCCCGCTTCCCACCGAACTCGGCGCGGCGACGGTCGATCTCGGTCTCCAGGGCCTCGAGCCCGGCGACGGTGCCCGCGATGGCGTACTGCGAGCCGCGCAGGTTCAGGTTCACGACCTCGAGGAACTCGCCGGTCGCTTCGCCGATGCCGGTGACGAAGTCGATGACCTCGTCGTCGGGCAGGCCGATCTGCGACGGGCGGATGGCGGCCATCCGGTAGTCGCTGCGGCCCTGCGCGTCACGCGGGACCAGCTCGTGCATGGCCGAACCACGCTGGAACACCACCTCGAGCACGGCTTCCAGCGGCAGCACACCGGCGACGGCGGCCAGCGCGTTGTACTCACCGACCGAGTGCCCGGCCAGCATGGCGCCTTCGACGAAGGCACCGGCCTCGCGCAGTTCGGCGACCTGGGCCACACCGAGGGTCGCCATGGCGACCTGGGTGAACTGGGTCAGGTGCAGCACGCCGTCGGGGTGGCGGTGTTCGACACCGCGCGCCTTGAGGTAGGTGGGGTTGTCGCGCACCACCGCCAGGATCGAGAAACCGAGTGCTTCGCGGGTGTGCGCGTCGGCACGCTCCCACACCTGCTTGGCCGCCTTCGAGCGGGTCAGTGCGTCCAGGCCCATCCCCTTGCGCTGGATGCCCTGCCCGGGGAAGGCGTACACGGTCTTCGGGGCGGCGGTGCGCCCGGTCGCGGTCATGACCAGGTCACCCTCGACGCGGCAGGAGACCTCGACGATCTCGGCGCCCGCGTCCACCGCGATCCGCTCCACCCGCACGTCCACGGTCGCGCCGGGGCGCACCATGCCGAGGAACCGGGTGGTCCATGCCGTGAGAGTGCGTGCGGGAACGGAGCTTTCGGGATCCACCGCCACCACGGCGTGCTGGGCGGCGGCCGAGAGCCACATACCGTGCACGATCGGGCTGCCCAGGCCGGCCAGCTTGGCGGCGGCCTCACTGGTGTGGATCGGGTTGTGGTCGCCCGAGACGGCGGCGAAGGCGTGCATGGCGCGCGGCGCGGCCATGCTCACATCGCGACGGCGGCGACGCGGGGTGTCGGTGGCCGCGCCGGACACGGACCCGGCGGCCCGCGGCGGGTCGGTGAGCTCACCGGCGCCGTTGCGGCCACGGATGGCGAACCGTTCGACCAATCGGGCCAGCGGAGTCGCGTCGAGGCCCTGATCGAGGATGACGCCGATGCTCACGGCCACCTCGACCACGCGGCCCATATCGGTGTCGACCACCTCGCCGCCGTCGGCGCGGACGACGAGAATCGCTGTCTCCGAGGGAAGTTCGGCGAGCAGTTCGATCTGGTGGTCCAGGTGGACCAGATCCAGCATGCCCTCGATCACCGAACCACCGGCGGGCGTGCGGGCCGCGCCGAGCACCGCGAAGACGGCGGGCCAGCAGGCGCCGACGAGCACGTCGGGTGCGGTCCGGCCGAGGGTGCTGAGCGTCTCGGGCAGTCCCGATCCGGTGACGCCCGCGTGGTCGGCGATGAGATCCGGCCGCCAGGCCAGGTTCAGGTGCGCCACCCCGGATTTCACCTCGGGCAGCGACGCACCGGCGGCCACGCCGAGCAGTGCGGACATGGCGGCTTCGGCATCGGCTTCGGTGATGACCGGCGCACCACCGGAGTACACGCTCGTCGGAACGGTGATCCGGATGCGCACCGCGTCCTTGCCGAGCAACGGAACAACCAGCTCGACGTAGCTGAATTCGGCTTCCGGGCCGGTCGTTTCGGTCAGGGTGGCACCGGTACCGGTGTGCACCGCGCTGCCCTGCTCGACCACCCACTCCGACACCGCGCCGAGGCGATGCACCGGGTTGACGGTGGTGCGCCCGGCCCACTGCACATCGGGGGCCGCCAGCACCGTGTCGATCGGCCCCGCGACCACACCGGCCACGCGACGCGCGTCGACCGGCGCCGGGGTGACACCCGAACGGACCAGGCTGAACGCGGCGTCCTGCTCGAAGCGGTCGAGCAGTTCGCCCACCGGCTCGTCGACCCGGGTGATGCCCGCGACGGCGACGGTGCCGGGGATCACGCACACCTGGTCGGCCGAGTAGCGCGGATCATGGGCCTGCCACAGCGAATCCGAGCGCCACCAGCGGCGCACATCGGCGTCGATGACGGGCACGAAGTTCACCGGCTTGCCCGGCGTCTTGCACAGCGACACGAAGAACGGCACGTCGGCTGGGTGCAGCACGGTCTCGGCAACGGCCGGGTACTGCTTCTTCAGCGCGCACAGTGCCTGCACGGGGTGTTCGAAGTCGGCGTCGTCAGCGAAGAGGGTCTCGATCTCGCCGCGGTCGGCCGGGTGCAGCCGGGCCTCGGTGCGGCGCATCATCTCCGCGAACCGGTCGCGCCAGCTGATGTCGAGCCAGTCCGAGCGGGTGGCGTCGCGAATGGCGTCACCGATATCGCTGCCGCAATCGAAGGAGATCGGGACATCGCTGGAAACGGCCAGGGAGACATAGCGTTCCAGCCACTGCTGGTAGGTCATGGTCGCCACGTCACCGAAGTACGGCTTGGCGGTGGCATCGAGCGCGGCGATGATCTCGTCGCGGCGCGCGGCCACGGCGTCGGCGTCACCGGCGACCTCGTCGAGCAGGCGGCCGGTGCGCGAGGCGGCGTTGTCGATCTCGTGGATGTCGGCGCCGAGCTGGCTGCGGCCCGAGGCCATGCCGCCGCTCGCGGTGCCCGCACCCACCCAGTCGGGGGTGCCGGGGGTGTCGACGAGGAGCTGCTTCACCTCGGGTGCGGTGGTCGCCTCGAGGGTGGCCATCGCCGCGGTGCCGACCAGCACGCCGTCGAGCGGCATCACCGGGTAGCCGTGGTTGGTGGCCCAGGTGCCCGTGAGGTAGTCGGTGGCGCGCTCGGGGGTGCCGATGCCGCCGCCGACGCAGACGACAACGTTGGCGCGGGCGCGCAGCTCGGCGTAGGTGGCCAGCAGCAGGTCGTCCAGGTCTTCCCAGGAGTGGTGCCCGCCCGCCTTCCCACCTTCGATGTGCATGATCACCGGGTAGTCCGGCACCTCGTCGGCGATCCGCAGCACGGCCCGGATCTGCGCGACGGTGCCCGGCTTGAAGGCCACGTGGCTGATACCGACCTCGGTGAGCTCGGCGATGAGCGCGACGGCTTCGTCGAGTTCGGGGATACCCGCGGTGACGATCACGCCGTCCAGCGGTGCACCGGCCGCACGCGCCTTCTGCACCAGCCGCTTGCCACCGAGCTGCAGCTTCCACAGGTACGGGTCGAGGAACAGCGAGTTGAACTGCACCGCGCGGCCCGGCTGCAGCAGCTGACGCAGCTCGGTCATCCGGTCGGCGAAGATCTGTTCGGTGACCTGTCCACCACCGGCCAGCTCCGCCCAGTGCCCCGCATTGGCCGCCGCCGCGACGATTTTCGCGTCGACCGTGGTCGGCGTCATGCCGGCGAGCAGGATCGGCGAACGGCCGGTGAGGCGGGTGAACGCGGTCTCCACGACGATGCGGCCGTTGGGCAGGCGCACCGGCTTGGGCGCGAACGCCGACCACGGCACCGACGGTTCGGGTGCCGCGCCCGGGGTGAGCAGGCTGCGCTGACCCGCGCGCGTGGCCGCCGCGACGACACCGACACCGGTGCCCTTGAGCGAACCACCGGTCAGGCGCGAGAGCAGGTCGCCGGGGCCGAGGTCGAGGATCCACTGGGTGCCCGCCTCGACGGCGGAGTCGACGATGGCGACCCAGTCGATCGGGTCGACCAGGATCTGCTGGGCGAGGGAGGCGGCGAGGTCTACGTCGAGCTCGCACTGACGGGCCCAGCCCGCGACCACGTCGACGGTCTCGGCCAGTGCCGGATGATGGAAGGCGACATCGACGGTCACGTCTTCGAAGACGGGCGAGAACACCGCGCCACCACGGATCTTCGCCTCGCGCTCACGGTTCTGTTCCTCGTGCAGTTGCGCGCAGCGCGCCCGCACCCGGTCGATCTGCGCGGGCGCACCCGACAGCACGACCCGCCTGCGGCCGTTGCGGATCGACACCACCGCGGCCTGCGCCGGGTCGACCCCTTCGCTCACCTCGGCGACGATCGCGCGCAACTGCTCCGGATCGACATTCGACACCGCGACCATCGGCGAGCGCTCCCCTACCGGCATCAGCCCGCGCCTGCGCGCGATCAGACCGGCGGCCGCACCGACGAGCTGGGCAATCGCCAGCAGCTCCGCGTCGCGGGCGCCACCGGCCCGCACGGCCTCGGCGGCGAACAGCCCTTGGGAGTGCCCGATGACGGCGACCGGCGCGTGCTCGGCCGGGTCGAGCCCCTGCAACCGCAGTGCGCGAATCGCCGCGAGCTGGGTGAGCAGCACGCCCGGCATCGAAACGGCCGCCGACCGCAGTACCGCGTCGGCCGGCGCCGAGGACGGCTCCTCCGGCTCGTCGAGTTCGCTCTCGAGTACCCAGCCCATGGGGTCGAACCCACCGGGACGAACCATCAGCAACTGGGTGGCAACCGGCTCGACCAGCGCCGCGGCCTCGCCCACCAGCGCCGTCAGCTCCGATTCCAGCGCGCTGTCGCGCCCGATCTCCTCGAGCTCACGCAACCACTGCGCGCCCTGCCCACCGAAGGCCAACGCGTACCCCGCGCCACCGCGCAACTGCTCGAGCAGCGACACCCGGACACCCGTTGCCCGGCCACGACCTTCGGCTTTCGCGGTCGACCCCGTGCCCATCTCGGTGCTCTCGTTGATCGTCAAGTCGCTCGACTTCCTTCTCCTGGCGCTCCGCCCACCGACGGCACGCACACGTATCCGGCAGCCCCTCGGGCCTGTTAGAAGCCACGATCGCACAAAATCATGAGGAAAGCCTCACGTTTGCCGCCCCCACGGCAGCTACCACCCAGTATTTCCGCACGCCCGTACCACTTTATTCTGAAACATGACCCCGCCTCATGTTTGAACGCGCAGGTGAGGCCCCACTGTCCGTTTGCAAAACATGAGTGCCCCTCATATTGACCTTTATCGAATCGTTATAACCCCAGGTCGTGTTACCCACCAGTACGCCACGCCGCCCCAACGCTTGGGAGAGCCCGATTCGCCCGGTAGAGTTTGGACGGTCGTACACATCCAGCGCGAGTGGCGAAATTGGCAGACGCGCCAGATTTAGGTTCTGGTGTCCACGGACGTAGGGGTTCAAGTCCCCTCTCGCGCACACATTCCTGGCCTTCGGGTCAGGTCGCGGCTGAGCGGACGGCTGGGCTCCGCGGGTGTCTAGAACCCGGCGCGTGCGAGAAACGTCTCGGCGTCCTGAACGGTGACCAAGTGGCTCACGTTCAACCACAGGCCGGTGCGGCGGTCGAGGTACTCCATGAGGTTTCCGAGACCGGGCGGCTCGGAGGGGGTCTGATCCTGGTTGAAGACCGCGAAACCGGTTGCGTCATCGCGGAAGGCGATGCCCTGGTAGCGCATCGTCTTGTAGTAGGAAGTGGCGTTCACGTTCGCGACCTGGAAGATGCCCGCCAACCCATCGTGGGCGGCCAATCCCGCGACCAGTGGGCTGTTCTTCGTCAAATGGCAGGTGCCTGCGCGGAGAACGTGACGTTGTCTGACCGGGCTCGGTTCGCAGTGTTCGATCCCCGCACGCAGGGTTGCGGGCATCCCAGCCATCAATGCCTCGATATGACGAGAGTAAGCCGCCGAGGAGGACGCGGCCGCCGCCTGCGACGGCGACGGCTCGGACGAGTCAGGCCGGTCGGCGAGGACCACGACCACGCCCACGACTACCGCGGTGGCTACACACAGCCCCGCGGCGACACCGGTGATCACCACCGCCCGCGTTACGTGCACCGTCCCTGCTCGCGTTGGTGCGGCAGCCTCGGTGCGTTGCGAGGGGACCTCGGGCGACGGCGTCGCCGATCCGGCCGGCGCGAAAGATGTTCGGCGAGGACCAGAGCGCCGGAACCTGATTTCGACGAGCACCCCCGTGAGCAGACTCGCCCCGATCACCGTCAGCCCGATGGTCAGCGTGGTACCGGCACTGTCTTTGTTCGCTTGTTGCCGCTCGATCTTCTCCTGATAGGTATAGGAGTCGACCGTGGAACCACGGCGAGTGATCTCGCACCGATCACCGACGGACATGATCTTCCCGTCGCAGGTCGGAACCGCGTCGGGATCCGAGGTCATTCCCCCGAGCCCGACCAAGGTCGCCGCACCGCCGACCAAGAACGCGATCGCCGCCACACCGAGCAACAACTTCACCGCACCAGAACGCGATCGCCCCACCCGTGTCATGCAATGGACCCTAAGCGCTTGGGGGAACAGCTCGCACGCTCGGAGCCTCACCGTCTCGGCATGCCCGTTGTCCGCGGCCCAGCCGGAAAGAGTGCCTCCCGGCGCAGTGGCGCTCGCAAGGTCGACACATCAGTATCCCCGTAGCAAAACCCCCGGTGCCACTGCGCTTTTCATCGCAGCGGCGCCGGGAGTCCCGAATCAGGGCAGTTGCGTGCCGACTTACCTTCTCAGGGCAGAACCTGCGGAACGACCTCCGGATTCACATGGCCCACAACGCCACCGATGATGGCACCGACGGCCGCGTGGGGAAGTACACCGAGGAGGAGGCAGATCGGGTAGCCCACGCCCAATATGATCGCGGACGGGATGCAGTTGACCAGCGTGGCCAGCGCACCGAGACCGGAACCAGCGAGGGCACCGTTGACCACCGGGTCGGAGTTCTCGGCCTTCGGATTGGTCGCGACCTCATGCAACTGGGTGTCGATCACGTCCGAAACCACGGGAGCAGTTGCCTCCGAAATGACGGGAGCGGCCACTTCCGAAACCAAGTCTTCGTTCGAAAGCTCGGCGGCCTGCGGAATCGAAGGCTCGGCATCCTGCGAAATCACTGCGCCCGCCGGGGCGGCGGATCCGAACGAAAACTCGGCGATCGGGGTCGCATAGCTGTCCCCCTGGACGGCCACCACGGTGGCCGGCTGAGCCTGCTGGTCAGCGAAGGCATCCGCCGACGCAACGCCGCTACCGGCGAAGGCGACCGCCATAGCCACAGGCAGTGCACCGAGGAGAATGTTGCGGGTTGAGCGCATGAACATTGACTACTCCCTCTCGACCTTTTGCCCCCCAAAGCCGGACCAATCGAATGTCGACCGGGCTATTAGTAATAGCCGAAAGGCATTAAATCAATCTTTGTGATCTATTTCACAGTTACGTCTGTTGACCAATCCATTCTGCAGTTCGGATTCGCGATCGATATGCGAATCACCTTTCGCGCACAGACTTGAGACACGCACGCTGCGTTCGGAATTCAGCATGAGTGCCCAGCTCACGGTCGGCCGCGCGGTGACCTCACCGGGATGAACGAGCCCATAGAGATGGCCGTCCGAAAGTCATCGATGATTCTCGGCGGCCAAGAAGGTTCGAACCGAGTTCGCGCCGAGTAAAAGCGCTGTCCGCCAGCTCGGTAAAGAACGAGTTAGGTCAGCGCAGCAGTGCACGCAAATAGCGGCGGCGATAGTGGTGCTGGGCGACGAGCAGGATCGGAAAGATCGTCCGCCAGAATCCGGTCGGCGCGGGTCGGGTGAGCGACCTCAGTGTGAATTCCACGGTCGCGTCAGGTCGTCGATGCACCACGAACGCCTCCTCACCACACACCGGATGCCCCGGCAGGGTGCCATAAGCGAACCCACACCTGTCCTCGGTATCGACCACCGCCACCACCCGTACGGGTTCATGGACCGACAGCGGCCCCCACCCCACGCTCACCCGATACTCCGCGCCGACAGCGACGGTGCCGTCCGGTACGACCCGAAACCCGCTGCGCCGCTTCACACCCCAGCACAACACCGCCTGCCTCGCCGCTTCCCACACCTGCTCACCGTCCCCGATCGCCACGCAGGTCTCGAACCGCCGGAACCCGTCGGGACCTTCGGCCCACATGCGCTCGGCGGGGCAGGTCGCGCCTGCGGGTGCGTAGGTCAGATCGTGCATGCCCAAGACGGTACTTTTCCCGACAACGGCGGCGGTCAGCTCCGGGGACGAGGACCAGATCGTCGCACGGCCGTTTAGCATCGACGTGTGGGTTTGGTGTTCGAGGGGCGCGGGTCCGATTCCCCGTGGATTTCCACGGTGTGGACCTGCCGCAGCGAGCACGTGGCGGAGATGACCTCCGTGGCGACCGAGACGTGGGGATTGGTCTTCTGGGACCAGGACGGTGTGCGCGGAGCCGCGGTGACAGGGCCGGAGAGCCGGGCGGGGACGGCGCCGGTACCCGAGGGGGCCAGTTTCCTCGGCGTCCAGTTCGCTGTCGGCACCTCGTTGCGTACCGTCGCGACATCGTCGCTGGTAGACGGCGGAATCATACTGCCGGACAGCACCGAGCGCGGCTTCTGGCTCGACGGAACGCGCTGGGAGACACCACATCCGGACGACGCGGAGGCGCTCGTCGAACGACTGATCGCGGCGGAGGTGGTCGGTCGCGACCCGCTGGTCGTCGAGGCACTGCGTGGTGCACGGCCCGCGGTCGGTGAGCGGACTCTCGAACGCCGGTTCCGCACCTCGACCGGCCTCACGCAGGGGGCGGTCCGCCAGATCGAACGCGTCCGCACCGCGGCGCTGCTGCTGAGTGCGGGTGAGACCGCGGCCGATGTCGTGGCCAAGCTCGACTACTACGACGAACCCCACCTCGCCCGCGCGCTGCGACGCTATGTCGGGCGCACAGCGCGGCAACTACGCGAAGGTGCGGGCGGGGCGCTCGCGCTCGGTCAGCGCACCACGTCATAGACGAGTTTGGCCACACCGTTGCGGTAGGTGTCCGAATCACGCAGCCGCAGTTGCTGTTTCGGCCGGTCCGAGTGACTGAAGAGGTTCTTGCCCGCGCCGAGTAGGACCGGGAAGACCAACAGGTTGTAGCGGTCGATCAGGTCGGCGTCGCCGAGACTCCGTGCCAGTTCGGCACTGCCGTGGACGAAGACGGCCCCACCGTCGGACTGCTTCAGCTTCTCCACGTCCGCGAGGGTACGCAGGATCGTGATCTCACCCCAGCCGTCGATCAGGTCGTCCTCGGACAGTGTCGAGGACACCACATACTTGGGCAGGTCCTTGTACGCGGCGTGGTCTTCGGAATCCCGCCAGATCGGCGCGAACGCCTCATAACTGCGACGCCCGAACATCAGCGCCGAGGTCTCCGCGAGCTCCTCCCCCTTCAGCGAATACGCCTCCGGCACGAACTCCGTCTGCATCACCCAACCGCCACTGCGATGCCCCTCAACGGTGCCACCGGGCGAATCGACCACCCCGTCGAGCGACATGAATCCCGTGTAAACCAGCTCGCGTGCCATGCGATTCCTCCTGAAGATCGTGCGTCGGACTGCACTCACCCTAGGTCGAGGCACCAACACCCGTCTTGGACGAAACCGACACCATCACCGCGCGGGCCAAGTCGACGCGGTGTCTGCCGGGCAGGGCGAACCCGGCCGGAAGCACTCTCCCGGCCGGCTCACCCAGCCGATCAAACCAATTCGGGTACGCGCAGATGCGCGAAGCCGAGCCGGAACTCCGCTACATCGAGGACCTCGGCACTCAGACTGCGCGAGGCCGCATCCCTCATCCGGTCCGTATGTGCGCGACTGCTGTCCAACTCCTCGACACTCGACCACACCGTGGAGCCGACCGCACGCCCGGTCTCCCGGTCGACGAACAAGCTGGCGCTGCGGAACCCCTCGAGCTCCTCGAACGCGGGCAGCAGTCTGGTCTTGAAGGTGTCGATCAGCAGGTCCATTTCGGCCGGATCCATCTGCAACCAGGTGCATCGGGTGCATGCGCGCGGGCCTGCCAGATGTTCGCGGTGCATGACGGCAACATCCCATTCGTCGATCTTCTCGAGTCGCCCACTCATCGCCTGCGCCAGACCGTCACGCAACGGCTGGGCACGCGACTGGCTCGACCGCAGCGCATCCGCCGAATCCCACGCGGTCGTGGCGATGCAACGTCCCGTCGCCCTGTTCACCATCAGCGACAGGCCGACCCATCCGTCGAACTCGGGCAACTGCGGCATCACCTTGTTACGCAGGTACGCGATCCCGCTGTCGATCGACGACGGCTGAGCCGCGATAGTGCTCGAACGTGCGTACACAGGCAACCTCCTGCTTCTCCGAAGAGTGGCGCCCCCGGTGGACACCACCGGACATACCCACTGTCCTCCGCGACGGCCGTCCGCACAATGCCGCACACCAACACCCCACCCGACCTCGAAATTTCGACGAAATAGTCGGGCAACAAGTATTGACAGCAGGGGAAATCGGAGCAGACTGGAGACATACCGGAGCACCGGAAAATGGCTACGCTGCAGACAGAGACGTCCGTCGACAGCGGTGAGTTGTTTTTCAGGATCCGGCTAAGCCCCCGGCAAGCCAGTCGAATTCCGGAGCTGTCAGCGACGACTGATAACCCACGGTTCGATGGAGACTACCGGGGACTGTTCTGTATGGGGGTATCTCTCTGGTGAGTACCACTGATCGATCGATCCGCCGCCCTCCACATCAGTCGAGGAAGTAGGCGAGAGCCTTCTCATCGGAATCCAGGATCTCGTCCGCTGCCACGCCGAGTTCTATCGCCAGCTGGATCGATCCGGTCAGCGCAACCTGGATGTCGGGCGAGAAGGCTCGTTCGAGCAACCCGAGATAGTCCGACATGCCCTGGTCCAGCTTCGCCAGTACCTCCCGGTACTCGGCGGCGAGCTGCTCGTCGAGGACGCGCTGCTCGTCGAGGTAGCGCTCGACCAGCGCCGCCTCACGCTTCGACAGCGACGACGCCACAGCCTTGTACATCACGGTGCCGACCGTGGTGCCGATGACAGCACCGAGAACAGGAATCGGGATGGTCGCCTGGCCGACGAACGACGACAGCGCGCGCACAGCGGCCTCCAACGCCACCAACTCGGCGTTCTCGATGAACTCCAGTTCGTCGATCTCGTTCCGGCGCAGCTTGTTCGCTTGCTCTGCGATACCGAAGGAAGCGGTGACGATCGAACTCGCGACAGCGGCGGAGGTAGCGGTGAAATTCGTGAGCGCGTAGATACTCAGTCCTCGGACACCGCCCTTGCCGAAGCCCCCGCCGGCTTCGCCTGCGATATCGGCCCAGTCCTGCCCACTGAAATCATTGAGCCGCTTACCTTCCCGGCGTCTGGCGACCACGGCCAGCACGAAGGCGGTCCCGCCCGCGAGCGTGGCGGCAGTCAGGCCCGCCGTCGCGCCTTCTCGCATGTTGGGCAGGCTCTGCTGGTAGGCAACGTCGCGCGCGGACTGATCTGTGGCGAGAAGCGATTCCTTCTCTGCCGCCATCGTCGAGGTGTAGGCATCGCGCTGTACGTCGCCGTATTCGAGCGTCGAGGGTTCGAGCGAATCGAGGCCGACCGATCTGCCCTGGAAGAACGATTGAACCCGCTGCCAGTCTCTGAACGACGGTCCGTCGCCACTGCGTGACAGCTCTCGGCTCGCCTCCTCGGGCGACAACGAATGCAGCCGCTGGACCACCTCGAAGAAGTCGCGGGGGATTTGATATTTCCCGCCGTTGCGCACGTAGTCGGGATACTTCTGAAGGTGTTCGGCGATCGCACCCAGTGCGAAGCGACCGCCTGCCGCGACGAATTTCTGCTGAATCTCCACGGTGCCGCGCATCAGGTCAACGGGTCCGTTGTCGTTCACCCACCGATAAATGGGCTCCTGGCCCATGATCTGCTGCCGCGCGTTGCCGATGCCGACCTCCGCGACCTCGGCGATGAAGCCGTGCATGCCGTGTAGGCCACCCCGATTGGCGGCGACCACCTCGAGGTCGACTTTCCTGATGGCCTCATCGATGCTGGTGAGCGCGTCCCGAAGGTGTACGTCCTGCCGGCTCAGCGCTCCGAGAAAGTTGTCGATGCGGAGCTGATTGAGATAGCTCACCCAGGAAGCGACCGCCTGCTCCTGGACACTCGTCACGAGCTCGACTGTTTCACTCACTGTCGGCGTCCTGTTCGACGCGTCGGCTCAGCATGGCCGCGCACGACTTCGTGTTGTTCACCAAGGCCGCGAGTTCCATCCGTTCGGCGGACGAGAGCGCGCGGAAATCGGCGCGGAAGTGCGCCAGCGATTCTCCGTAGCCTTTCACCAGCCCTTCACGAAGCAAGATCGTCCGTTGGAGGAGGTCGTCGATCTGAGCATCCATGCCTTTGACGAGGACGGTGTTTCGCTTGATCGCGGTCAGCGCTTCCTGTTTCGCCTCTCTGTTCTCGAACTTCTTCTTCGCGAACAGGGCGATCGACGCGAGCAGGGTAGCGCCCGCGATAGTCCAGCCGATCGGACCGGCGAGCGCGAGCAGTGTGGTGCCCGCGGCCGTGCCTCCCCCACCGGCGGCCAGTGCGCCGCCACCGAGCCACGCCAGCGCTGCCTGACTGGCGGCCGCACCGGAAAGCGTCGAGATCGCGGTGCCGGTCGACGCTGTCCCGAACGTGGTGGCAACCCAGATCGCCACGGACGGCGCGAGTCCCGCCACCGCGGTTCCCGCAGCGAACCCCGCACCGGCGCCTGCCGCCGACAGCCGCGCCGCTTCCAGCTCCTTCTGCGCGAACTCCTCCGCGTCGAGGAACCTCGTCCGGTGCACTTCGATCTCCTCGAAGTCGGTGCCGAACGACTTCGGGGTGTTGGCAATGCTGTTCACCAACTGCTCGACCAGCTCGATCAGATCCGTCGAACGTTCGCGCTGACGCAGTAGCGACAGACCCCTGTCGGCCATGGAGGTGAAGATGTCGTTGTATTCGGCCACAGCAATTTCGTAGGGGTCTGCCTTCTTGACGGTCAGCTTTTCGACGCGTCCCCTGGCAGCTTCCTTGACGCTGCCGACCTGCCCGACGAACTGTGTCGACGCGGTCCGCGCGACCTTGCCGAGGCCGTCGACGGTCCTGCCGATGCCCTCCTTGGTGTTGCCGACGTTGAGCTGGTCGACCATCGCGTCCTCCGAAATCAGTGTGCCTTACCCACTTTGGGAGGATATAGACATGGTGTGACAAGTTGCACAGAAACCCATGCCCCAACGCGAGGGGGCGTCCATCGGTGGGCCGAGGGCCCGGTGCGGACGGCCTACGCTGAGCCGCATGGGTCGGGGTAATCGGACATATCGGGTTGTCGACGGGCAGCGGATCGAGGGCACTTGGCGGCCGATCTTCATCCGCAACGGTGGCAGCTATTACCTCACCGACCTGAAGATTTACGCCGACGGCGCGATCGACTGCTGGGGCATGGTCGATCTCGACGGGCTGCGCGACAAACTCGCGAGCGGGTGGATCGCGACCACCATCGAGCCGGGTGCCCGTGCTTCGGCCCACGACCTCGCCGGTTGGCAGTTTCTCGAACCGCAGATGTGGATCAACCCGGACGACTTCGTTGTTCAGGTCGCCGACGCGATCGACCGGCTCAACGATCGACCTGATTCGACCGGTCGCTGCCGCCGGCTGATCGCGGATTACGTGAGCAGCCGCGAGGAGGCCGACCGCCGTGCGCTGGCCGAGGCGTACCTGAAGATCCCGGAGTCGGACCGGCGTTACGCACTCGGCGACATGGACTATAAGGATCGGCCCCTACGGGTGATCTGTACCCCCGTCGATGAGCCGATGATCGGCGGCGGCGAGATGGTCACCGCGAAGATGCGGGAGGCAGCGTTCGCCTATTTCATGGAACGCGAACAGTCCGGGGCAAGGTGGGCGAAACAGCGAGTGACGGACGAGCCGGAAGGTGGCCGATCCGGCCCGATCACGTTGAGCCATGTCGTGTACCCGCAAGGTTGGCCGGAAGACGCCGGGCTTTCGGTGCTGCGCAACGAGTTTCCCGCGCCGATCAATTACGCCGACCAGCTCTATCCCACAGTCGTGCACGCATATTGGGCTCTGTCCACGCGAGAACCGAACATCGCTGAACAGATTCGGCAGGCCGAGCGCCCCTTCGATGCCAAAAAGGTTGCCGGGTCAGGCACGCGACACTCCGGATGGTCGGTGAGGCGGGCCGCCGTCATGGCCGCGCTTCTTCGCGCGAAGTTCGCTCGATACCCCGAACTGGCTGAGCAGCTCATCGCCACCGGTGACAGCCCCATCTACTATCAAGAATTGGACGCCCCGTACTGGGGGACGGAGGGTTCGGATGGAGCCAACTGGATTGGTCGACTCCTGGAACTGGTGCGCGCTGAATTGGCCTATGACCGCAGCTGAGTACCTTGTCCAACATGATCTCCAACAAGCCCGAGATCCGTTCACTGTTCGTCAGCCCACCACCTTGCTCCAGCGCAGCACCATAATGCTCGCCCGGCCTACAGCTAGCCCATCTCGACTGCGTACGCCGCCATCTCTGATCGAAATAGCGATCATGACGCGCAGTAGCCGGAGATGATCCATTTAGCGATCACCGCAATCAACCTACGGACTGTGCACTCCCATGTCAGCACTGGCGTCAGCTGAGCGTCAGGTCCGTGTCAGCGAGGCCGGACAAAGTGTGTTCATCGAACAGAGCGGTCCTACTCCGAAGGAAAGGGACCACAACGGATTACGAGGAGCACACCATGAACGCCACCATCACCCTGACCGACCAGGACAAGGCCACCCTGCGCACCGCCGCGTACGGGGCCGTCGCGTTGATCGCTGCCGCGGGCGCTCCGCACAAGGCTGTTTCGCACGGCACCATCGCTCTCACTTCCGCGACAGGACTTGTCGGTCATGTCCTGTCGGCGAAGTCCCGTGATATCCGCTTGCCGGGCAAGACTGTGGCCGAACTCGCCGACACCGTGTTGCCCAGCCTCACGGCGGCGGTGGCCGCGCTCGCCGCTTACCCCGGCGAGGCAGCCAACTTCCGCGACACCGTGCTGATCGCGATCGAGCCGGCTACTCACGCCGCCAAGGGTGCTCCGCTCCCGGCGGTGACCGCGATGGCCGCCAAGATCGCGGGCGCGCTCGAGGTCTGAGCATCGAGCGGTCCGCGACCGCCGACACCATCGGCGGTCGCGGACCGGAAACCCAACCGAACACTGAATGCAATTGCGGCGCCCCTGATCTCACAGTCCGGGGCGCCCCTGTGCCGCCTATGCACCCGACAAACACGAAGGTCCATCACGGTCGAGTGCCGCTCCCAGGAAATTCGCACTCATCGGAAAACTCTGCACCCCAGCCGGTTTCGGAGTAGGTGTAGCGCACCCTCGTTACGGAACTATGAGTTTCGCAATGTGTCGACCGCAACAATGCGCTCTGCGGTGGGAGCGTGATCGGGGTCGGCGAGCCACTGACTGGCCACACCCACGAGCAGCGCGAAGTAGTGAGACCCGATCGCATCGATGGCTTCGGCATCAGCGGCGTCGAGGTCGAGCCCGCCGAAGGCGCGGGCGAGGATGCGGCGGGCCGCGCGCTGTCCGGTGGCGATCATCGCCCTGATCTCCTCGTCGTGACGGGAAGCCGACACCGACTCGAAGTTCACGTACCACAGCGCCCGGTGCTCGTCGATCGACGCGATGATCCGTTCCCATCTGGCCGCGTTGCCCGCCGGACCGGGTGGATCCACACCGTCGAGAGCCGCGAAAAGTACGTCACCCCATTCCCGGTTGAGGTCGTGCAACGTCTCGGTGAGCAGGCGCTCCTTGGAGCCGAAGTGGTAGTTGATCGACGCCTGGTTGGCTCCCGACGCCTTGACCAGCTCGCGCACGGTCGTGTTCGCGTAGCCCAGCGAGAGCAGACAGTCACGTGCCGCCTGCCGGAGCTTGTCTCGATTGCTCATGTCCCGATAGTATATATAAACGTTCGTTTACAACGGTCGTTTAGAACAGCTGTTCACATGGAGGAATCCCATGCACGCCACAACTTCGGCCCCGCCAGTGCTGTCACTGCGCGGACTGCGCCGCGAATACCCGGGTGAGAGCGGGTCGGTCCACGCGCTGCGCGGTGTCGACCTCGACCTCGCGCCCGGTTCGTTCACGGCCGTCATGGGCCCCTCGGGCTCGGGCAAAACCACGCTCCTGCACTGCGCGGCCGGACTACAGCCACCCACCTCGGGCCGCATCACCTTCGGCGGCCAGGCGCTGGACGCCCTCGACCAGACCGAGCTGGCGAAACTGCGTCGCCGCCGGATCGGTTTCGTCTTCCAGTCGTTCAACCTGCTGCCCGCACTGTCGACCATCGACAATGTGGAACTTCCGCTGCGCCTGGACGGACGACGCCCCGATCGCGACCGCACCCGCGCGCTCCTGGCCCACGTCGGTCTCGGCGAGCGCGCCGATCACCGGCCCGACCAGCTCTCCGGGGGCCAACGCCAGCGCGTCGCGATCGCCCGTGCGCTGATCACCGACCCGGAGGTGGTGTTCGCCGACGAGCCGACCGGCGCACTCGACATCCGTAGCGCCCGTGACGTTCTCACCCTGCTGCGCCGCCTGGCCGACCAGGGGCAGACCATCATCATGGTCACCCACGACCCGGTTGCCGCGTCGTACTCCGACGAGGTCTTGTTCCTCGCCGACGGCGCCCTCGTCGACCGCCTCGCGCGACCGACGGCAGGCGATGTCGCGAATCGGATGGCCGTGCTGGTCGAATCCGCCGAACGCGGCTCGAACGCGTGGTCGCGATGATGCGCCTGGCCGCGCGCTCGTTCGCGCACCACCGAACCTCCGCCGTCGCCACCGGGCTCGTCGCGGCCGCCGGAACCGCGCTGGTCACCGCCATGGCAGGGCTGTTGGGCACCGGACTTTCCGCCGCCGAGGGTGACCGCGATTTTCTCGTGCAGTTCCCGCTCATCCTCGGTGGCTGGGTACTGGCGATCGTCCTGTTCGCCATGATCTCCACGATCGCGGTGGCTCTGCACGGCAGGACGAACGAGATCGCGGGCATCCGTCTCATCGGCGCCACGCCGTCGCAGATACGCCGGATGGTCGCCGGTGAGACCGCCATCGTGGCGAGTATCGCCGCCGTGCCGGGCCTGCTCGGCGGACAACTGCTCGGCGCGGGCCTGCTCGCGGGAATCCGCAGCGCGGACCTGGTCGACGATGCCACCGGCTATTCACCAGGCGCGGCGCTGCCCTCGATCGCGACCGTGCTGATGCTGGGTGCGGCCGTCGCCGCCGCCTGGCTCGGCAGCCGCACCATCGCCGCCCGCAGCCCCATCGAAGATCCCACTCCTGCACGAATGCGCGGTGGTGCGACGCGCATCCGCCGGATCGCGGCAGGTGCGGCGCTCGCGGCCGGTCTGGGATCGGCGACGGCCGTGCTCGCGGTCGATGCGGACGACATCCTGACCACCGCGCTCACCGGTCCGGCGTGTGTCCTCGCAGCAGTCGGGTCCGGCCTGCTCGCACCGGAGCTGATTCGTGCGGCGCACCGCGTGATCGCCAAGGCCCCGGTCCTGCGGTCGGGCCCCGCCGGGCACCTCATCTCACGCAACCTCGCCACCGCACCGGAACGGATACGTCCCGCGGTCACCTTCCTGACCCTGTTCATCGGGGTCGCCGCGGGCACCCTGTCCATGCAGAGCATCGAGAGCGGTTACGGCGCTGGAGGCAGCGACGGGGAACTGATGGCCACCATCAACTACCTGGTGGTATTCCTCATCGCCGCGTTCATAGCAATCGCCTTGTCCAACAACTTGATTGCCTCTATCGCCCGCCGCCACCCGGAGTTCGCCACCATGCACCTCATCGGCGCGACGGCGAGCCAGTCACAACGGATGCTCATCGGCGAGGCCGCCGCAGCCGTCATCATCAGCGCTGTCACCGGTGCGTTCGGCGCGTTCGTCACCACCGTCCCGTTCGCGGTAGTGAAGACCGGTGATCCGCTCGCCGCGTTCGCACCATGGCCCTATGCGCTCGCCGTCGCGCTCGGTGCGGGCACGACGGTCGGGGTGACCGCGGCGGCAGGCCGTCGAGCGGTTCGAGCAGCTGCGGCGTAATAGCGACAAACCCGTCGGCCGACCGGATCGGCGTCAACCGGTCGGCTCGACGCTTTCGCTACGTCGCGGCCCATTCGCGGAAAGCGGCGACGAACTCCTCGGGCGCGTCCGACTCCACGTAAGTTCCCGCGCCCTCGACGATCACGGTCTTGTGATCGACGAATGTCGCTTCGAGACGCTCACGCTCCTGAGCGCGGAAGGCGATGTCGGCGTCACCCCACACGATCAGCGTCGGCAGGTGGGCGATGGCGGCGAGTCCGGCCTCGACTTCGGCGAAGAATGCCCGGCTGGCCAGGACACGGCCGGGCAGCACGGCGCAGGCCTGACGGCGCTCCGGCGTATCCAATGCCTTGCTGTAGTGCGACATTTCGGCCGCTGTCGGCTTGCGCCTGCGGTGGCCGGTGGGAATGAAGGTGTTGACCAGCAGATTGAACCGGCGGATCAGGAAGCGGCTCAGGGGCCCGCCGGCGAGGCGGCCGAAAGCCTCGAAGTGGAGGACTCCGTTGACCGGCCAGGCCCACGTATTGGCGAGCACCAGCCGATCGAAGACGGCAGGCCGACGCTGCACGACGGCCAGGCCGATCGTGCCACCCCAGTCCTGCCCGACCAGGATGACACCGTCGAGGCCGAGCTGGTCGACGAAGGCGGTGACCACGTCGGCGTGTTCTTCCGGCAGGTAGCCGTAGCCGGGTTTCGCCGTCGACAACCCGAACCCGGGGTAGTCCAGGGCGATGCATCGATAGTCGTCGCGCAGCGCACGGATCACGTCGCGCCAGAGGAACGACCAGGTCGGATTGCCGTGCAGGAACAGCAGTGTGGGGCCGGATCCCTCGTCGACGTAATGCACGGTGTGCCCGTCGATCTCGACGAATCGGCTCTCGAACGGGAACAGTTCGTCGTCGACCCAACCGGGCCGCACGCTCTTGGTGGTGTCGGCCACGGCGGTCTCCTCAGAACTCGGCATCAGAGTATGCTTGAGGATCTCACGCGCACTTTAGAATATCAAGCGACAGTAGGTGATGATGCGCAGCTACGGTCAGTACTGCGGGCTCGCCCGAGCCGTCGAAGTCGTCGGCGACCGGTGGAATCTGCTCATAGTCCGGGAACTCCTCCTCGCCCCGGCCCGCTACCGCGACCTTCTGGAAGGCCTTCCCGGTATCGCGACGAACCTGCTGGCGGACCGGCTTCGCGACCTCGAGGCGTCGGGTGTGATCGAGCGGCGGCTGACCGGCGAGGGCAGCGTCGTCGAGTACGCCCTCACACCGTGGGGTGCCGAACTGCGTGAACCGATCGAAGGCTTGATCCGCTGGTCGACGCCACTGATGAGCCGTGGTCCTGCCGAGGGTGACGCGTTCCGTCCCGGGTGGCTCGCGCTCGCGCTCCCCGCCTTGCTCAACGCGCGGGTCGAGCTTCGCCGTGCGGTGACGATCGGCCTGGAGATCGAGGCGGAGTTCTTCCAGCTGCGCGGTACCCGATCGGGCTTCGAGGTCGGCCGGCATGACGGCCGCGCACTCGACGCAGGCGTCCGCGCCGATCCCGGATGCCTGCTCGGCCTCGCCGCCGGCGCGCTGACGCTGGACGAGGCACGCGCCCTCCGGTTGATCGAAATCGACGGCGACGAGTCCGTCGTCGACATTGTTTTCGGCGGCTGACGGGTGTGCCCCGGTCGGCGGCTACCGCTAGCGTTTGCGCATTGATTCGACATACGTCAATATCGATGCATGTCGAAGTCGGAGCTGAACCTGATGGTCGATGCCGCGTGCTGCGCGGAACCGGTCGTTCGCGATCCCCTGACCCACACCGAGGCGGCCGAGCTCGCCGCGGTGTTCAAGGCGTTGTCGGATCCGGTGCGGCTTCGGCTGCTGTCGCTGGTCGCGAGCCGCGCCGGTGGTGAGGCGTGCGTGTGCGACATCTCCGACGGTGTCGAGGTGAGCCAGCCGACCATCTCCCATCACCTCAAGGTGCTGCGCGAGGCGGGGCTGCTCACCAGTGAGCGGCGCGCTTCGTGGGTGTACTACCGCGTGGTGCCCGAAGCGTTCGCCCGCATTTCCAGCGCGCTGAGCACCGCGGATGTGCCCGCGTGAGCACGGCGACCACCGCTGAACAGCCGCCCGTCGTCGGCAAGCTGTCGACCCTCGACCGGTTCCTTCCGTTGTGGATCGGTGCGGCGATGCTGGCCGGAATCCTGGTGGGACGCATGGTGCCCGGACTCGGCGACACCCTCGGCGCGGTCGAGATCGACGGTGTTTCGCTGCCGATCGCCATCGGTCTGCTGATCATGATGTACCCGGTGCTGGCCAAGGTGCGCTACGACCGGCTCGACACCGTCACCGGCGACCGCAGACTCCTCATCGGCTCCCTGGTGCTGAACTGGGTGCTCGGCCCCGCCCTCATGTTCGCCCTGGCCTGGATCTTCCTGCCTGACCTGCCCGCGTACCGCACCGGCCTGATCATCGTCGGCCTGGCCCGCTGCATCGCCATGGTCATCATCTGGAACGACCTGGCCTGCGGTGATCGCGAGGCCGCCGCCGTGCTGGTCGCCCTGAACTCGGTGTTCCAGGTGTTCATGTTCGCCGTACTCGGCTGGTTCTACCTGTCGGTGCTGCCCGGCTGGCTCGGCCTGGAACAGACCACCATCGACACCTCCCCCTGGGAGATCGCGAAATCGGTGCTGATCTTCCTCGGCATCCCCCTGCTGGCCGGGTACCTGAGCAGGCGCATCGGTGAACGGACCGAGGGGCGTGACTGGTACGAGTCGGCATTCCTGCCCAAGATCGGGCCGTGGGCGCTGTACGGGCTGCTGTTCACGATCGTGATCCTGTTCGCGCTCCAGGGCAGTCAGATCACCTCCCACCCGTGGGACGTGGCACGTATCGCGCTGCCGCTGCTGGTGTACTTCGCCGTGATGTGGGGTGGTGGTTACGCGCTCGGGGCCGTCATGGGCCTCGGCTACGCGCGCACCACCACCCTCGCGTTCACCGCCGCGGGCAACAACTTCGAACTCGCCATCGCCGTGGCGATCGCCACCTACGGCGCCACTTCCGGCGAGGCTCTTGCCGGTGTTGTCGGGCCGTTGATCGAGGTCCCGGTTCTTGTAGCCCTGGTGTACGTCTCGCTCGCGCTACGCAAGCGATTCACCGGTGCTACCCCGGCTTCCACTTTCGAGGACATGAAATGAGCGGTAAACCGTCGGTGCTCTTCGTCTGCGTCCACAACGCCGGACGATCCCAGATGGCACAGGGGTTCCTCACCCACCTAGCGGGCGATGCGATCGAGGTCCGTTCCGCGGGCAGCGCCCCCGGCGACACCCTGAATCCCGCCGCCGTCGAAGCCATGGCCGAACTCGGTATCGACATCACCGCCCAGTCCCCCAAAATCCTCACCCCCGAGGCCGTCGAGACGTCGACGGTCGTCATCACGATGGGTTGCGGCGACGCCTGCCCCTACTTCCCCGGCATCGATTACCGGGACTGGAAGTTGGATGATCCGGCAGGCAAGGGCGTCGAATCGGTGCGCCCGATCCGCGACGAGATCAAGAAGCGCATCGAGGATTTGATCGCCGAATTGCTGCCGACCCGCCTCTGAATCGGAAGTGTGGTCACCGTCGACATGGTGAAGTATCCAAGTGGAGAAACCTGCAGGTCTCGATGCACACTTCGCACGGCGGGCACGCGCCAGTGAGTGGAAGCCGACAGCCCCGGACGGATTGACGGAGCGCGAGTACCTACTCCAGTTCGCTGCGCGCCCAGGCATGTACATCGGTTTCACCACGGTTCGTGGCGTGACGTGCTTCCTGAACGGCTACGACTACGCTGCTCGCCGGACCGGAGGTCGAGGTCTGGACGGCTTTCGCGAGTGGCTTCTCGCCAACCACCTTCGTCGCGAGAGTAGCCTCTGCTGGTCGGGTTTGGTTACGCAGATTGCGCTGCCCGCGCGCAACAACGAAACAGATCTCAGTCCTGAGCAGGAACTCCGCGTCGTCGAGGTCTTGTTCGACCTGCTCGATCAATTCCTGGCTGAACGTGCGGACGTCGTCTGAATCCGATTCCCGTCCATCAGTCGGCGGAGGCGCACTCTCCGACAGGACGAAACGAACGATGGGACAGGGCAATGCGGGTCGGGGTTGTGGGTTTGCGGATGGGGTTGCATCTGGCGGCGTGGTGTCGGCGGCTGGGGATGGAGGTGATCGCCGCATGTGATCGGGATCCAGGGCGGTGCGCAGAGGCGGCCGAGATGCTGCCTGGGACAACCTTCTTCGAGGAATGGACCGCGCTTCTCGATCACCCCATGGATGCCGTGGTGCTGGCCAACGACTTCGACGAACACGCACCCTTGGCCATCGCCTTCCTCGATCGGGGCATCCACGTCCTGTCGGAATCGGCTGCCTGCGTGGACGAGCGGCAGGCGGCGGAGTTGCTCGCGGCCGAGCGGCGGTCGTCGGCGACGTATTCGTTCGCTGAGAACTACGTGTTCCATCCGCATGTGAATCTCATCCGGAAAGCCCTGGCGGACGGGGAGATCGGCCGGCCCACCCTGATCGAGGCCGACTATCTGCACGCCATGTCACCCGCCGAGGTGACGGGCCTGATCGGCGATCCCGACCACTGGCGCGGACGCATCGAACCGACGGCCTACTGCACGCACACGCTCTCGCCGATCCTCTCCCTCACCGGTGAGCTGCCGGTCGAGGTGTCGGCATACCCGGTCGACACCGCCGATGTGCGAGCGGCGGTCGTCATGGTGGTCCGGCTCAGCGGGGGCGGGCTGGCGATCAGCAGGCACGGATTCCTGCAGGGCGAGCCCGACAGCCACTGGAGCTGGGTTTCGGTGCGCGGCACCGAAGGGCTGGCGGAATCGGTGCGGGCGCCCGGCGATCGCGCCTGGTCGGTGCGGGTGCGCACCGAAGGATGGGTGGGCGGCGCCACCGTCGACGAAGAACGCGCACCCACACCCAGGTGTCTCGCCGACGGCACACCGGTCGAGCCGAAAGCCGAGGGCACGGTCCGCATCCTCGAGGGGTTCCGCGCATGCGTCGAGCACGGCGCGCAACCGTTGGTTCCGGTAGAACAGGCGATCGCGGCATCGCTGGTCGGCGTCGTGGGTGCGCGGTCCCTGCGCGAGGGCTCCCGCCCGATCGAAATGCCGAAACTGTCCGAGTGAACTGCCGCACACCACGGCCGGCCCCGCCGCTCTCGACACCTGACGGAGGTAGCCGCGGACAGCCATTCGTCGGAGGCCGGGAGAATGGCGGGATGGCAGGTGGCGTCGAAGCTCAGTTGAGTGCGTTGCTCGGACCGCTGCGGCGGGCGGTGTTGCGGCGGACACGGGCGCTGGAGGGTTTGCCCGATCTGCCGGAGGCGCAGATCGAACTACTGAGATTGCTTGTCGCACATGATGGTCTGGCGCCAGGGCGGGCCGCGGACGAGCTCAAGGTGGCGCAGTCGACGGTGAGCAATCTGGTTCGGACGATGGCCGATCTGGTGGATCGGGTGCCATCGGCCGAGGACGGGCGCGGGGCGGTGCTGGTGGCGTCGGCGCGGGCGCGGGAACTGCTGGCCAGGTACGACCGGGCCAGTGCGACCATGCTGCGGGACTCGCTGGCGAAACTGTCACCGGCGGATCGACGGGCGCTGGAATCCGCCGTACCCGCCTTGCAGCGGCTGCTGTCCGTGCTGGACGAATAGGTCGCACGCTCTTCCCCTTGTGAGGCCGGTCACCTACAGTAGTTTTGTTTCAAAAGCATTTCACTGTGGGAGCGTGCGTTGCGGAGCCCGAACTTCATCCGTCAGTTGCTGGCGGCGGCCGTTGTCCTCGCGAGTGCCGGTGCGGCGGTGGTGGTTTCGCCCGCCGCCGCGGCACCCGACGATACGGTGGTCACCGTCTCGGGCGGGCCGATCAGCGGTCGGCACACCAACGGCATCGTCGAATACCTCGGTGTTCCGTTCGCCGCCGCGACCGCGGGCGAAAACCGTTTCGCCCCTCCGCGACCCGCCGTTCCGTGGACAGATGTGCGTGCGGCGGTCGCGCATGGACCGCAGTGTCCGCAGGCGTCTCCGGCGCCGTTCGGACTGGCGCTGCAGGAATCCAGCGAGGACTGCCTGAGCATCGATATCTATGTGCCGGAAAACCCCGCGCGCGCGAACCTTCCGGTGATGGTCTGGCTTTACGGTGGCGCCTTCGTACTCGGCTCCAACGCTCAGTACGACTCCCCCGACCGATTGGTGCGTGAGGGCAAAGTCATCGTGGCCATCCCCAATTACCGGGTCGGCCCGTTCGGTTTCCTCGCGCTGCCGGAACTGGCCGAGGGCACGGGTGGCATCACCGGAACGTACGGCACGCTCGATCAGCAGGCGGCGCTGCGCTGGGTTCAGGAGAATGCGGCCGCGTTCGGTGGCGACCCCGGCAATGTCACCATCTTCGGCGAATCGGCCGGTGGGATGAGTGTGTGCACGCAGCTCGCTTCGCCGCTGGCACAGGGCCTTTTCCATCGGGCGATCATCCAGAGTGGGTCGTGCGCGCGGAGCCCGCTGTCACCGCCGGACAGGGAACTCGCCTTCCAGCGGTCGGCCGACTACGCGGCGAGCCTCGGGTGCCACGATCCGCACACGCGACTGAACTGCCTGCGCGCGCTTCCGGTGGAGAAGCTGCTGGATTCGCCGAGTGCCGAACTGCATTCGATGGCAGTCACCTGGAGCCCCGTACAGGACGGGGTCGTGTTGACCTCCACTCCCGAAGAGGCGCTCGCCGCCGGAGCCGCGCGCGACATACCGCTGGTGGTCGGCAGCAATGCCGATGAGGGCGCCGCTTTCATCGCCCTGCTCGACTACCTGAAGGGCACAATCCCCGATGAAAGCGACTACCTGACCTGGGCGCAGGAACTGTTCGGTGACAACGCCGGCCAGGTTCTGCGCCGATACCCGCCGGCCGACTTCCCCTCCCCGGTCAAGGCGAAGGAAAAGGTACTCACCGACGGATTCTTCGCTTGCCCAGCACTTTTCACCACCGAGGCCGCACGGGCCGGTGGCGCCGAAGTCTGGCAATACCGCTTCAACGAAGCACCGCTAGGCCAGAATCCGTTGCTGCCCGGCGCCTTTCACGCGGCCGAACTGCCCTACGTGTTCACCGATCTGTTCGGCATCCCGATCCCGTTGCCACCGGCAGGCGACCAGCTCTCCCGCCGCATTCAGCAGAGCTGGGCCCGGTTCGCCCACACCGGCGACCCGGTGACAGCGGACTTCGCCGACTGGCCGACCACCCCCGGCGCCACCCTCGAGATGAGCAGCGCCGGGATCAGCACCGGTGATTCTTTTGCGGCCCAGCATCATTGCGACCTGTGGTCGGGGATCAGCCGGATCGGTTAGTCAGAATTTGCCGGTGTGGTGCACGGTCCGGTGGCCGAACTGGGTGACGAGTTCGCTGACGAAGGTGTCGTGCAACGGTGGCCAGTGCCAGAATTCGACCGCCAGCGTGCCGAGGGCGAAGTCGTCGGACCAGGTCCAAGCGTTGACCGGTGCGGATGTCCGACAGGTTCGGCAGGTGACGTCGCCGACGCCCGTAGTGACCCATTCCTCGATCGCGGCCGAAAAGGGTTGCCAGACAGTGGGGTCGGCTTCCCATCGATTCGGGTAATCGATGATGACGGTGCGAGTGGCACAGTGGGGGCAGGTGGCGTACTCGGGTTCGGTTTCGCCCTGGCCGCCGTGGTGAGCGTGGCCGCCGACGATGACGGCGACCGGGCCGGGCAGCCAATCGGCCCCCCAGTTGTCCGCGATACCCGCCCACTGCGGCCCGGGGACAAATCCCGCCTCGACCTTCGAGCTGTACATCGACTCGCTGGACATCTCTCGCGTCAGCAAGCCACGCGCCACCATCCAGTCCACCACCCGCGCACCGAGCGCCTCCGCTTCGGCCGCACCAACCTCGACATCGACGATCCGTTCGAAATAGTCACCCACCCACGCATGGTGCCACGGCTCAGCCACGATGGCGGCGCCCGAAAGCACTCGCAGATCGCTCGCCCGCTGGCGGGGGCCAGGGGCGCGGGTGAGATCGCAGCTCAGCGGGAGTAGTCGCGGAAGGTCATGACGCCGCCGACCATGATGGCTACGACCATGAAGAGGTACACGACGACGCGCAGCCAGGTCGGGCCGTAGAACGTCACCGCCATGGTTGCTCCCAGCGCTGCGAGAATCAGCACCACCCCGTAGAAGGGGGTGCGTTGTTCTCTGTCGACCATGCTTCCAGTGTCCGCCGAATACCCCCGCGGTGCCATGGGCAACGATTCTGCCCGAAATCGGGCAGGGAACTTGGCGGAAACGATCGCGGCGGGCAAGATTGCGGCGGTGAACGACGGATCCTCGGCGGAGCTGGTGCGGCATGTGGCCATGTCCACGGGGCTTCCGGAGCGGGTCGCGGCTCGGGTGGTCGCCGATATCGTCGGATATTTCGACGAGACGGCCGAGGAGTTCGTGCGCCGCAGGCACGGGGAGTTGCAGGCCCGGCAGGTGCGCAATGCCGAGATCTGGCGGTTGCTCGCGGGCGAACTCGCGCAGCGGCCGGTGGCGGCTCCCCGGTTCACCGAACGGCAGTTGCGGCGCATCGTCTACGGGTAAAGGAGCCGGCATGTGTGGAATCGTCGGGTACGTCGGGCATCGGCAAGCGGTTCCGGTGCTGCTGGAAGGGTTGCATCGACTCGAGTACCGGGGCTACGACTCGGCGGGTCTCGCGCTGCCGTACCGGGGCAAATTGCGGGTTCGCAAGACACAGGGCCGGGTGCAGGATCTGCGGGACAAGGGCGATACCGCCACGTTGCCCGGCAATGTCGGCATCGCGCACACCAGATGGGCCACCCACGGCGAGCCGAGTGACGCCAACGCCCACCCGCACACCGACACCAGCGGCCGAATCGCGGTGGTACACAACGGCATCGTCGAGAACGCCGAACAGCTGCGGTCCGAGCTCACCGCGCTCGGTGTGGAGCTGGTCTCCGATACCGACACCGAGGCCATCGCGCACCTGATCGCGGCCGAGCTCGACGTCACCGACTCGCTCGAGGCCGCCGTGCGCACCGCGCTGCACCGCGTGCAGGGCACCTACGGGCTGCTGGTGCTCGACGCGCGCCGGCCCGACGAGCTGGTCGTTGCCCGCAACGGCAGCCCGATCGTGCTCGGTGTCGGCGACGGCGAGATGTTCATCGCCTCCGATGTCGCCGCCCTGGTGCACCACACCCAGCGGGTGGTGTTCCTCGACGACGGCGAGATCGCCACTCTGCGCGCCGACGGATTCCGCACCAGCACCCTCGGCGCCGAACCCGAGCAGACCGACAAGGTGCCGACCACCATCGACATGGCCGCCGAGGACTACGCGCTCGGCGGCTACCCCGACTTCATGCGCAAGGAGATCGCCGAGCAGAGCGAGGCCGTGCGCCGGGCCCTACGCGGACGCCTCGACGACCGCTTCGCCACCGCGCGCCTTGGCGGCCTCAACATGGACGCCCGCGAACTGCGCGGCATCAGCAAGGTGGTGTTCCTCGGCTGCGGGTCGGCCTATTACGCAGGTCAGCTCGGTGCGCAACTGGTGGAGGAGCTCGCCCGCATCCCCGCCACGGCGGAACCGGCCTCGGAGTTCCGCTACCGCAATCCGGTGGTCGACCCCGACGCGCTGTACGTGGCGATCAGCCAATCCGGGGAAACCCTTGACACCCTGGCCGCGGTGCAGGAACTGCAGCGCAAGGGTGGCCGGGTGATCGGTGCGGTGAACGCGGTTGGCAGCGCGATCGCCCGCCAGTGCGGTGCCGGTGTGTTCCTGCACGCGGGCCCCGAGATCTCGGTCGCCTCGACCAAGGCGCTCACGAACATGACCGTGTCGTTCACGATGCTCGCTCTGCTGCTCGGGCGCGTACGTGACCTCTCGGCCGCCGACGGGCAGCGCATCGTCGACGGTCTTCGCGCCGTGCCCGACGCCATCGACCAGCTGATCGGTGACGAAGCGGCCATCGCCGAGATCGCCCAGCGCTATGCCAAGGCGCGCAGCATGTTCTTCATCGGCCGCGTGCGTGCCTGGCCGGTGGCCCGCGAGGGCGCACAGAAGCTGAAGGAAGTCAGCTATGTGCACGCCGAGGCGTATCAGGCCTCCGAACTCAAGCACGGCCCGCTCGCGCTGATCGACCCGGAGATGCCGAGTGTGGTGATCGTCCCCGACGACGAACTGCTGGCCAAGAACATCAACACGATCGAGCAGATCAAGGCCCGCGGTGGCCCGGTCATCGCCGTCACCAACGCGGACCTGCCCGCGAGCATCGCCGACGACGTGATCCGGGTGCCGAAGGTCGCCCCGGAACTCGACCCGATGTTGCTCACCATCCCGCTGCAACTGCTGGCCTATCACTGCGCCCTCGCCCTCGGCCGCGACGTGGACAAGCCACGCAACCTGGCCAAGAGCGTCACCGTCGAATAGATCAGCGGCTCAGGTCGCGGAACCGCCGCACCGCGAGCGGGAAGAACACCGCGATCAACGCCACCGGCCACGCCACCGCCAGCAGTTCCGCATGGTCGGCGGCCCAGGAGTCGCCCGCGGCGACCGGGTTGCCGAACAGGCCACGCACGGCGGTGGCCGTGGCCGACATCGGATTCCATTCGATGACCGCGCCCAGCCAGGACGGCATCGACTCGGGCGAGGCGATTGCGTTGGACAGGAAGCTCAGCGGCCAGATCAGCAGCTGCACGGTCTGCACCAGCTCCGGTTTGCCCGCGACCATCGCCAGATAGATCCCGATCCACAGCATCGCGAAACGCAACAGCAGCAACAGCGCGACGCCGGCCAGGAACGCGGCGGGTCCGTCGTGCCAGCGCCAGCCGATGGCGTACCCGGCCGCGATCATCACGGCCAGGCCGAGCACCGACGACAGCATGTCGGCGACGCTGCGCCCGACCAGCACCGCCGCCGAGTTCATCGGCATCGACCGGAAGCGGTCGATCACGCCCTTGCCGAGGTCCTGGGTCACCGCGACCATAGTGGCGTCGAGGCCGAAAACCATTGTCATGGTGAGCATTCCGGGGACCAGGTAGTCGGTGAAGTCGCCGTCGATGCCGCGTCCGCCGCCGATCAGGTAGCCGAACATCAGCAGCATCATCACCGGGAACACCAGGCCGACGCCCACCTGGACGGGTTGGCGCGCCCAGTGCGCGAGTTCGCGCCGGGTCATGGTCCAGGAGTCGGCCAGCGCCGCGCTCAGTGTCGAGGCCGGGTGGGGATGGGTGACGCTCATGCCGCGTTCTCCTTGGTCAGATGCAGGAACACTTCGTCGAGGGTGGGGCGGCGGATCGCGATGTCTTCGGCCTCGATGCCGTTGTCGCTCAATGCCCGGACGGTTTCGGTGAGGGCGACGATCCGGTCGCCGACGGTGGCGCTGACCATCCGGCGGTCCTCATCGATCACCGGATCGCCGGGGATGAGCGCGGCCGCGCGGGCCAGGTTGGCCGGGTCGCGCAGCACCACGTCGATGCGGTCGCCGCCGGTGTCGGCCTTCAATTCGTCGGCCGTGCCGTCGGCGATGACCCTGCCGTGGTCGATCACCGAGATGTGGTCGGCCAGCTGATCGGCTTCTTCGAGATACTGGGTGGTGAGCAGGACGGTGGTGCCACCGTCGACCAGGGAGCGCACCGAGTTCCACACCTCGGTGCGCCCGCGCGGGTCGAGGCCGGTCGTCGGCTCGTCCAGGAACAGCACCCGCGGCGCGGAGATGAGCGAGGCGGCCAGGTCGAGCCGGCGTCGCATACCGCCGCTGTACTGCTTGACCGCCTTCTTGCCGGTGTCGGCCAGCCCGAAACGGGCCAGCAGTTCCTGCGCGCGTGCGCTCGCACCGCGTGCCCCCAACCGGTAGAGCCGACCGAACATCTCGAGGTTCTGGCGGCCGCTGAGTTCCTCGTCGACGGCGGCATGCTGGCCGAGCAATCCGATGCGGGCGCGGACCTCGTCGGCCCTGGTGCGCACGTCGAGACCGGCCACCTCCACCCGGCCCTCGTCGGGACGAAGCAGCGTGGCGAGGATGCGTACGGCGGTGGTCTTGCCCGCGCCGTTCGGGCCGAGCACGGCGTGCACGGTTCCGGTGCGCACAGCCAGGTCGAGTCCGTCGAGTGCCTGTTTCGCGCCGTATTTCTTGCGCAGACCTTCGACGACTATCTCGTGGTCGCTCACTTCACCCTCCCATTAATCAAACTTGACTAGAACGGCCAACGTACGCGCGTGTGCTCCATTAGTCAAACTTGATTACTGGCCCGAGTAGTCAAACTTGATCCGCTGCTACCTTTGGTTGCCATCACACGGAAGGGAGACGGCCATGTCAGCGATCCGGCTGCTGGTTCTCGGCGCGGTCCGTCAGCACGGGCGCGCACACGGCTACCAGGTGCGCAACGACCTGGAGTTCTGGGGCGCCCACGAATGGTCCAACGCCAAACCCGGGTCGATCTACCACGCGCTCAAGCAGTCGGCCAAGCAGGGACTCCTGCTCGCCCACGAAGTCGCGCCGAGCACCGTCGGCGGACCTCCGCGCGTCGAGTACGAGCTGACCGAGGCGGGCACCGAGGAGTACTTCACCCTGCTGCGCGAGGCCCTCACCTCCTACGACCAGAAGGTGGACATGCTCTCGGCGGGCATCGGGTTCATGGTCGACCTCCCCCGTGACGAGGTGGTGACCCTGCTGGAACAGCGCATCGGCAAGCTCGAGCAGTGGCGCACCTCGGTCACCGAGTACTACACCCCGGAGCAGGGACCGGGGCAGCTCGGGCACATCGGCGAGATCATGCACATGTGGGTCGACTCGGCCGACAGCGAAGCGAGGTGGACGCGCGGCCTCATCGAGCGCATCGCCGACGGCGCGTACGTGTTCGCCGGTGAGGGCGAGCCCTTCGTGGGCGTTCTCGCCGACGACGAGCCCAACCCGTTCGGTACCGGACCACACCCCTCGGACGCGCGCTAGCGGTTGTCACACTCTCCGGCGGTGCGTCGTCTCCCCTGTGCCGACCATTCGCGCACCCAGGAGAGACGCCATGCCTTTGGATATCAGCAACCCCGCCGAGCTGCACGATCCCACCGGATTCGGCTACAGCCATGTCGCGAAGGTGAGCGGTGAGCTCGTGCTGATCGCGGGTCAGTACGACTCGGACGCACAGGGCCACACCACCACCGACGACTTCGCCGGACAGGTCGAGCGGGCCTTCGCCAACCTCGGAACCGCGCTGCGCTCAGCGGGTCTCGACTACGGCGACGTCGCTCAGCTGCGCACGTTCATCGTCGAGCACGACCTCGACAAGCTGACCGTGCTCGGCGAGAAGATCGCGCAGATCTGGGGTGAGCGACCGCCCACCCAGACGCTGCTCGGCGTCGCCGCGCTCGCCCTGCCCGGAATGCTGTTCGAGGTGGACGCGCTCGCGGTGCGCGGCTGAGGGTCAGCGGGCGGCGACCGGAACGGTCCAGCTGGTCCGGTCGACGACGCGCAGGGAATGGTCGAGCTCGAAGACCTGGACGAGGGTTTCGGCGAGACCGAGATCGTCGTCGGCCAGGCCGTACAGGGACAGAAGGAAACACGGCTGCCCCGCGACCGGCTCGACCACGACGGGACAGCCCGAGAGCAGCATGAGGACGGTGGCCAGGTCCTCGGCCTGGTCACCGCAACCGCAACCGGCCGCGGCCGCCTCGACCAGGTCGCCCGGACACCGGACGGCATCGTCGAGGGTGATGCCGTCCCAGTGGTTTCGTGGACCGAACACGGCACGATCGCTGTGGCTGGTCCAGTGCTGCCTGGCCCGAGCGAGAAGCTGGGCGAGCCGTGTCCCGCACCGGTCGTGGTCGAGAACCTCGACGAACAACCGGCACCGGTGGCACTCTGCGACGCCGACCCGCGCGGCCGCCGTCATGGCGCACCTCGCACGGCGACACCGGTCATTCCCAGCCGGGGACGCAGGCCGGTGGGCATCGGGATTCGCACGGTCGACGTCTCGGGCGCCAGACGCGGGGTGCGACGACTCCACGCCGTGGCGAGCAGCCACACTCCGGTGACCAGGGTCGCGGCCACCGCCAGGACCGCCACGACCACCGAGGCTGTGACGGCGGTGCCGACCTGCGGCCCACCGGCCCGATACACCAGGACGGCCGCGACGACCGGTCCTGCCATGGCGCCACCCGCGGCGAGCAACACCATCGCCCCGGTGACCAGTTCCGTCACCCGCAACGGCCGCCGCGCACGCACCCGAACCGCGCGATGGCTTCCCCTCAGCGAATCCTTCTCTGCCCCGACCACCATGTCGACAACCCCATTTCATCCTGAGCATCAGCGCATTCGAACAGGGAATTGCACGATATAACGCCGAGTAACTTCCGGACGAAAATGAAATAGAACAGATGCCGAGGCCGTCACCAGCAACCGGTCAGCGACGCACCGGTGCCGACGAGGAGCGCGCGCTCATGCACGTCGTCACCGCCGACAACGCGGTGCCCGCCGACGCCCCTCCCGCTACGCTCGGGGAATGCCAGGACCCCAGGTGCCGCCGCCGCGCAACGGTGCGGGACTGCTCTCGCTGGTACTCGGCATCTTCGCGTGCGGATTCTCCGTGATCCCGTTCGCGAGTGAGTTTCTCGCGGTGCCCGCCGCCGTGATCGCGGTCGGCGCGGCGTTCGTCGGGTGGGACCGGATCGAACGCGGGATCGCGACCAATCGCGCCGACACCATCGCCGGCGGTATTCTCGGCGCGCTCGCGCTCGGCGTGGCCACGCTGGTCTACCTCGCGACGCACAGTTAATCCTGTTCGGCCACAACGTCTTCCGGTGGTAGCCGGTCGGCGCCCCAACTGCGCCGGATGTAGCCGGTGACCCGATCCAATTCCGCGCGGTCCACGGCTGCCGATTCCCCGGGCTCGAGCGGGTCGAAATGGAAGATGTAGAGCCGTGAGGCGAACTGCTCGAAGGGCAGTGACGCTTCGCCGAAGCGTTCGCCGTGGCCCGCGGTACCGACGACTACTCCGTCACCCCAGTCCTGGCCGCTGTCGTTGTTGGGGTTGTAGAAGTAGACGCGCATCTTGCCCTGCGGGTCGAGGCTCACGCGCAGGATGGTGATCGCGTGCCAGCCGACGAAGCGGGCGGCGCTGTCGGTGACCGCGATACCGGCGGGCTGCGGGTGGATCACGGGCTGATTGCCGTTGTAGAAGGGGTGATAGCTCGCGTAGAAGTGGCGCTGGAAATCGTCGAGGTCGACGAGATTTCCGGTGGCGACATCGACATTGATGCGGAAACCCCGTCCGGACCACCATCCGTGGAATTCGGGATTGATCCAGCGATGCGGGTCGCCCTCACGACCGGCGCACCGGCGGCCCATCTCGGCGTAGATGCGGTCCAGATGGGGCACGACCAGCAGTGATACCGGGTCGAGGTCGTGGTGCAGCAGGGCGTTCGCCTCGTCGCCGTGCTCGCGTGAGGACAGCGGCTGACCTTCGAAGTGCATGACGATCTCGTCGTCACGCGCGGCCCACACCACCGATTGCAGCAGGTAGTCGGGATCGTTGTAAGCCCACATCGACAGGGCCCGCGCCGACTGGCAGGTGGGGTTGTCGCCCTGGCCGATGCCGAGCGGCTGACCGAGCACCGACAGCACCCCGGCGAGCAACCGCGCGCGCGGGTCGGGCACGACGCCGAACACCTGCGTCAACCGCTGCTGCGAATGCGGTGACAGGCGCAGCGACAGTTGCCGCCACAGCGCGGGCGCCACCGGCGGCTGATAGAGGATGCCGCGTTCGAGCAGCAACGCCAAACCGTAGACACACTGCGCTGTTTCGACGAACACGGCTTGCTCGATCAGGGTGCGGACGAGTTCGTGGTAGCAGAGCAGGCTGTCGCGACCGGTGCTCGACAAGCCCATCGCCTCGCCGAGCAGATATTCACCCTTGCCGAGCAGAAAGCGCAGCAGCACAGCGTGATACGGCGATACCAGGCCGGTGTCGTGCATGGAACGCGCGAAACCCGTCGCCTCGTACTGCAGGGCGCTGTCGTCCATGGATTCGAGGCGGGCGCGGTAGATCTCGACGCCGGGGTCCTCCCGGCACCCCTCGGTGGTGCCGTAGAGGCTGCTGATGAGCCGGTCGGCGCCGAGTCCACTTGCGCCGAGATCGACATCGGGATTGGCTCTGGCCACCGCGATCTGGGTGATCATCCGCTTCACCGCGTCCACCTGGATGGGCCGCTGTCGCAGAATGCGCCAGATCTCGTCCACGAGATTCTCGAGCACCTTCTCGTACCCGACCTCGGCCACCAGGTAGTGCAGCAGTTCGCGCGACACCTGGGCCATCCGCCCCTGCTGCTCCCGCTCGGCCTCGGTGGGCGGCGAGAACAGCAGCGACAGATTCACCGCGAGCACCTGCGACAGATGCTCACCGGCCGCCGCGGCCGAGATCAGCGGATGCTCGTAATCACCCTTGGCCACGGCGAGCAACCGCAGATCGCTCACCGCCTCCACCACAACGGTGTCGGCATTGGCACTGCGCAGCGAACCGGTGCTCAGCGCCGGAATGAGAATCTGCGGCTGCGCCCAATCGGTGCCGAGGAACAGGCCCGCCGCCTCGAGTTGCTGCGCTCGTTCGCGCACCGCCGCACACCCGCCCGGCACCAGCAGTACCCGGCGCAGCGCGTCGAGCACTCTGGGCAGCTTCACCTGCTTGCCGAATTCGCCGGTGTCGTGCAGGGCCCCGGTGGCGTGGTCGAGGGTGGCGAGACGCTTGTCGAGCGTCGCCTGGTCGCTTGGACTCAATCGCCGATCCGATCAGATGTAGAAGTCGAGCTCTTCTTGTCGCTTCAGCAGATCCCGCAGAGTGTACGGGTCGTCGCCGAAGAAATAGAGCAGGCCCCAATGGTTGCCGAAAGCCGTTCGCTTGGTGACTTTCTCGGCCAGCGGCTCGGTGAGCTCGTGGGACTCGAAATAGTCGTGATCCTCGGTCTCCGGTGGAATCGACAGCTGGCTGACCACCCGCCTGCGCGGGTACACCCCGAAGCATCCGGCGTGCCCGGTGGCGTCGACGACTTCCTTCGGGAAGAAGGCGTCGATCTCCTCGTCGGTGGTCTTCGGGTCGAAGGCCAGCACCAGCGCGTGATAGGCGTTGAAACCGTAGGTGCGTTCGAGCAGTTCGAACACCTTGAAACCCGGTGGCCGATAGGCGACCTCGCCGAAATACATCTCGCCGTCGCTGGTGACGAAGTACTCGGGATGGATGAAGCCGAACTCGATGTCGAAGGTCTTGATGAGCTTTTCGACCTGACGGGTGATCTCCGGCCGATACTTCTCCAGTTCAGGAGTGGCCGGAACGAACACCGAATAGCCAAGGGTGACGTATTCGGAGATGTTGAGAAAGCAGATGCGACCCTTGTGTACCCAGGCCTCCACCGCGAACTCCCAGCCGTCGAGATGCGATTCCATCAGCATCGGGAACTCGTCGTCGGGGATGGTGTCGATCTCGTCGGGCGTGCGGATCACGCGGTGACCGAGGCAGCCGGCCTTGTCGAAGGCCTTGAGGTGGATCGGGTCGTTGGGGTCACCGTCGAGCTTGAGCAGGGTCTGGTTGACCCGCTTGAGGAAACGGGCCACGTCGTCGCGGTCGTGCGCCTCCTCGAAGATGCCGACCCGGATGCCGCCGAGCTGGGCGCGCCGCTTCATCAGCGACTTGTCGCGCAGCAGCATGGCCTGCCCGAGCAGGCGCGGGTTGTCGAGCAACACGGAATTGATCGCGCCCGCCCATTCGACGGTCTCCTCGAAGATCGGGATGGCGACGTCGACGCCCAGATCCTTCAGCGTTTCCGCGATCTCCATCGAACGATCGTTGAGACGTTCGAAATCCCATGGAATATAGGGAATGTTGTGTTCAGTGCAATAATCTTGCGCCCATGCGGGGGCCACCACGATGTAGCGCCGATCGAAACGATCGACAGCCGCTACGGCGTTCAAACTCCAGCCCAAAAGGGCAATGTAACCTTTGTTCGGATTTCGACTCTGGGATTCGTCAGCGGAAATCGACAAACCTTATCCCTTCTCGATCGACAGCCGACAGGCTGCCAACCGAGAATTACCCAGTTCGGGCGAGCGGAATCATGACGAAGCTGTGACCGGCCGCCCGAGCAGGGCGGCCGGTCCCCGAAATCGCCTAGCCCAGGCGGGTTTCGATCGCTTCGATGATGCGCGGACGCAGGTCGGCGACGCTGACGATCGCGTCGACCGAGCCGACCTCCACCGCGCGCTGGATGTTGTGCACGCGGTCGAATTCGGCGGCCACGTCGCCCAGCTTCTCCGCGCGCACCGACGACCGCAGTTCGTCGAGTTCGGCGGCCAGCGTCGCCCGGTCGGTGCCCGAGGCGTTGGCCACGCGCGCCTCCAGTTCGCCGATGCGGGGATCGGCGGCGGTACGGGCGTTGACCTCGCCGGCGAACACCACGGCGGCGGCGGGTGCGCCACCGAGTACCGAGGCGAACGAGCCTTCCAGGGCGAGCACGGTCATGTTCGGGTTCAGCGCCTTCGAGAAGACGACGAACGCACCGCCGTGGTAGCGCGAGATCACGCAGAACACGATGGGGCCGTCGAAATTGACGATGGCGCGGCCGATTTCGGCACCGTACTCGAGTTGCAGCTTGCGCATCGATTCCGGCGAACCGTCGAAGCCCGACAGGTTCGCCAGCACGACCAACGGACGGTTACCGCTGGCCGCGTTGATGGCGCGGGCGGCCTTCTTCGACGAGCGCGGGAACAGGGTGCCCGCGGTGTAGGTGTCGGGACCGTCGGTCGGCACCAGGCCGCGACGCGGCACATTGCGCGACTCGATACCCAGCAGGCACACCGGGATTCCGCCGAGGTGCGCGTCCTGCACCACGGCGGTCTCGGCGTCGGCCATGCCCGCCCAGCGTTCCAGCACCGGGTGGTCCTGGTCGGCCAGCGCGCGCATCACCGTGCGAATGTCGAAGGGCTTCTTGCGATCCGGGTTCGCGGCCGCCGAGAAGATCTCGCCGACGGTGGCGAAGGTGCTGTCGGCCAGCGTGTGCGGGAAGCTCGAGATGTCCCGGTCGACGGGGTCGGTGCTGGTGGCCCGGCGCGGTGCCGACTCACCGGGGACGACGTAGGTGTGCTCGTAGTGCGACATCAGGACATCGCGCGCCGCACCGAGGTTCGGCGCCCAGTACTGCGCCTGACCGTTGGGGCCCATCACCCGGTCGTAGCCGCCGATGCCGAAGTTGTCCTCGGCCGACACACCACCGGAGAAGTCCAGCGACTGCTTGCCGGTGAGCACCATCGCCGAATCCGGGGTCATCACCAGCACACCCTTGGTGTGCATGAGCATGGTGGCCTCGGCGTTCCAGTACGGCTGGGCGCCGACATTGATGCCGGCGACGACGATGTTGATCTCGCCGCCGTCCTGGGTGAATTCGACGATCCGCTTGAGTGCGGCCGCGACCCAGTCCATGTTCTCGGTGCCCGAGGACATCGAGATCCGCGCGCCCGAGGACAGCGCGTACCACTCGAGCGGAACACGCATCTGCTCGGCCAGATCCAGCGCGGCGATCACCCGGCGGCACTCCGGCTCCGACAGGGCGCCGAGGGACTTGGTCGGGTCACCGAGCAGCAGCACCCGGGTGACGCCCTCGGGGTGACGCGGGGTCGGCGTGGTGACCACACCGGCCACAAGCGCCGCCTTGTTGTGGCCCTTCGGCCGGTCGACGGGGACGAGCGCGTGGTTCTCGTCGAGGTCGTACTCGGTGAATTCGCCGAGCAGCCCGGTCAATTCGTAGGGGTAGACCGTGTTGCGGGCCGCCGCGCGCAGCACCTTCTGGCGGTACTCGTCGAGCGGTTCGACGGCTTCGTCGGTCCGCTCGCCGACCGTCACCTCGGTGCCGCCGGTGGCGTCGAAGGAGATCCGCACAACGATCTTGTTCAGCTCGCCGGTCTGCGGATCGCGCTGACGGGCGATCAGCAGGATCTCCTCGAGACCGACACCCGCCGCCGACGGCAGCACGTGACCACCGATGGTCTCGAGTTCCGCCCGGGTGACATCCATCGGGGGCCAGATGTACATCACGATGCGGTTGGTGTTGAGCCGCTTGGCCGACGGGCGCCGCGACTGGGCCCGGCGGATCGAATCGACACAGGTGGCGATGGCGCTCTCGGCCGTCGGCAGCGCGACCAGCCTGCCGTCCTGCTCACGCAGCGCCGCCAGGTCACGCACCTGGGCGAAGGCGATCAGGCGATCGTCGGAGGGGTTCTCCTTGGCCACGGCACGGAACAGGTACACCTCTTCGTCCGAGGACGACAGGCGGGTGAGGTCGAACTTGCGCAACCGCTCCATCTGCATGCGCTGCGCGATGTAGGGGTGCAGGCCACGGATCAGCCGCTCCTCGGCCATGCCGGTGACCGAGGGACGGAAAGTGAAGTGGTGGTGCATGACCGAGCCGCCGCTGCCCGCGACCGTCGCGGTGATGCGGTGCACCTGGTTCGGCTGCGGGTGCGTGCCGAGCACTTCCTGCAGGGCCACCGCCATGGCGTCGAAGTCCTCGGGCTGGTCCTCCCAGCTGAGGTAGATGTCGGCGTCGATGGATACCGCGCCGCGGGCCAGCTCGGCCAGCCCGTCCAGGGCGGTACCGAGCGCGGCGAAGCTCACCGCGGTCGAGACGAGGCTCGACCCGGCGCGTTCGGCGACGACGAAGGTGGTCGAACCGACCTGCTCGGTGCGAACCCCGGTGATGCCCTTGTTGCCGTAGTAGCGGCGGGTGAGCACCTCGAGCATGGCGGTGTGGTCGGGCTTGCCGCGCTGCAGCCGCTGGCCGAGCAGGCGGACGAGCGGTTCGGTGCTGCGCACCATCTCCGCGATCCGCTCGGTGCGGTCGGAGGCCTGCGGGTTGGCGTCGAGGTAGCTCAGGTGTCTGCGGACATTGGTGTAGACGCGGGCGCGGTTGCGGCGCAGCAGCGGCTGGCCGTACCAGGCGTACACCAGGCCGCGGGCGAGGTCGGCGACCACGGGGAAACGGACCTGGGTGGCGGCGACGAGCCGTTCGAGGGCAAGACCCACCGGCTCGCGCAGCACCTGGTCGGGCATGGGCTCGGTGAGCCATTCGCGCAGCAGGGTGGTGATCACCGCGCCGGTCTCGGCGGGCCGCTGCTGGGCCAGGAAGATCCGGAAGACGGCGGCCTCGAGATCGGGCGTGCGGTCCAGTTCGGTGATGCCGTAGTGGCCGAGCGCGGCCGACAGCTTGGCCTGGTAGGACTCGGGCAGCCCGGCCCGCTCCACGTCGAGGCTCTGCAGGTAGGTGTGGAAGTACTCGCGGGCGCTGTGCACGTGGCTGTGGGCGCCGTCGTCGTCGGCCGGGCGGTTGTGGCTCAGTTCGGCGAGGTCGGCGAAGACCTGCACCAGTTCGAGTTCCTCGCCGAGCGGGCGGATGTTGTCGGCGACGGTTTCCTTGCGGGCGATGACGTAGTCGTCGAGTACGCGACTGTTGTCGTGCGGGTCGACGTCGAAGCCGAGCAGCAGGCTGCGCAGGTCCTGCAGGCCACGCGACATCCGCTCGTGCGGGCTGCGCGGGGTCGGCTCGGCGGGCAGGTCGAGAACGACCGTGCCGGTGGCGGCGGTCTCCTCGGCGTCGTCGTCGGCGAGCGGTTCCAGGCGCAGCAGCGGCGCGCCCGTCTCCACCTGGGTGCCGACCGAGACCGCGCATTCCTTGAGGCGGGCGCGGAACGGCGCGCGCAGCACGGTTTCCATCTTCATCGACTCGAGCACGAGCACCGGCGCACCGGCCTCGACCTCGGCGCCGACTTCCAGCGGGGTGCCGACGACCAGCGCGGGCGCGGGCGAACGGACCACGCCGCCCTCGTCGCGGCTGATCCGGTGGGTGATGCCGTCGACATCGACCACGTGGGTGGGGCCGTGGGTGCCGGTGATCAGGCGGTAACGGGTGCCGTTGACGACGATCTGGCCGGTGTGGCGATCGAAACGGTCGAGGTCCACGTCGGCGGTGCGCAGGTCGGCACCGGCCTCGATGCCGACGCGGAAGCGGTGCGCACCGATGCGGGCCACGCGCACGCGGTAGCTCGCGCCGCGCAGTTTCAGGTCGAGCGGGCGACCGCTCTGGTGCTGCACCTGCGGACGGCCACCCGACGCGGTGGACAGCAGCCGGTGCTGTTCGGCGCGTTCGTCTTCCTCGTAGGCGTCGATCGCGGCGACGGCCAGTGCGACGGTGGAGTGGCGGTGGGTGACCAGGCGGCCCTCGCCGCGCACGCGGTCGATCCAGCCGGTGTCGGCGCTGGCGTCGATCACCTCGGGCTGGTCGAGCAGGTCGAGTACGAAGCTCTTGTTGGTGGCACCGCCCTCGATGACGACGCGGGTCTCGGCCATGGCCCGGCGCAACCGGCCGAGTGCCTCGTCGCGGTCGCGGCCGTAGGCGATGATCTTGGCGATCATCGAGTCGAAGTCGGCGGGGATGGTGTCGCCTTCGCTCACACCGGTGTCGACGCGGATGCCGGGGCCCGCGGGCAGGTCGAGGCGGACGATGCGGCCGGGGGCGGGCGCGAAGTCACGGTCCGGGTCCTCGGCATTGAGGCGGGCCTCGATGGCGTGGCCGCGCTCGGCAGGTGCGGTGCCCTCGAGCTTGATGCCCGAGGCGACCCGAATTTGGGCGTGCACGAGGTCGAAACCGGTGGTGATCTCGGTGATCGGGTGCTCGACCTGGAGTCGGGTGTTGACTTCGAGGAAGGCGAACAGCTGATCGCCGGGGTGGTAGAGGAATTCGACGGTGGCCGCGCCGCAGTAACCGACGGCGATCGCGAGCCGCTCGGCCGAGGCCTTCAGGTCGGCGGTCTGCTCGGCGCTCAGCACCGGCGACGCCGACTCCTCGATGACCTTCTGGTTGCGTCGCTGCACCGAGCAGTCGCGCACACCGAGCGCCCACGCGCTGCCCTGACCGTCGGCGATCACCTGGACCTCGACGTGGCGGGCACCGGTGACCAGGCGCTCGAGGAACACGACACCGCTGCCGAAGGCGCGGGCGGCTTCCTGCTTGGTGCGCTCGTAGGCGTCGACGAGTTCGGCTTCGTTGGTGATGACGCGGATACCGCGCCCACCACCACCGGCCGTGGCCTTCAGCATCAGCGGGTAGCCGATGCGGCCCGCGGCCTCGATGGCGTCATCGATGGTGTCGACCGGGCCGCGGCTCCACGGCGCCACCGGGACGCCGACTTCCTCGGCGATCAGCTTGGCGCCGATCTTGTCGCCCAGCTTGCGCATGGCGTCGGCGCTCGGGCCGATGAAGGTGACACCGATGTGCTCGCACAGCTCGGCGAAGGCGGGGTCCTCGGCGACGAAGCCCCAGCCGACCCAGGCGGCGTCGGCCTTGGTGGCGACCAGTGCCTTCTCGAGCGCCTTGAGGTCGAGGTACGGGCGAGCTGAGGCGGGCCCGAGGTCGTAGGCGATGTCGGCCTCGCGCACGAAGGTCGCGGTGCGGTCGACGTCGGTGTGCAGGGCCACCGTTTCGATCGGTAGTCCTGTCGCCGCCGCCAGATCACGCACGGCATGGATGAGGCGCATAGCGGCCTCTCCCCTATTCACGATGGCGATACGGCTGAACACTCGCCGACTCCTTCCACAATTCTCCAAGGACCTGGCCCGGACGGGTGAGGTTGCGAAACTCGCGATTGCTGGCAGTCTGCCTTCTTCTGCCACGTATGTGTACCGCGAGGCAGGGTTACCCGCACGTATCGTTGTCCGAAGCGGCAGTACGCGTCTGGCGATACAGTCCTATATCGCCGCGTGACAGAGATGATTACGGATGGCGAGCCGATTTCGTTCGAGCCCGAACGCGCGTCAGCGCCGCGCACCCGGATCGGGCGGCGGCGCTGACGGGGACTGCCGGGCGGAGAACTAGGCCATGGCGAACACGGTCTCGTCGTACTCGATGACGTCGTCGACGAGGCGGCGAGGAGTGGATTCCAGGGGTGCGGCGGCGTGGGGCATGACGCCGAGGCGGACCATCACATGCGGGAAGGCGCATTCCTGCAGGACCGTGGTGCGGATCTGGTCGCGCAGGTCGAGCATGCCGAGGGGTTCGGACTGCAGGCTGGTGGCGAGACCGAGCCGGGTGGCTTCGAGCAGGATGGCGCTCGTCGCCTCCCCAGCGCGCAGCTGGGAGAGCCGGGTGTCGCGCGGGGTGCACACCACCAGCCAGTGCGCGGCGTCGGGTTCGTCGGTGTACTCCGACAGCTGCGCGTCGGCGAAGACCCGCACCGGTAGTTCGTCGGGGCGGCGGGGTGCGGGGGCGTTGTGGGCGGGCACTCCCGTGAGCTCACCGTGGCAACCGCTCCACTCGCTCAGTTCCGCGAGGTAGTCACCGTCGACGGCGTGCCGGGCGGCGGCCGAGCGCATGGGTTCGGCCAGCTCGGGCAGCAGCATGTCCGGAACGTGGCGGGCCGCGGCGCCGAACCGTGAGGCACAGCGCGACACCGTCCGCAGGTCGCGCGCCGGGATGGGCAGGTCGGGGAAGCGGCGCCGGTCGGAGCGGCGCACATGGATGGCGGCGGCCAACCGGATGTCGTGGTCGCTCGGCGAGCGCGGGGTGAGTTCGACCCGCGCGAGGTGATCGGGCCGCGCGGGATCGGGCAGCCGTTCGACGACCGCGTGCCAGCCGAGCATCGCGAACGCGACGGTCAGATGGTGCAGCGCGGCACCGCAGCTCACCGTGAGCGCACGGGCGCGGGGATCGGTCGCGGTGACCTGTCGGCCGAAATCGGCGAACAGGTCGACGCGGCCGTGCCCGATGCGCCACCGCCACGGTTGGGTGTTGTGCACCGACGGTGCTCGCACGGCCAACTCCACCGCGTCACGGCACGTCTGTGTACTGGGTCTCTTGCGAAGCAATGTCCGCCCCCGACTTCCTCTTGGCGAATACTCCATCTCGTCGAGCTCGGTAACCGACCCTAGGCGCGCGACCTGGCACTTTCCATGTGATCTGGGCCGTTGACCAGTTCGTGACCTGAGCAGGGATCGGCCAGAACCCCCGTCGATCGCCGAATCCTGCGCCTACTCCCCCATCACGAGGACGGGCGGCAGTGGCGAAGCTCGCACCTGCGGTTATCTCGCCGTGACCGGCGCGGTCGCCCTGGTGATCGCGCCCGTCATGCGGCAGTACGGACTGGACTACCTGATCGCCACGGTCATCCTCGCCGGTGTGCTGCAGATCGTGCTCAGCGTGATCGGGGTCGCGCGGTTGATGCGGTTCATCCCGCGCAGTGTGATGGTCGGGTTCGTCAACGCGCTGGCGATCCTCATCTTCACCGCGCAGATCCCGCACCTGCTCGGGGTGCCGTGGCTGGTGTATCCGATCACCGTCGCCGTCACGGTGGCGACACACAACCTCGCCTACGGCGTGATCGCCGGCGTGCTCACCGCGATGGTCGCCTTCGCCCACCGCGTCGCCCACTTCACCGAGGTCGAGAAGATCGGCGAGGCCGATGTCGACCACGACGGCGACATCGACACCCGGGTCTACAAGGTGCGCGGCGAACTGTTCTTCGCCTCGAGCAACGACCTGGTGTACCAATTCGACTACGTCGACGACCCACGCAATATCGTGATCGACATGTCCGACGCGCACATCTGGGACGCCTCGACGGTCGCCACCTTGGACGCGATCACCACCAAGTACGAGTCCAAGGGCAAGAAGGTCGAGATCGTCGGGCTCGACGCGGCCTCCGAACAGCGCCACGGCAGGCTCTCCGGACACCTGGCAGGGCACTGAGATGCCCGCCCGCGCGCATTTGCAGATCGGTCAGGTCGCCGAGCGAACCGAGTTGTCGGTCAAGACGATCCGGCACTACGACGAGGTCGGTCTGGTGCGGCCCTCGGCACGCAGCGCGGGCGGGTTCCGCCTCTACACCGAGGACGATATCGACCGGCTGCTGGTGATCCGCCGGATGAAGCCGCTCGGCTTCACCCTGGCCGAGATGGGCGAATTGCTGTCCGCCCTCGACGATCTCAGCGACCCGTCGGCCCGCGAACTGCTCGCCGCGTTGCACGCCAAAGCCGAGGACAGCGTCGCGAAACTGCGCCGCCAGCTCGCTTACGCCGAGGAGTTCACCGCCTTGCTCGCCGAGCGACGAGCGCGCTGATCACTTCTGCCAGTAGTTCTTCGGGCCGACGGTGGTGGCCGCCGCGTTGGCGCCCGCCTTGCACCATTCCTCGAGGCTGCTGTTGTCGGACAGGTCGATGTAGATGCCGGTGGCCTGGGTGAAGTAGCGGTGGCTGTAGGCCGACCACTGCACCCGGGTGGCGGACATGATGTCACCGTGGCAGGTATCACTGGCCAGACCCGTTGTGGGACACCAGATTCCCCAGTCCTGCGTCTGGCCGTCGAGGGTGTCGTAGGCGGAGCGGGCGGCGGAGTTCGTGGGGAACACCAGCACGTTCACCGACACCAGGATGTGGTCGTCCTTGTCGATGTAGGAGCCGGTGATATTGGTTGTGCACCCGTTGGACGTGATCGCGGACGACACGTTGTCGGAGTTGCCCGGCTGATCGCACCCGTGTTCGCCGCTGGCGCGCAGGGTGTAGAGCACGCCCTTGGAGTCGGTGAAGCTTTGCGGCAGCAGGGCTTTCACGGTGAGCGGGGTGTCGTCGGTGGACGCGCTGTCGAGGGAGTTCCAGTCGAACGGCTTGGAGGTCGGTGCGGCCGAGGTGGTGGAGTAGGTGGAGGGCACCGTCGAGGACGTGGTGGTCGGCGCGGCGACGACGGGTGAATCGGAATCGGAGTTGCCGCCGATCACCACCGCGACCACGATGAGCACGAGGAACGCGCAGACCACCGCACCGCCGATCAACCACGGCGTCGACGACGACCCCGACCGCGCGTACGGCGGCCGCGGCTGCTGCCACTGCGGCTGCCCCATCATCGGCTGACCCTGCATGGGCTGACCCGGCATCGGCTGCTGCCACGGCTGGCTCACCGGCGGCTGCTGCCACGGCTGACTCTGCTGACCGACCGGCCACTGCGGCTGACTCATCGGGGGCTGCTGCCCGAAACCGGGCGTATCCGCGCGCACCGTCGGCGGGGCGGCATCGGCCTGTTGCCCGTCGGCACGCGGTGTCATCCACCACGAACCCTGATCGTCGGCACCCCCGGCGGGCGGATCTTCGCGTGTCACAGGTCTCTCCCAGCCCCGCGCGGCATCGATTCGGTGATGTCCGCGTCCCTTCCCGAAATTTTGGCGTCTGTTCGGGTGGAAGGCAAACCCGTCGCGCCATCTTCGCTGCGGCGCACGGTTTTCGATGCCTCGATGTGACATCCACGCGGGCGCCGTGATAGTCACATGACATGGCGTGGTCACCCTCGGTTCTCTCGCCGGAGACCTCGGCAGGTTCGGGCTCGACGGCCGAACAACGCAGCGGCACAGTGCAATACCGCTCCGACCTCGACGGTCTGCGTGGCCTCGCGATCGGCCTGGTCGTGGTTTTCCACATCTGGTTCGGCCGGGTGTCGGGTGGCGTAGACGTCTTTTTGGTGCTGTCCGGTTACTTCTTCACCGGGATGCTGCTGCGCCGCGCCGAACACGGTCCACGCGGGTGGGTGTGGCCGGTGGTGCGGCGTACCGCGCGGCGGCTGCTGCCTGCCATGGCGGTGGTGCTGGCCGGGGTTCTGGTGGCCTCGACGCTGCTGCTGCCCTACACCCAGTGGTCGGCGGTCGCGGCGCAGACGCTCGCCTCGCTGCTGTTCGCGCAGAACTGGGAATTGGCGCTCACCTGGGCCGACTACCTGGCCGCCGACCCGTCGGTGAGCCCACTGCAACACCTCTGGTCGATGTCGGTGCAGGGCCAGTTCTATCTGGTCGCGCTGATCCTCGTCGCGGTGTGCGCACGGTTGCGCCAGGCGCGAGCCGTTGTCGGAGTGATCGTGATCGCCGCTGCCGCCGCATCATTCGTGTACGCGACCAGGGGCACCGCGACCCATCAGGGCTGGAACTACTACGACACCTTCGCGCGCGGCTGGGAACTGCTGATCGGCGCGGCACTCGCTGTCGCCGCACCGTACCTGGTGCTGCCACGCTGGTGCCGGGCGCCGCTGGCCGCCCTCGGCATCGCGGGAGTCGTGCTGTGCGGCTGGCTGATCGGCGACGCCGCCAACCGCTTCCCCGGCCCGGCCGCCCTGCTTCCGGTGCTCGCCGCCGCGGCGGTGATCGTGTCGGTCGCGAACGTGCCACGCCACGAATGGGACGGCCCCAACCGGCTGCTCGCGCACCGGCACATGCGGTTGCTCGGCGAACTCGCCTACCCGCTGTACCTGTGGCACTGGCCGATTCTCATCTTCTTCCTCACCGAACGCGACAGCACCGACGTCGACCTGCTCGGTGGCACCGGCGTGATCGCGGTGTCGCTGGCACTGGCCTGGCTCACCAACCAGCTGATCGAGAAGCCACTGCGCGCCAAGACGCGCCGGCCCGGCAGGCGCCTGGTCACCGCGGGCGTCGCCGCACTGCTCGCGGCCGTGGTGGCGACCGCGTCGGCCTGGGAGTTCGCCGTCGTGCGGGCGGCGCCACCGGCCGCGACCACCGACGTCGAGGCAACCAGGTACCCCGGTGCGCGAGCACTCACCGCGAACACTCCCGTCGCGCCCGAACCGTTGCGGCCCAATCTCTTCGAGGCCCGCAACGACCAGCCACCACCGACGCTCGACGGCTGCATCGCCGACTGGAACACCCGCTCCGTCGTCACCTGCACCTACGGCGACCCCGACGCCGAACGCACCATTGCCATGGCGGGCAGCTCCCACGTCGAACACTGGTTGCCCGCACTGCAGGTACTGGCCGAGGAGCATTCCTTCCGCATCCAGGTGTATCTGAAGATGGGGTGCCCGCTCACCCTCGCCGAAGACGCCACCTACAACGGCGAACCCATCCCCGACTGCCGGGACTGGTCACGCGAGGTGATCGACCGGCTCGGCACCGACCGCCCCGACTGGGTGTTCACCGTCGGCACCCGGCCCCGCGACGCGGGCGGCGACGAGACCCCGCGGGAATTCCTCGATGTGTGGACGGCCCTGTCCGAGCGCGGCCTGGCGGTGCTCACCCTGCGCGACACACCGTGGCTGCGCCGCGACGGCGTGCGCTACCGCGCCACCGACTGCCTTGCCTCGGGCGGCGACCGAATCAGCTGCGGCATGCGCCGCAGCGACGCACTCGACCCGATCGACCCGCAGCGCGAAGCGGCCGCACCCTTCCCGCACGTCTTCCCCGTCGACCTCACCGACGCCGTGTGCGGCCCGACCGTCTGCGCCGTCGCCGAGGGCAATGTGCTGATATACCACGACGAGCACCACCTCACCGCCACCTACTCGCGCACCCTCGCCGACGCGCTCGGCCGCGCCATCGGCCCCGTGCTCGGATGGTGGTGAGGCAGCGAAATCGCTTGGGCATGCGGCCAACTCGGGAAGTCCGTAGCCTCGGAGCTGTGATTACTCTGAAGAAGGAAGACGGCGCGGCCGATCTCGCCGGTATCACCAAGATGAGCGTGGGGGTGAGCTGGGACCCGTCGGCCGGTTCCAGCGGTGGACTGCTCGGCATCGCGCGCCGCAAGCGCGGCGTCGACCTCGACCTCGTCGCCGTCCTGATGCAGGGTGGCGAGCCGGTGCGTTTCGCCGGTCTCGATTCGCTCGACCCGCTCGGCAACGGCGCGGTGCTGCACACCGGTGACGAGCAGACCGGCGCGGCCGCGGGCGACGACGAGACCGTGCACGTCACCTTCGCGAATGTGCCGACCGCGATCGACGCCATCGTGTTCGTCGCGGCCGCGTTCAAGAAGGGTTCCTCGTTCGACAAGGCCAACAACGTCTCGTTCAAGATCTACGACGCCACCGGCGCCGACAGCCAGCCGGTGGCCGATATCTGGCCGTCGCTGCTCGGCGCCGAGAACGCCAACGCCATCGCGCGGGCCTTCCGCAACGGCCCGGTATGGCAGCTCGAGGTGCTCGATCGCAAGGGCAAGATCAAGCAGGGCGACAAGCAGGCGCTGCTGCGTTTCGCCCTCGGCTAGCGACGCGCACGGTTTGCACGGGGTGTGGTCGGTGCGGCAAAGTTAGGCTCGGTGCGCCGGGAAGTCTGGTCGGCAGCCCGGCTCGAATTCCGTCGAGCGGGGTTCGAGCGAAGACGGGAACCCCTATGTCCGCACCTACCTCTTCCCGGCACGGATGATCCGCGCAGCACGCCGCACCGTTCTCACCCGGGGCAGCTGGCCCGAAGCCCGTCGCGTCAGCGAAGTGCTGCGCCGCGAAACAGTCGGCGGTGTCCTGCTGATCCTCGCGGCGATCGTCGCGCTCGTCTGGGCCAACACGCCATGGGCGGATGCCTATGTGGCACTGCGCGACTACCGCATCGGCCCCGAATCGCTGCACCTGAACCTGACGCTGAGTCAGTGGGCCGCCGACGGGCTGCTCGCCGTCTTCTTCTTCGTCGTCGGCCTCGAACTCAAACGCGAGTTCGTGGCGGGCGACCTGCGGGATCCGCGCCGCGCCGCGCTGCCGGTGGTGGCGGCCGTCGGCGGGATGGCCGTGCCCGCGCTCATCTACTTCACGATCAACCGGGGCGGCGCGGTCGACGGCTGGGCGATCCCCACCGCCACCGACATCGCGTTCGCGCTCGCCGTGCTCGCGGTGATCAACACCCACCTGCCCACCGCGCTGCGCACCTTCCTGCTCACCCTCGCCGTGGTCGACGACCTGCTCGCCGTCACCGTGATCGCCGTCTTCTACACCAGCGAACTGCACCTGCCCTACCTGGCGCTGGCCCTGATCCCGATCGCCCTGTTCGCCCTCGCCGTGCAGCGCCGGATCAGTTCGCCGTTCCTGCTGGTGCCGCTGGCCCTGGTCACGTGGTGGCTGGTGCACTCCTCCGGCGTGCACGCCACGGTGGCGGGCGTGCTGCTCGGTTTCACCGTTCCGGTACTGGCCGGGCGCGGCGAGACCGACACCGAACACGGCCTGGCCGAACGGTTCGAACACACCATCCGCCCGCTCTCGGCCGGGGTGGCGGTGCCGGTGTTCGCGTTCTTCGCGGCCGGTGTCACCATCGGCGGTCTCAGCGGGTTCACCGATTCCCTCGCCGACCGGGTGACGCTCGGCATCATCGCGGGCCTGGTCGTCGGCAAGCTCGTCGGCATCACCGCGACCACCTACCTCACCGCCAAACTCACCCGCGCCGAACTCGACGCCGACCTGGCCTGGGTGGACGTCGCGGGTGTCGCGCTGCTCGGCGGCATCGGTTTCACGGTGTCGCTGCTGGTCGGCGAACTGGCCTTCGCGGGCGACCACACCCGCGCCGACCACGTCCGCATCGGCGTGCTGTGCGGCACGCTGGCCGCGGCCCTGCTGGCGACCATCGTGCTGCGCGCCCGCAACCGCGTCTACCGCCGCCTCGACGAGGCCGAACACGTCGACGCCGACGGCGACGGCATCCCGGACGTCTATCAGCAGACCCCACCCTGATCCAGGAGCTCCACCATGTCTCTCACCCACGTGACCGTCGGCCTCGGCTGGGACCCCGCGCCACCGAGCGGCCCCTTCGGCAATACCCGCAAGGACATCGACCTCAATGTGACGGCCCTGGCGTTCGCGGGCAACGACTTCGTCGACGCGGCGTTCCACGAGCAGCTCACCTCCCGGGACGGCGCCCTGCGCCATCTCGGTGACAGCGTCACCGGCGACGGTGACGGCGACAACGAGATCATCACCGTCGACCTCACCCGCGTCGACGCCGCGACCAGCGCCATCGTCTTCCTCGTCACCTGCTACACCGGACAGACCTTCGAGCAGGTCGTCAACGGCTTCTGCCGCGTCGCCGACAGCGTCACCGGAGCGGAGCTCGTGCGCGTCGACCTGTCGAGCGCCACCTCGCACACCGGCTTCGTCCTCGGCAAACTGCATCGCAGCGGCGCGGGCTGGGATTTCGCGATGATCGGTGACCCGATCTTCGCCGATCACCCCACCGTCGCTCTGCCCCAGCTGACCGTATATCTGGGCCCGGTATGAGCGCGCAGTTGATGATCGTGGAGGACGACACCCGGGTACGGGAGTCGTTGCGGCTGGCGATGGAGGACGAGGGGTATGTCGTCGCCGAGGCCGAAAGCGCCGAACACGCGCTGGAACACGTACACAACGTCGGCGTGCCGGACGTCCTGATCGTCGACCTCATGCTCGGCGGCATGGACGGTTTCACCTGCATCCGCGAGGTGCGCCGCGAACACGACGTGCCGATCATCGTGGTCAGCGCCCGTGACGACACCCACGACGTGGTCGCCGCCCTGGAAGCGGGCGCCGACGACTTCGTCACCAAACCCTTCGAGGTCAAGGAACTGACCGCGCGGATCAGGGCCGTGGGCAGGCGCACCCGCAACAACACCGAACGCGAGGTGGTCGAACTCGTCCTCGACGCCGACCGGCAGCTCATCCTCTGCCCGGAGCGCGGTTCGGTGCGGCTGGCGGGCGAAGACGTGCACCTGACGCTCACCGAGTTCCGGTTGCTGTGCGAACTGGCACAGAACGACGGGCTCGTGCTGAGCAGGCAGGTGCTGCTCGACAAGATCTGGGACCGCGGCTTCTTCGGCGACGACCGCATCGTCGACGTGCACATCCGCCGCCTGCGCACCAAGATCGAACGCGATCCCGCCGAACCGCGCCTGATCGTCACCGTGCGCGGGCTCGGCTATCGCCTCGATGCCGGGTCCTGAGTTGCCCACCCGGTTACGCGGCCTGCGTGGTCGCGTAACAGCGGCGTTCGTCCTCAGCGCCAGCCTCGTCGCGGTGCTGCTGTCGGGCTCGGTGTATGCCATCAGCACCAATTACATGGAGTCCCAACGGGTTCGGACGGTCGAACGCGCGGTAGGAGTGCACGCCGAGATCCTCCGGTTGCGGATGGAATCGCTGGCCACGGGGCAGGAGGCCCTCGAATCGTTGCGGCTGCCCGCCGGAACCATCGCCCTCCTCGACACCACCACGGGCACCGGCGTGCTCGGCGCCGACCAGGCCACCGTCGCCACGCTCGAACGGGCTGCCGAGGTGCCCTCCCCCGCCACCCGTGTGCGCATCGCGGGCGAGCCCTATCTGCGCACCGCGACCTACGTCGAAAACGGTGCCGTCCTCCAGGAATTCGCGCCGCTGCGCGAGCTGGAGGACACCCTGAAGATGCTGCGCACCATCCTCTTCGCCTGCGCGGTGCTCGCCGTCGCGGTGGCCGCCGCGCTCGGCGCCTGGGCCGCGCACCTCGCGCTGCGCCCCCTGCGCCAGGTGGCGGGCACCGCGTCGCGCATCGCCGCGGGCGACCTCGACCTGCGCTTGTCGCGGCCCGAAGACGTCGACCTGTCGCCGACCGTCGAGGCCTTCAACGCCATGGTCGACTCCCTGCAGCGGCGCATCGAACGCGAACGCAGGCTCGTCTCCGACCTCAGTCACGAGTTGCGCACCCCGCTCACCACCCTGACCACCACGGCGACCGTGCTGGCCGGGCATCGCGACGAACTGTCCGAAAGACCGCGTGCCGCACTGGGACTGCTCGTGGAGGAGACCACCTACCTGCGCGGTCTGCTCGACGACATGCTCGCCCTCGCACGTGCCGAGGCGGGCATCCACCGCTCCGACCCGGCGCCGCTGTCGCTGGCCGAACTGCTTGCCCACCTGCTCGCGAGCCGTCGCGTCGCGGCCGAGGTGCTCACGGCCACCGACCGAGGATTGGTGCGCGGGCGGCGGATGGAACTCGAACGCGCCCTGCTGAACCTGCTCGTCAACGCCGAACGCCACGGTGGCGGTGTGGCCGCTGTGCGCGTCGAGCGCGACGGCGACGACGTGCGCGTCACCGTCGACGACGAAGGACCCGGTGTCGAGGCGGCCGACCGCGAGCGCATCTTCGAACGCTTCGTCACCGCCTCGCGTCGCACGGGCGGCACCGGCATCGGCCTGGCTCTGGTCGCCGAAACCGTTGCGGGACACCAGGGCCGGATCCGCTGCTCGGAGCGGCCGGGCGGTGGTGCGCGCTTCGAGTTGACGCTGCCCGCGCTGGATCGTCACGTGATCGCAAAGAAAACGTCCGAGCCGCCGCAATGAAAGTGATCCATTCTCGTCACGGTCACCGGGTCGGGTGATCGCCACGGCCTCGGGCTGGAGGAGGACAAGTCGCGCTGCCACGGCACGCGGCCGATTCCCGAAGTCGTCGCGCGACACCGACACCGGTGACTTTCTCGTCATCACGCGGCGGGGCCCGGCGCCACTCGGACGCCGGGCCCCGCTGGGGTTGTCAGGATCAGCCGATGCTGAAGGGCTGGCCCCACAGGGTGACGACCGAGCTCACGTTCTCGGTCTCCACCTTGACCTTCACGAAGGCACGCGCCTGGGCGTACCCGGCGCAGCCGCTCAGGCCGATGGTCGAGTCGGCCCAGGTCACCGAGCCGCTCTTGCCCTTGAACTTGTTGTTGGTGCCGTGGTCCTCGTTGCCGTAGTCGTCGGCCTTCTCGATGTCGAGAATGTAGAACGACTTGGCCTGGCCGGGGCCGAGGCTCAGTTCGGCACCGGACTCGGCGCCGACGCTCACGTCCTCGCCGTCCCAGCTGCTCTCGCCTTCGACGCCACCCTCGACGCCGCCGCCGTCGATGTTGACCTGGCAACCCACCACGTAACCGGGGTAGATCTTGCCGCCCTTGGCGTTACCGGAGACCTCGACCTGCGCGGAGCCGGACACCCACGCGTTGCGGTGCACCGGGGTCGAGCCCATCGACGGGCTGATGAGGGCCGACTCGCCGACCAGGCGAACGGTGACGGTCGAGCCGTCGGACAGGGTCTTGACGATCTCGCCGCCGGGCAGCGGAACGAAGGTGTCGGCGTTGGCGGCACCGGCGGACAGCAGGCCGAAGGTCACGGCGGCCGCGCCGACCAGACCGGCCATGCGGGCCGAATTCTTACGGTCGATCATGTGTGTCATTCCTTGCGATCGAAGTCGGATGCGCTCAGCCGATGCTGAACGGGGCACCGTAGAGGGTGGTCTTGGAGTAGTGGTCGCCGATGATCTCCACGACCGAGTAGGCGCGGGCCTGGGCGTAACCGGCGCAGCCCTGGATCTCGATCTCGACGTCCTGGTACTCGACCGAGTAGACGCCCGCCTTCAGGATGTCCTTCTTCTCGATCTGGACGAACTTCACCTCGCCGGGGCCCAGGTCGAGGCCGACCGAACCGCCGATGCTGCCACCGGACAGGTCGATGCCGCCGGAGACGCCCGCGGAGATGGCGTCGTCACCGATGGCCACCTGGCAACCGACGATGTAGCCGGTGTTCAACTGCGAGGCACCGTGGGTGGAGGAGTTGTTGGAGCCGTCTTTGCCCGACGGACCGTTGAACGGGCCGACCTCGCCCTCCGGCGTCGCGGTGACATCGGCGGTGACGGTGCCCGAGACCCAGGCGACGCGGCCCGCGCCGTTGGCCGCCAGCGACGGCGAAACGGTGGCGCGCTCGGCGGTGCGGGTGATCGTCACGCCCGGGCCTGCCTTCTGGCCGTCGGGCAGCGGGACGAAAGCGTCGGCGCCGGCGGAACCGGCGGCGAAACCACCGAGTGCGACCGCGGCGGCCGCGGCCACGTAGAAGCGTTTGATTGTCATTCTTCCCCTCATCAGGTTCGAGCGGTATCGCCTCGACGTCGGCACCTGGCAGGGCGCGTCGAGGGCCGGATCGAAGCATTCACGCGCCCCATGGCGGGGTGAGAACCAGTCGAGGACCCGGCGATGAAGCTCACGGAACGAGAAGATTTCCGGTTCTTTGCGATGGTGTTGCGATGGGCGCAGACCGATCGTCACAAACGCGGCGTTCAGCCAATGTTGCGAAGTTCGGTATAGGGGGCGTGATTTCGATGTTCCCTGGATAGTTGCTGCGTTACGGTTTCCCACATGGACGACATCGAGTTGGATTTGCCGAGCGTCGCTTCTCCCCACAACTCCGGACGAATTCTCGACATCGGCGCGGTCGGATTGCGCAACCCGCTTCCGGTCGACGGTGAACAGACCCACGCCTATGTTTCCTGCGTCGACGGCACCACCCTGCGACTGCCGGATTCTTTGCAGAACTGGGCCATGCAGACCCTCGCCGCGAACTACGACCTGCGCGCCACCGGCCTGCCGTCGCTGTTCCCGTGCCGGTTCGAGTTCGGCATCCGCGACGGGGCGGCCTACGCTGTTCCAGTCAGCGATCAGGCGCGTCAGAGGAGGCCATCATCACCACCGCAGCAGATGTCGGCGACTTCGCCAAGCGTCACGGGCTGACAGTCGCCGTAGCCGAATCCCTCACCGGCGGTAACCTCGCCGCCGCCCTCGCGGCGGCACCCGACTCCGCGCAGTGGTTCCGCGGCGGGGTCGTCGCGTACTCCGTGACGGTGAAACAGTCCGTTCTCGGTGTGCCCGACGTGCCGGTGGTGTCGGAGACGGCCGCACTGGCCATGGCCGAAGGCGTGCGGGCACTGACCGACGCCGATATCGCCGCCGCGACCACCGGCGTCGGTGGGCCGGGCGATCAGGACGGCGAACCGGCGGGATCGGTGTGGTGCGCTGTCGCCACCCGCGACACCTCCTGGGCCGTGCACCGCGATTTCGACGGCGAACCCGAGCAGGTGCTCGAGCAGTCGGTGCGGTGCGCGCTGGAGATGTTGGGCGAGAGCGAGAAGCGCTTCACCGGCTAGACGATCGGTGGCAGGTGCACCACCTGGCCCGCGTACGCCAGACCAGCACCGAAGCCGAGCAGCAACGCGGTCTGGCCGGGTTCGGCGGCGCCGCTGCGCAGCAACTGTTCCATGGCCATCGGAATCGAGGCGGCACTGGTGTTACCGGTGTCGACGATGTCGCGCGCCACGGCGACGGTGTCGGGCAGGTCGAGGGTGCGGACCAGCGCGTCGGTGATGCGGATATTGGCCTGATGCGGCACGAAGGCGTCCAGGTCGGCGGCGGTGACGCCGGCCAGCTTCAAGGCCTCCCGGCACGCCTGCTCCAGGAACGTGACGGCCCAGCGGAATACCTCGGTGCCGTTCATCCGGATGTAGGGCCGCACCGTCGTGCCGCCACTGGCCTCGGCGGCCGCCACCTCGGCGAAGTACTCCTGGAAGTCCTTGTCCTGCTTGATCGCCGAGGTGCGTGACCCGTCCGAGCCCCACGCCACCGGGCCGATCCCCTCCTGCTCGGCGGCGCCGACGACCACCGCGCCCGCGCCGTCGGCGAAGATGAACGCCGTGCCGCGGTCGGTGCGGTCGAGCAGGTCCGAGAGCCGTTCCACACCGATCACCAGCACGTGGCGCGCCTGACCGGAGCGGACCAGGTTGGCGGCATCGGCCAGCGCGTAGCAGAAGCCCGCGCACCCGGCGGAGATGTCGTAGGCGGCGGTGTCGTGCATGCCGAGTTCGGTGGCGACCACCGCGCCCGCCGACGGGCCGAGGACCATCTGCGACGAGGTCGCCAGCAGCACGGCGTCGACCTGGTCGGCGGTGATGCCCGCGGCGGTGAGGGCGTCGCGGGCGGCGGCGGTGCTCATCGACACGATGGTCTCGTCGTCTTCGGCCCAGTGCCTGGCGGCGATGCCGGATCGGGTCTTGATCCATTCGTCGGAGGAGTCGATGGCCTCGACGATCTCCGAGTTGGGCACGACGCGGCGCGGCCGGTACACGCCGAGGCCGAGAATTCCCGTGTGGGTGATCGGAATCGAGGTGGCGATGGGGGTTGGCATGACATCCTCTCCATGTGAACCGATCGGTTCATCCGTCATAAGGTCTAACATGAACCGATCGGTTCAATCAAGCGTTTCGGGGAGGAGAGTCGGATGCCGGCCGGACCACGCGCCCGACTGATCGAGCACACCATCGCGACCGTGCAGGAGCACGGTGTGCACGCGGCGGCGTTGAGCGAACTGCTCAAGCGGAGCAATACCTCACGCAACTCGCTCTACCAGCATTTTCCCTCCGGCAAGAGCGAACTGGTGCAGACCGCGGCCCGCATCGTGTCGCGGCTGGTGTACTCGCACGTCAGCGCCGTGGCCGACGCCCTGCAGACCGCGCCGTCGGCGCAGCAGTGGCTGACCGACCTGTTCGCCTTCTGGCGGGTGCCGCTCGAACAGAGCGAGTTCCGGGCCGGATCGTTCATGATGGCCGCCGCGCTGGACGAAAGCGATCCGGTGGTGCAGTCGATCGCCGGGCAGGCCTTCGCCGAATGGACCGCGCGCCTGGCCGACGGCATCGTCGCGGCCGGGATCGAACGGGCGACCGCGGTGTCACTGGCCGGGTTCCTGCTCACCACCATCGAGGGCACCATCGTGCACAGCCGGGCGCTCAAGTCGGCGCATCCGTTCGATCAGGCGGTCACCCAGCTGACCATCCTGTTCAACTATCACCTGTCTCAGCGTTGAGGTGAAACATCCTGTACGCCATCGAGATCCGCGCACAGCGTGGTGACGATGTGGCGGCGGGCCGTTGCGCCTTCGGGACTCGGGGTCAGCGGATACACGTGCACCAGACCCGGTTTCTCGATGTAGTCCAGGTCGACACCGGCCGCGCGGGCCTTGTCCCGCAGCAGGCGGGCGTCGGGATTGAGGATGTCGTCGGTGCCGGTGAACAGGGTGATCGGGCCGAGGCCGGTGAGATCGCCGAACAAGGGGCTCACCATGGGGTCCTTCATCGGCAGCTCGCCGCTCCACCGGCGGCCGTAGACGAGGCCGCCGTCACGACCGAGCCACGGGTCGCGCTGCTGCACGACGTCGATCTCCGGGTTCTCGAGGGTGAGGTCGAGAGCCGGGGAGATGAGGACGGTGCGCGGCAGTGTGGTGCCGAGGTCGCGGAGGTGCAGAGCGGTGGACAGGGCGATCTGGCCGCCGGCCGAATCACCGCCGAGGAAGGTGGGGCCGTGTTCGTCGGCGCTGGTGCGGACGAGGTCGGCTACGCGGGGAATCACATCCGCGGCGGTGCCGAACGGAATGAGGGGGTAGATCGGCACCGTCACCGTGAGCCGTGCGCGGATGGCGAGCATGGCCGCCAGCCGCCAGTGCTGCACCGCGATCTCACCGACCCAGCCGCCACCGTGCGCGTACACCAGGCCGCCGCGTGGTTTTCCGGTGCGCGGGGTGAGGGTGTAGACGGGCCAGCCACGATCGCGCACCACGGCGATGTCGACTCCCCGCAGGGTGCGTGGCGGGCCGTAGGGCAGTGGGCGAAGCGCCAACTCGCGGATATGGGCCTCGGCGCGTTCGGCGTCGATGTAGTTCCGGTTGCGGCGCGCTACTCGCAGGAACCCCGGAATCACGAACCGGCTCATCACTGTGGGCACCGCAACCTCCACTCGTACAGGTGCCCGCCAAATTACCCGTTCAGGCCAACGGTTGTTCGATGATGTCGGTCCGCAGGCTGGAGCCGTTGAGATCGAGGTACACCACGCCCTCGGTGATCGACAGGCTCGCGGTATTGCGCCGATCCACCAGCCGCGCCGCCTCGTCGATGAACGCCCGGTCGAAACTGTAGAGCGGAATCGCGGCCGCGTTGTGAATCTTCTTGCCCGCGTACTGCGCGAGCACCTTCACCGGATCCCGATGCGTGTACACCGCCGCCCGCCCCGCCAGCTTGCTCCCCCGATGAATCCGCTCCGAATCGGGCGCCCCCACCTCGATCCAGGCCGTCGTCCGCCCCGTCAGATCCCGCACCTGCACCGCGGGCTCGTCGGTAGCCGAGATCCCACCCTCACTGAACACGATCCCCTCCTCGTACTGCAGGCAGTACGCCAGAATCCGCGTCACCATGTACTCGAGCGTCTCGGACGGATGCCGAGCCACCCGCAACTCCAACTCCTCATAAACCCCCCGGTCCACATCGGCGAGCTGAATAGCAAAAGTGTGCACAGTAGCGCTGATTCCCATAAGACCCGCCACCCTAGTTGGTAGCGGACTCATGAGACTCCAGGAGGGCTCGGGGGGCGGCCTGGGTCCAGGAGTCGGTGATGATGGCGGTGAGTTCGTCGTGGTCGTCGAGGGCTGAGAGGCGGACGCGGACCCAGGCGTTGTTCGCCTCGTGGGAGGCGATCCAGAACTTGGCGGGTTCGGCCTGGACCAGTTCGTCGCGGTCGATGATCGGGCAGCGGACGGCCATCGAGGTCTCGTTCTCGGGAAGGGTGAGGAACAGGCGGCCCGAGACCTTGAAAATCGGCATGCCCCAGGCGAATTCCTCCGCCGTGCCGGGCAGGGACCCGGCGATGGTGCGGACGTCGTCCCCGGTGACTGTCATGACCCGATCATCTCAAAACGCACCGACAGGTTCAGACGGCGAGCTTGGCCGAACGGGCCCGGCTCGCGGTGATGCGGCGGCCGATGATGCCGTGACGCGGCGCGAACAGGTAGACCAGGGTGAAGGCGACGCCCTGGGTGACCACCACCATCCCGCCCGCGGCGGTGTCGAGGTGGTAGCTGATGTACAGACCGGTGACCGCGCACAGCACCGACACGGTCGGCGCGATCAGCAGCATCCGCGAGAAACGGTCGGTGAGCAGGTAGGCCGTGGCACCCGGAATGATGAGCATGGCCACCACCAGCACCACGCCCACCGCCTGCAACGCCACCACCGAGGTGAGCGCGAGCAGCGCGAGCAGCGCGGTGCCGAGCACGCGGGGGTTGAGACCGATGGCGTGCGCATGGGTGGCGTCGAAGGCATACAGGGTGAAGTCGCGCCGCTTGAGCACCAACGCCACGAGCACGATCGCCGCGAGGATCATGATCTGGATCATCTCCTCGCGGCTCACCCCGAGCAGATTGCCGAAAACGATGTGATTCAGGTCGGTTTGGCTCGGTGTCACCGACACCAGCACCAACCCGAACGCGAACAGCGTCGTGAAGACGATCCCGATGGCCGCGTCCTCCTTCACCCGGCTGGTATCGCGCACCACCCCGATCAACGCGACCGCGAGGAACCCGAAGATCACCGCACCCACCGCGAACGGCCAGCCGACGATGTAGGCCAGCACCACCCCGGGCAGCACCGCGTGCGACACCGCGTCACCCATCAACGACCAGCCGATCAGCACCAGCCAGCACGACAGCACCGCGCACACCACGGCCGCGGTGACGGTGGTCGCCAGCGCCCGGACCATGAATTCGTAGCGCAACGGGTCGAGGAAGAATTCTTCGAGGGTCACTGGTCTGTGTCCAATCCGAACGCCTTGGCCAGGTTCTCGGGCCGCAACACCACGTCGGGGTCGCCGTGTTCGAGCACCCGGCGGTTCAAAAGCACTGCCTCGTCGGCCAATCGGGGCAGCGCGTGCAGGTCGTGGGTGGACACGAGGATCGTCGCGCCACCGGCGGCAAGCTCACGCAGCAACGCGGTGATGGTGGCCTCGGAGCGCTTGTCGACACCGGCGAACGGTTCGTCCAGCAGCAGGATGGTCGCCTCCTGCGCGATACCGCGCGCCACGAAAGTCCGCTTCTTCTGACCACCGGAGAGCTGCCCGATCTGCCGGTCGGCGAAGTCGGTGAGTTCGACCCGGGCCAACGCCTCCTCTACGGCAGCCTTGTCGGCCTTGCTCGCGCGCCGGGTGAAACCCATTTTCCCGTAGCGCCCGGTCATCACCACATCACGCACCGACAGCGGGAAAGTCCAATCCACGTCCTCGGATTGGGGTACGTACCCGAGGGCGCCCGCCTTGCGCGCGGCGGCGGGTGCGCCACCGTTGACCAGCACCCGGCCGCGGTCGGGCGTCACCAGCCCCATGACGGTCTTGAACAGTGTCGACTTCCCCGACCCGTTCATCCCGATCAGCCCGCACACTCGACCCGATTTCAAGGTGAGTTCCACGTTGTCGAGGGCGAGCACATCACCGTAATGAACTGTCACGTCCTGGATTTCGACAACAGGCTCGGTCATTTCGGTGCTCCTGCCAGTGCCGCCGCGATGGTGTCGGCGTCGTGCCGGATCAGGTCGAGGTAGGTCGGCACGGGGCCGTCCGCCTCCGACAGCGAGTCGACATACAGCGTGCCGCCGAAGCGCGAACCGGTCGCCTCGACCACGCGCTGCATCGGCGCGTCCGACACCGTCGACTCGCAGAACACGGCGGGCACCCCGCGCTGGCGGACGAAGTCGATCACCGACCCGATCTGCTGCGGTGTGGCCTGCTGTTCGGCGTTGACCGGCCAGATGTACTTCTCGGTCAGCCCCGCGTCGCGGGCCAGGTAGGAGAACGCCCCCTCACAGGTGACCAGGGCCTTCTGGTCGGCGGGCAGCGTGCTGACGGCGGCCACCAGCTCGTCACGGACCGCACCGAGCTGGGTCTTGTACGCCTCGCCGTTGGCGCGGTAGGCCTCGGCGTGGTCGGGGTCGAGGTCGGTGAAGGCGCGAACCATGTTGTCCACGTAGATCTGCGCGTTCACCGGCGACATCCACGCGTGCGGATTCGGCTTGCCCGCGTAGGCGTCCTCGCTGATGTTCATCGGTGTCACGCCCTCGCTCACCACGGCATGCGGCACCTCGAGGTCGGCGACGAACTGGGCGAACCAGGCCTCGAGATTGAGGCCGTTGTCGAGGACGAGATCGGCCTCGGCGGCCTTCTTGATATCCCCCGGCGTCGGCTCGTACCCGTGGATCTCAGCGCCCACCTTGGTGATCGACTCGACCCGTAGATGCTCACCGGCCACATTGCGCGCCATATCGGCGAGCACGGTGAAGGTGGTGAGGACCACCTTCCGGTCGTCGTCGGACGCGCCGACGCCACCGCAAGCGGTGAGCGCGAACACCATGACACTCAGCACGCACGCCGCGAGTACTCGCGACGAACGGTGGAACCCAACCTTCATCCCGGAATTATATTGTTCGGGTGACCGAACTTTCAAGTTCTGCCACCGAAACAGCGGTGGTGACCGGTCATGATGCCCAGGGCGGGACGAAGGTCGACCCGTCCGGCAACTCCGCGGCGAAGCCGGTCCGGACGGCGACCAGCAGCCGCGCGCCCGCCCCGGCTTCGTCGGTGAGTGCGATGAGCGAACCGACGGGCGCCACGGCGGCATCACCGGGTCGCAGGGTGGCCGACTCACCGTCGATGGTGAGAACGATTTCACCCGTGAGCAGCACGAATGCCTCCTCGCCGAGGATCCGGTGGGCGACTCCGGCCGTGCCGGGCGCGACCTCGGTCTGCCAGACGCACAGGTCGGCACTGCCGGTGCCGGGGCGGATCAACGAGGTGAAGCGGGCGTTGTGCACGTCGTGCACCTGGGCGTCGGCGGAACGGACTACCGGCATTGCGTCTCCTATTAGTCAAGTTACTTGTCTATATAGTCAAGTAGCTTTTCCATCTCGTCAAGTGCCAGAATGACGAACGTGCCCCCTGCCGGTGACCTCCCCCTACTGCTGCTCGCGGCCGCCGCCCAGGTGACCGACGCGGTCCAGGCCGGGGTCGCCGCTGCCGGCTTCCCCGATGTACGGCCCACACACGGCTTCGCCTTCGTGCGAATGGCACCCGACGGGGCGACCGTCGGTGAGATCGCCGAGCATCTCGGCGTCACCAAGCAGGCGGCGAGTCAACTGGTCGACGAGCTGGTCACCAAGGGCTACGTCGAACGCAATCCGCACCCACGCGACGCACGCGCCCGGCTCGTCACACTCACCGACCGCGGCTGGGCGTGCACTCGCGCCGCCGACGCGGCCTTGGGCGAACTCACCGAAAACTGGTCCGAAACCCTTGGTGCGGGTGATCTCGACCAGGTCAGGGACGTATTGGCGCGGGTCGTCGCCCTTGGTCGGGTCCGCCCGAGCTGGTGAGGGCGTAACCCTTCGCGGCGGACGAACGATCTGTTGTCAGGTATCCGTTAATCCGAACAACAGGATTTTCGAAACCCGCGCGCGGCATCGCGACGAGCGGCATACTCGGCTGCGAGCGGTGACGCGCCACCGCAGCACCCCGGGCCGCCGGTCCGGGCCGTGCCTCGTCACGCACCGTTCCCGCTATCCCGGAGTTCGAATGTCTGCTCTAGCGACCGCCACCTCGGTCGACACCATCACCCGCCACAAGTACGAACGGCTGCAGTACACCGGTTCCGCCGGTGTCGTCGCCTCCCTCGAAGACCCGCGGCTGGTGGACCGCTGGCGCACCGAACACCCCACCTGGCGGGGCGAGCACTGGGCGTTCGAGGCGGGCACCACCGGCAGCCTCCGCCCGATCAACGTGGCGACCCGCCACAACTGAGCCCTCAGGCCGCGCCCGCGTCGGCGCGACGGTCGGTGATCCGGGGGAACGGGCTGGCCGCTTCCAGCTGGTAGGCCAGGTCGAGCAGGGTTCGCTCCGCGCCGCGCGGGGCGGCCAGCTGCACCGAGCCGGGCAGACCCGTCGGCAGCAGCCCGTGCGGAAGCGAGATGCCCGGTCCCCCACCGACATTGTTGAGCGGCGTGAAGCCGACATAGTCGACGAGCTTGGCGAACAGGTCGTCGAACGGCTGATCCGGCGCCAGCTCACCGATGCGCGGCGCCGGATGCGACAGCACCGGGCTGAGCATCACATCGATATCGGCGAAGTGCCGGTCGTAGGCCGCGGTTCCGGCGCGTAGCCGCCACGCGGCCGCCGCGGAACCCAGTGGGTTGCGTTTGGCCATTCCGATCAGGCCGGTGGTGAACGGGTCGAGTTTGCGCGCGTCGAATCGTCCGCGATGACCGAGCCGGAACGACAGCGTCATCGCCGCGGCCATCACCGCCCAGTACTGCTTGAAGTCGTCGACGAAGCGCGGGTCGACCTCCAGCCGCTTCGCGACGATCTCGTGCCCGAGACCCGCGAAGACACGGACGGCCGAATCGAGGACGGCCCGGTTGTCGGGGTGCACCGGCCTGCCGAACACATCCGCGGTGACCACGCCGATGCGCAGTCGTCGCGCGCTCGGCCCTTCCACCAGCCCCACCGGCGCCAGTTTCGGGTGGGCACCGAAACTCTCGACCGCGGCCAGGTAATGCGCCGTATCGCGTACCGACCGGGTGAGCACACCCTCGGCCACCAGGTGCACCGGCAGTTTGCGCGCGCCCGGCTGGTCGAGCAGCCGGTTCCGGGTGGGCTTCAGTCCCACCAGACCCGTCGCGGCGGCGGGAATGCGAATCGAACCACCGCCGTCGTTGGCATGGGCGATCGGCACCGCCCCGGCCGCCACCAGCGCCGCCGACCCACCCGAGGACGCGCCCGCCGAGAACTCCGGGTTCCACGGGTTGCGCGTCGGCGGGCGGTGGACGAACTCGGTGCTCGCGGTGAGCCCGAACTCCGGCAGCGTCGACTTGCCGAGCACGACCACACCCGAGTGCAGGAATTGCGCGGCGGGCCCGCTCGTCGCCGTCACCGGATGCGGCGTGAACGCGGCCGACCCGTGACAGCTCGGCAGCCCGGCGACATCGGTGTTGTCCTTGACGAACGCGGGCACCCCGGCGAACACGCCGGCGGTTTCGGGTGCCGAGGCGGCCCGTTCGAAGCTGCGCACCTGCACGGCGTCGAGGCGCGGGTCGACGGCCTGGGTCCGGGCGATCGCGGCCTCGATCACCTCGGCCTGGCTCACCTCCCCGGCACGCAGTGCGGCGGCGAGGCCGACGGCATCGTGGTCGCCGAGGGCGTCGTCGGTGAATCCGTGGACGGCAGAGCTCATGACCGCAGCCTAATCGCGACCGTACGCACGGGTAACGAACTTCGGCCAGACAGTGCGGCCCGCCCGGCAGTGGGCGAGCCGCACCAGGGTGTCCCTACTTGGCGGGCGCCGTGAACGGCTGGTTGATCGTGGTGACGTACTGGATCACCGCGCCGATCGCGACCGGCGCGGTGACGAAGATCTGACCCGCGAGCACACCGAGGAAACCGACGGCGGCCGCACCCGCGACACAACCGGCCAGCGGTCCCGCACCGAACAGGGTGAGCAGGGCACCGGTGAGCACGACGCCCGCAGCGGCACCGGCGAGGCAACCGAGGGCCGCGCCGCCGATGCCACCGACGAGGGTGCCGATGGTGGCGCCCATGGAGACGGTGCTCGTCATCCGGGACCAGGCGGCCTGTTCACGGTCGTATTCGGACTTCCACGGCGCCTTGTCCTCGAACGGCAGGGCGACCGGCTTGTACACGGCCTTGTCCATGCTCAGCGCGGGGGTGAGGGTCGCCGTTCGACCGTCGACCCGGGCGTCGATGGGGAACTGGAAGTCGTCGATCGCGAAGGTCAGCGGCGTCGCGCCGACGACGGTGCCAGCGGCGTCGCGCACCTGCAGGGTGCCGTTGTCGACCACCAGCGAACCGTGCTCGATCTCGATGACCGAGGTGGTGCCGTCGGTGTGCGCGGTGTATTCGACCGGCCGCGGTGCCGTGGGTTCCGCCTGGGCTCCGGCTGCGGTGAGGGCCAGAGCGGACAGCGAAAGGGCCACGGGCACAGCGATTTTCTTCAAGAACATGGGTGATTCCTCATCGATTTCAGCCGATCGCGGTGACCGGCGGTGGCAATCGTAGCGATAATGGTTATCATTATCATCTCGATGAGGCTGGGAGGTCGTAGTGGGACATCTGCTGATGGTGGAGAGCTGGGTCGGCTCGATGAGCACCCTGCTGCCGCAGGGAATCAAGGACGGCGGACACCGATTCAGCTTCCTGACCAGGGATCTCGGGCACTACCTCCGCCCGGGCACACCGTCGCCGCACCCGCTGCTGGCCGCTGACAATGTGTTCACCGCCGAGACCAACGACGAGGCCGCGCTGCTGCCGTATGTGCGAAAGCTGCACGAGCTCTTCGGTTTCGACGGCGTACTCACTTCGTGCGACTACTACCTGCCGACGGTTGCCGCGATCGCCACCGATCTCGGCCTGCCCGGCCCCGGCCGGGAGGCGCTGGTCGCGGCGTGCGACAAGTACCGGACCCGCGAGATCTGTCGCGCCGCCGGAGTTCCCGGACCGGACTTCGCGGTCGCCGAGACGATGGACGAGATTCTCGGCGCCGCAACTCGATTGGGCTTTCCGCTGGTGGTGAAGCCGATCGATCTGTGTGGCGGGATGTTCGTGTGCCGGGTCGACGACGCCGCCGAGTTGCGCGCCGCGGTGGAGCGCATCGCCGGGTTCCCGGTGAACGCCCGTGGGCAACGCAGGTCACCGCAGGTCCTGGTCGAAAGATGCGTGCAGGGGCCCGAATTCAGCGTGGAGACGGTGACCGTCGCCGGGCAGACGACTGTCGTCGGGGTGACCGACAAGCAGCTCACCGGCGCCCCCGCCTTCATCGAGTCGGGCCATATGTTCCCGGCCGACCTGTCGGCTGCCGATCGCCGGGCCGTCGCCGAGACCGCCGTGGCGGCGGTCGAGGCGCTCGGTCTCGACGCGACCGTCGCCCATACCGAGGTCAAGCTCACGGCGGACGGGCCGTGTCTGATCGAGGTGAACCCACGGCCCGCGGGCAACCGGATCACCGAACTGGTCCGCCGGGTCACCGGCATCGACCTCACCAGGGTTCATGTCGAGGCCGTCTTGGGTGGGACACCCGAGCTCACCCCACGGCAGACCGATGCCGGGAGCGCCGCCGTCGCCTTCGCCGTCCCCGACCGGGCAGGCGTGGTGACCCGGGTCGCCGGTGCGGCCGGCTGGGCCGACGATCCGCGCATCGTGGAACACAAACTCCCCGAGCCCGGCGCCGAGGTCCGCCCGGCCACCGACAACAACACCTACCTCGGCCACGTCCTCGTAGCGTCCGAAAACACCGGCGAGGCAAGCAAACTCGCGAATTCCCTGATCGCCGAGCTGCGTGTCGAGCTCGACGGCGGTGTCGCGTGATCCAGACGCACCCTGCCTCGGTGGCCGAGCTCACCACGTGGGCACGGACCGGACGACTCGGCCCCGACCCCGACACTCTGAAAGCATCGACCGCCTTCCTCACTACCTACGGCACCAGGCACGCGGGACGCACCCGCGCCTACCGCAACGAGGTGCTCAGCATCCGGGTCGGTGCGGCGGTCGGCTCGTGTGGGCTCGAACCCGGTTCGGCCACCGGCGAGCTGATCGACGACTGTGTCGCGGCTTCCGTCGGTGACCTGCTCGAACACCAGGTCGGGGCGGTGCGTATCGCGGCGCTCGATGCCTATCTGATGCATGTGCACCCGCATCCGGAGGCAGCGGGTCTGCACGGTAGCCCCGTGGTGGTGGCGGGGCCGACCTCGTTGACGAAATCGCGGCGCCGCGCGAACACCGTCGTCGATCTGCTCCCTTCCGAGGTCACCAAGGCGCTGGTGGTCGGGGTGATCGGTTCGCTGCTGGCCGAGTTGCGCGACCGTGGCATCGCCTACGTGCCGTGCGATCTCGCGGGCGGTGTCACCGAGTGGGGCGAACCGATCTTCGAGTCCGTGGCGGCGGCTCCGTCGGACTACGACGCACTGCTCGTCACCGGAATGACTCTGGGCAACGGCACATTCGACGAATTCCGCGCCATCGCGCGCGAGCGGGGACTTCCCCTGGTTCTCTTCGCCCAGACCGGCAGCGCGGTGCTGCCCTGGTTCCTCGGCGCCGGAGTCCACGCGATCTCGGCCGAGCCCTACCCGTTCTTCTCTCTCGACGGTGCCGCGAGCACCCTGGTCATCTACCGGGAGCGCTCATGACCGCACCGCAACCCGGCCTGCTGCACCTGATCGGCAACACCCCTGTAGTCCAGGTTGCCACCGGAAACAGCTGGTACACAGCCAAACTCGAATCGGCGAGCATCGCCGGGATGAAAGCCCGTGCGGCTGTGTCGATGATGCGGGCGGCGGCCGCGCGAGGCGACCTCGCACCGGGCGCCACGATCATCGAATCGACCAGCGGCACTCTCGGATTGGGCCTTGCCCTGGCAGGCAAGGCGCTCGGTCATCCGATCGTGCTGGTGGTCGACGACGAACTGGAACCGGACCTGCGCGCCCTCTTCTCGGCGTTCGGCATCACCCTCGAGGTGGTCACCACCCCGCACCCGACCGGCGGCTGGCAGCGGGCCAGGCTCGACCGGCTGGCCGAACTGCTGGCCGCGACACCGGGCGCGTACTGGCCCGACCAGTACGACAACCCCGACAATGCCGGTGGCTACCAGGCCATGGGCGCGGAGATCCTCGCGCAGGTCGACGACGTCGATGTGCTCGTCGCCTCGATCGGTTCCGGCGGCCACTGTGCGGGGCTCACCCGCGTCCTGCGCACCCGCTGGCCCCGGCTGCGGGTGGTCGGCGTCGACGCCGTCGGCTCCCGCATCTTCGGGCAACCGGACCGCCGCAGGCTCATGCGCGGCCTCGGCAGCAGCATCCTGCCCCGCAACGTGGCCTATGCCGACTTCGACGAGGTGCACTGGGTCGGCGCCGCCGAAGCCGTCGCGTCCTGTCGCGCACTCGCGGCACGCACCGGAATCGCGGGCGGCTGGAGCACCGGTGCCGCTGCTTTGGTCGCCGGCTGGATCGCCGACCGCGAGCCGGATTCCCGCGTACTCACCGTCTTCCCCGACGGCCCCCACCGCTACCTGCGAACCATCTACAACGACACCTGGTGCAGCGCGAACGGCCTGTTCGCCCCTCCCGCAACAGAACCCACAACCATCCCGACCCCCGACAGCGCCGAGGTCAGCGGCTGGGGCCGTTGCACAGTGGTCCGCGACCCCGCCCCCGCGCCGACCGATCCCGCCACCGCAGTGCACGACGACGCTGCCGGGGTGGTCGGGTGAGGACGACGTTTCTCGCGCTGCCCAAGGGCGTGCGGTTGCTGCTGGTCAATCATCTTGTCGGGCATATCGGTTTCTATCTGCTGATCCCGTTTCTCGCCGACTATCTGCTGCACGACCTCGCGCTGTCGGCGGCGGTGGTCGGTGTCGTGCTCGGGGTGCGCAATCTGAGTCAGCAGGGTCTGTTCCTCGTCGGGGGTTCGGCGGCGGATCGGCTGGGGGCGCGGGGCGTGATCATGGTGGGGCTGGCCGTGCGGGCGCTAGGGTTCGCGTTGTTCGCACTCGGTGGTTCACTGCCGGTGGTGCTCGCGGCGGCGATCCTCACGGGTTTCGCGGGCGCGCTGTTCAATCCGGCCGTGCGCGCGTATATCGCCACCGACAGTGGTTCGCGGTCGGCGGAGGCGTTCGCGCTGTTCAATGTGTTCGGCAACGCTGGTTCGGCGATCGGGCCGGTGCTGGGGACCGTGCTGATCGCGGCGGGCTTCCGGATATCCGCGCTGGTCGCCGCCGTGATTTTCGTGGTGCTGGCGGTGGTTCAGTGGGTGCTGTTGCCCGCGCGACCGGTGCCCGCGCACGAGAGCGGGATCGGCGCCGACTTCACGACCGTGTTCACCGATCGCCGTTTCTGGGCGTTCACCCTCGCCCTGATGCCGATGTTCGCGTTGCAGAGCCAGATCTATTTTCTGCTCACGTTGCAGGCACAAGACAGCGCCGAGCCCCGGTACCGCGCCGGGGCGGTGGCCGCGCTGTTCGTGGTGGAGACCATAGCCGTTGTGGCCCTGCAGGTTCGGGTCACCACGGTGCTCATCCGCCGGCCTCGGCGCGGGCCCGCGATGGCGGCGGGGATGGCGATCATGGGCGTGTCGTTCCTGATCGCCCCGGCCGCCGCGGGTGTCGTCACAGGCGTGGGTAGCGGACTCGCGGGGACCGTACTGCGGGTCACTCCCGTGGTGGCGGGCGCGGTGGTGCTGGCCATCGGGGTGACGGCAGTGCAGCCGTTCGTGAACGAGTCGATCGGCCGCTTCGCCGGAAACCGGCTCACCGGAACCTATTTCGGGGCGTTCTACCTGGCAGCGGGACTGTTCACCGTGGTCGCGACATCCCTGAGCGGCGCGGTGCTCGACTGGGCGGGCGGGTCGCTCACCTGGCCGCCCGCACTGCTGTGCGCCGGGACGGGTGTGCTGTCCGCGGTCGCGATCCTCGGCTTGCATCGGCGGGCCGTGCTGCCCGATGCCGACATCGCTCACTCGGGAGACCGCACATGACTGATCCCCGCCACCCGGTGCGCGAGTGGCGCCCGCCTTTCGTCGAGCACCGGACACCGCCGACGGCCGACACTCCGGGTATCGGCGTCGGCCGCGCCAACGGCAGCTGCGGGGAACTGCTGCAGGGCGTCCTCGACGGGGACCGCCACTTCCTCGTCACGCTGCCCATTCAGCGCGGCTCCGTCGCCGTCTTCGAACCAAGCGGTGACGACATCACCGTCGTCCCCGGGCACAAGTCGAAGGCTCGGCGCCTGGCGAGCGCGATGGTGGCGCGCTCACGGGTGCTGCGCGGCGGACGACTCACCGTGCGCAGCGAATTGCCCGAGGGCAAAGGCTTGGCCAGCTCCACCGCCGACCTGGTGGCGACGGCTCGCGCGGTCGCCGATGCCGAAGGCCGAACGGTCGGACTCACCGAACTCGAAGCCGACCTGCGTGCCATCGAGCCCTCAGACGGGGTGATGTATTCCGGCACGGTCGCCTACTTCCATCGGGAGGTGCGTCTGCACACCCGGCTGGGCGCGCTGCCGCCGCTGACCATCGTCACCGGCGACGAGGGCGGCGTGGTCGACACCGTCGAATTCAACCGCACCGAACCGTCTTTCGGCCCCGGACACCAGCGTGAATACGCCGGATTGCTCGACGAACTCGGTGTCGCGATCGTGCGCGGGGACGTGACGGCGATCGGCGCGGTGGCCACCCGTGGCGCTGTGCTGAGTGCCGCGTTCCGCCACCGCCCGCATCTGGACTCGACCATCCGGGAAGCACGCGCGCTCGGCGCGGTGGGTGTCGTCGTCGCGCACAGCGGCACGACGACCGGAATCCTGCTGAGCGAGAACGACCGTGACTATCGCACCAAACTCGCTGCCGCGGAGCAGCTCTGCGCTTCGTTCGGCTGCGCCGTGAGCGTGCACCACACCCGCCGACCGGTCCGGGGACACCGGCTTCCGCACGAGCGCCTCCCGAGCAGAGAGCTACCCGCATGATCACCATCGAACAGGTCCGCTTCGGCTACAGCGGACGAATCACCTTGGACGACATCACTTTCCGTGCCGATCCGGGCAGCACGGTCGGGTTGATCGGCCCGAACGGGTCGGGCAAGTCGACGCTGTTGCGCCTGCTGTACCGCGCCCTGCGCCCCGCCGGTGGGACCATCACGATCGATGCCACCCCGGTCGGCACACTACGCGGACGCGATCTCGCCACACGCCTGGCCGTCGTCGCCCAGGAATCACCACCGGACACACCGATCACGGTCGCCGAGACGGTTCTGCTCGGCCGGGCGCCGTGGGTCGGTGCCTTCCAAGGGTATTCACGCGCCGACCGCATCACCGCGGCCGCCGCCCTCGCCCGCGTCGGTGCCCGTGACCTGGCCGACCGCCCCTTCGCGACCCTGTCCGGTGGCGAACGTCAGCGCGTCCTCATCGCCCGCGCCCTGGCCCAGCAGGCCGACCACCTGCTCCTCGACGAACCGACCAACCACCTCGACATCCGCTACCAGCACGAACTGCTCTCCCTGGTCCGAGGCCTCGACAAGACGACGACCATCGTCGTCCTGCACGACCTGAACCTGGCCGCCCGCTACTGCGACCACCTGGTCCTGCTCGACAACGGCCGCGTCGCCGCCGCAGGCGAGGTCGACGACGTCCTCACCCCCGAAACCCTCGAGCCCGTCTACCGCATCCCCGTCCGCCGCACCACCGCCTTCGGCGCCACCCAACTCCTCTTCGGGCCGTCGGACGATGCGGAAGAACACAACCCGGTTGTCGCGGAGGCCGCCGAGATCCACCCCACGCCGGCTGACCACACTCCCGGCGGCGCGGCAGAACTCACCGATGACGGCCCCGACGGGTCACCGTCGATGACCGAGACCCGAGAGGCGGTGACGCGATGACACTGGAGGTCGAGCAGATCGTCGACGATCTCGATCACGCGCGGCACCGCACGCGCACAGTGCTGCTGATCGGTGGGCTGCTCATCGCACTCGCCGGCACTGTGTTGGTGGCGGCCGGGCTCGGGCCGGTGGCCGTTCCGCCGGGTACCGTCGCCCGGATCATCGGCCACCACACGTTCGGCCGACCGGTGACTCCCGATTGGACCACCGCGCAGGACTCGATCGTCTGGCTCGTCCGGGTGCCACGCGTACTGCTCGGCGCGCTCGTCGGCGCCGCGTTGGCGATCACCGGCGCCGTTCTGCAGACCATCGTGCGCAATGTGCTCGCCGATCCGCACATTCTCGGCGTCACCTCGGGTGCCTCGACCGGTGCCGCCGTCTATCTGCTGTTCGGTGTGAGCGCGGCAGCCACCTCCGCCGCACTCGCGGCGAGTGCGTTCATCGGGGCACTGATCGCCACGGTGCTGCTGTTCGCCATCTCCCGGATCAACGGGCAGCTCACCTCGCTGCGCCTGCTGCTCGGCGGGGTGACCATCGGCTACATCTTCTCGGCCGCCACGAGCTTTCTGATCTTCGCCTCCGACCGCCCCGAAGGCGCGCGGACCGTGCTGTTCTGGCTGCTCGGCTCGCTAGCCCCGGCGGCCTGGTCCTCGGTGGCGACCACCGTCGCCGTGGTCGCGGGCGCCCTGCTCGCGGTGCTGCTGATGGCGCCACGCCTGGACGCGCTGGCTGCGGGTGACGACACCGCGCGCACGCTCGGCTTCGCCCCGAACCGAATCCGGTTGTGGGCATTGCTGATCGTCGCGCTCGCCGTCGGGGCGGTGGTGGCCGTCGCGGGGGCGATCGGCTTCGTCGGGCTCATCGTTCCGCACGTCGCGCGGCTGTGCGTCGGCGGAACCCACCGGCACCTGCTGGTGGTGAGTGCCCTGCTCGGCGCGCTGTTCCTGGTGATCGCCGATGTGGGTGCGCGCACCGTTTTCGCGCCGCGCGAATTACCCATCGGCATCGTCACCGCCGCTGTCGGCGCGCCCCTGCTCCTGCTGCTGATCCGCCGCTCCCGCGCCTCCTGATTTCTGCTCCATCGAAAGGAATTCCGATCACCGTGTTCACAGGTGTCTCCTCCGCACGTCACCGTGCGATCCCCGCCCTCGCGCTGCTCACCGCCGTGGTCACCGGTTGCGGCGCGCCCGCACCGGCCACCACCACGGCGGAAGACGGCTTCCCCCTGACCGTTTCGAGTTGTGGGCGTGATGTCACCTTCGCCGCGCCACCGCAGCGGGTCGTCACCGTCGGCTCCATCGCCGCGCCGACGATCGCCGCCGCCGGTGCCGCCGACCGCATCGTCACCCGTACCTTCGAAGCCGCCGCCTTCCCGGGCCAGTACGGTGATGCCCTGCGAGGCATCGAGATCACCGCTCCGACAGCCGAACTCGCTCGCGAGGAGATCATCGCCCGCTCCCCCGACCTCGTGGTGAGCGTCGAGGGACTGTCGGTGACGCCCGACGACCTGGCACAGGTGAACATCCCGCTGATCGTCACCCGTGGCTATTGCCGCGACGCGGCGGGCACGTTCGAGGACGTCTTCGCCGACATCTCGCTCTACGGCAAGCTCTTCGGCACTGCGGGCGCCGCCGACGCCGAGGTCGCCACGCTGCGGCAGCGGGTGCGGGCGGTCACCGAAAAGCACAGCGGCACAACGACTCCTCGACGTGCGGCCGCGCTGATCCTGTCGCGCGACGGGGCCCAGCTCAAGGCCTACGGTTCCCAGAGCACCGTCCACGAACAGATGCGCATCCTCGGCCTGTCCAACATCTACGGCGACATCGCCAAACGCAATTTCGAAGCCAACACCGAAACGCTCATCGCCCAGGACCCCGAGGTGATCATCCTGCTCACCCAGGGCGACCAGACCCCGGAATCGGTGCGAACCACCCTTCGCCAGCGCCCCGAACTGGCCGGGCTGCGCGCCATCCGCGACAACCGGATCATCGTCGCACCCTTCGGCTACACCGGTCCGGGACCGGTCGCCGTCGAGGGTCTGGAAGTGCTCGACCGCGAACTGGCCGGCCTGCGATGACCGCGACCACCACCGACTATCTCGTCCGCCCGGCCGGTCCCGCCGACCTGGCCGGCGCGCGCAGCGTCATGCTCGACACCTTCTACCAGGTGTTCGGCATCGGCTACCTGCCCGAACACCACCACGACGTGATCGACCTCGACGCCACGTACCTGCGTCACCCGCGCAATCGACTGTGGGTGGCCGAACACGAGGGAGTCGTCGTCGGCACCACCGCGATTCGCGCGAAGGGACCTGCGCACCCACCCCATCCGGCCGAGCTGGCACGCCGCTATCCCGACGACACCACCGCCCAGCTGTTCCGGGTCTACGTCCGGCCCGAACACCACCGGCGGGGGCTGGCCACCCGGCTCGTCACCGCCGCCGTCGAAACTGTCCGGGCCACACCGGAATTCGACCGGCTGTACCTGCACACCGACGCGCGGACGCCGGGCGCCCTGGAGTTCTGGCTCACCTTCGGCCACATCGTGCACGACGCGCGCGCTCCGCACGACGGGTTCCAGACGGTGCACCTCGAGATCCCGCTCGACCGGCCGAATCGAGAACTGGCGCGGTGACGGCACACACGGCACTATCGAACTCGTGGAACAGCAGCGAAACCGCCCGCGTTCGGGTGCCGTGTCGTGACCGTGCTAGCACCGGGAGAGAACCGGCCCGCGCCGGGCGATGAGCTTACCGTCACCGTGGCCTGTTCGGCCCCGGTCGACGTGTCGGCCCTGTTGCTCGATACCGCGGGCAAGGTGCGCTCCGACGCCGACTTCGTCTTCTTCAACCAGCCGACCGGGCCGGGCGTGGTGTACCGGCACGGCAATGGCGGACCCGACATCGTGCAGGTGAAAACCTCCGCGCTGCCCGCCGACGTGGACAAGGTGGTGGTCACGGCGAGCCTCGACGGACGCGGACCCGCCACCTTCGCCGCCGTCGGCAACCTCACCGCCACCATCCAGTCCGGGCCGACCGCCCTGACGTTCCCCGTCTCCGGGCTCACCACCGAGAGCGGTGTGGTGTGCGTGGAGATCTACCGGCGCGGCGAGGCGTGGAAGGTACGGGCCATCGGCCAGGGATACGACGACGGGCTCGCCGGCATCGCATCGGCCTACGGGGTGAACCTCGACGACGAACCGGAACCAGCTGCGCCACAAGGGAATACGACGCTTCCCGCGCACCCGCCACAGCATCCCGGCGCCCCGATGCCTCCCGGGCAGCCCCCGGTGGGCGGGGGCCACCCCCTTCCTGGTCACGGCGTTCCCGGGCAGTTCGCACCTCCCGGACCACCTGGCGCGTACCCACCACCTGGGCAGGCCCCGGCCCCCGGACAAGGCGCCTACGCCCCTGCGCCCGGACATGCGCCAACCCCCGGACCGGCCGCCTACCCGCCGCCCGGGCAGTTCCCCCCGCCTGGTCAACCGGGTTCCCCACCACCCGCTCACCCTGGTGCGCAACCTTCGTACGCCTCTCAGCAAGGAGTCCCGCCCGTGCACAGCGACCTGTTCGACCCCTCGCATGCCGAGGTCAACGGCCTCGGAATCCAGAAGCAGGGCGGCAAGATGGTCAAGGTCGGGTTGAACGGGGAGGTGATGGCGCGGTCCGGGTCGATGGTGGCCTACCAGGGTGACCTGAAATTCGAAGCGCTCGGCTCCGGCGGCATCGGCCGCGCGATCCGGCAGCACCTCACCGGCGAAGGTGTGCCCCTGATGAAGGTGAGCGGGCGCGGCGACCTGTTCCTGGCCAACAGCGCCGCCGACGTGCACATCATCGACCTCGACGGCTCCGACGGTCTCACCATCAACGGCGCCAACGTCCTCGCCTTCGACTCCACCCTGCGCTACGACATCGGCCGGGTACAGGGTGCGGCCGGAATCGCCTCCAACGCGGGCCTTTTCAACTGCGTCTTCACCGGCCGCGGCCGCATCGCCATCACCACCCACGGCACCCCGGTCGTCCTCACCGTCGACCAGGCCACCTACGCCGACCCCAACGCCGCCGTGGCCTGGTCCTCCAGCCTGCAGACCGGCATCAAACGCAACGACTCCTTCGGCCTCGGCCGCCTCATCGGCCGCAGCACCGGCGAAGCGAGCACCCTGTCGTTCTCCGGCCGCGGCTTCGTCATCGTCCAGCCCTCCGAACTCCCACCCGGCGGCCTCCTCGGCGGCACCGGCGGCGGCCAGCAAGCAGGCACCGGCGGCAGCCTCTTCGGCTGACACACACGAAACCGCCCTGGTTCGCTCGCAACCAGGGCGGTTTTGCGCGTATGGAAGGAGTGGCTACGACCCCGCGCGCTCCTTGCGGGCCTGCCTCCGGGCCTCGCGCATCTCGTTGAGTTCCTGTTCCAGGCTCTCGGCGATGCGGAACTGGCCGGTGTCGTAGATGCTGGTCGGTTCGATGGCCTCGTAGCCGAAGTTGGCTTCGGCGAAGGCCTTTTCGACTCGGGCCTCGATGTCGGAGATCGTGCTCTTGCGGGCGGCGGGGACCGAGTCGGTGGTCTTCACCTGCTCGACCGGCTTGGGCGTTTCCTTCACCGGCTCGGCCGCGGCGACGACGGTCTTCTTCGCTGTGGCCTTGTCACCCGAGGACGGCTTGCCGATGCCGAAACGCTTGCGCTTCTCGGCCGGCCTTCCGTTGGAAACCGGCTCGGACGGGGTCCAGGCGGGTTCGCGGGTGATCGGGGCGGTCACCGACGGCGCGGGCGGCGCGGACTCGATGCGGGTGCTTCCGGTCATCGGCGGGGTGTAGGTGAGGCGCACGCCGTCGACGGCCTGGCGGTTGAGAATGCTTTCGGCGGGGTCGGGCAGGTCCCTGACCTGGCTGGTCGCCCGGGTGATCGCCAGTCCGTACCTGGCACTCACCGCGTCGTGGATGAGCAGCGCGACACCGATCATCACCGGAGCGACGGCGTGCACGGCGGCGTCGTACCAGCGGCCGTCACGCACATAGGGGTAGGTGTTGAGCGTGACGGTGAGCGAGAGCAGCGCCATCTCGGCCAGCGCCACCTGGCGCCGGTTGTCGATGACGCCCCATTCGGCCACCTTGTTGGTGCCGACCATGATGATGATCAGACACACGCTGATCATGGCCTCGAGCAGGTAACTGAACCAGAACAGCGGGTCCGTCGGCCCGCCGGGCGCGATGTTCTGCTGCACGTTCACCGCCGACCACAGCATGCCCGCGGCGACCACGCCCGCCAGCGCCTTCAGTGACCAGGACCGGTGCCGATACAGCGAGGCGAGTTTGGCGTGCGGGCTCGATTCGCGCCGCTGGGCGGCCATCGCCTTCCTGGCGAGCAGCAGATCTCGCATGTCGGCCTTCTCGATAGCTTCGGTGGTCTGCCTTGCACGGTCCGAGGCCTGCGCCATCGCCTGGGTGTGTTTCCAGCGCTGTTCGCGATCCTGTTCACGGATGCGTTCGGCGAGTTCACGTTCGGCGCGCAGTTCGTCCTCGGACAGGGCGTCGGTGAGCGCCGGGTCGAACTGGTAGGCGAGTCGTCCGCGCGCCCGTTCGACGCGCTGGGCGAGCTGGCTGACGTCGTCCTCGAGGGGCGATTCGCTGGTCATGCCAGACCACCGCCCCGGGATCGCGATGGCAGACAGGTGAGCACACGTGTGAACGGCACACGCCATTCTTAGTGCATTCACCCTCCGGCGCGAAACCGATGCTCCCACACCACTGCCCAAACGCGGCGCGCCGCGAGCGACACGCGCATTTCACACCCGCGGCCGAAACAGCCCACTTTTCACTTCACTGCGGCTCAAATGTTGTCGAACACCGTTCGTGACCCCGATCGAAGCCGCTATTGTCACTCCGCCAATATTGGTACACACTGTATCCGTAACCACCGGTCACGCCTGAGGCCGGTGCTGTGCCGAGCCGTAATAAGGAGACTCGATGGCCGCCAATCGGTCCAGCTGGATGAACGAGGATCTGGACGCCCTGCGCGACCTCGCCCGCGCCTTCCTGGCCAAGGAACTCGTCCCGAATATCGACAAGTACCGCGAGCAGCACCATGTGGATCGCGACCTGTGGAACAAGGCGGGCGAAGTCGGTCTGCTCTGTCTGTCGATCCCGGAGGAGTACGGCGGCGGTGGCGGCACCTTCGCCCACGAGGCGGTGTTGATGGAGGAGCAGGCGCGCGCCGTCGACACCTCGTGGGGCGTGAGCCTGCACAACGGCATCGTCGCCCACTACCTGCTCGCCTACGGCACCGAGGAGCAGAAGAAGCAGTGGCTGCCCAAGATGGCCTCCGGTGAGGTCGTCGGCGCCATCGCCATGACCGAGCCCGGCACCGGCTCCGACCTGCAGGCCGTGAAGGCCAAGGCGATCCGCGACGGCGACGAGTACGTCATCAACGGCTCCAAGACCTTCATCACCAACGGCGCCCAGGCCGACCTCATCATCGTGGTCGCCAAGACCGACCCCACCCAGGGCGCGTCCGGCGTCTCGCTGGTGCTGGTCGAGGCCGACCGCGAGGGCTTCCGTCGCGGCCGCGTGCTCGACAAGATCGGTCAGAAGGGCCAGGACACCTCCGAGCTGTTCTTCGAGGACGTGCGCGTCCCGGTGAGCAACCTGCTCGGCACCCAGGAGGGCCAGGGCTTCGTCCAGCTGATGCAGCAGCTGCCCCAGGAGCGCCTGATCGTGGCGCACGGTGCGGTCGCGGGCATGGAGGTCGCGCTCGAGCACACGCTGCGCTACACGAAGGAGCGCGAGGCGTTCGGCCGCCCGGTGTTCGGTTTCCAGAACACCAAGTTCAAGCTGGCCGAGGTCGCCACCGAGGCCCGCATCGCGCGCGTGTTCATCGACGACTGCATCGAGAAGCACCTGCGCGGCGAGCTCGACATCCCCACCGTCGCGATGGCCAAGTGGTGGTGCACCGACAAGGCGATGCAGATCGCCGACACCTGCCTGCAGCTGTTCGGTGGCTACGGCTACATGAACGAGTACCCGATCGCGCGCATGTGGGTGGACAACCGCGTGCAGCTGATCTACGCGGGCACCAACGAGATCATGAAGGAGATCATCGCGCGCAGCTTGTAGGACCGCGGGCGCAACCGTCCGACCTATCCGTATCCGCGACCGGGACGAATGTTCTTCGGAAAGCGGTACGAACAGGACAGGACGGTGCGGCGAAACGTGGACAGGGAACCGGGACTGCCTGCCCGCACCGACATGATGCGTGCCGTGTGCGGGGTCACCGGGTCCGCCGACCCCGTGCTCGCGGCCGCGCACGAACTGGCGGCCCTGCACGAACGCCGCGAACAGCTGGTGCCCGGCGACACCAGCGATATCGATTGGGAGCGCGCCCGGTTGGTCTGCGAGATCGACCGCTGGGTGCTGCTCCGCTCGCCGAAACCACCGACCACGGCGCCGATGCACACCGAGAGCATCGGCGCCGTCGTCGATCGCATGGCCCATTTCGCCGCGCTCACCTACCGGGCGCTGGCCTGCGGCGCCGAGGCCGACTTGCGCGCCGCCCAGCAGCGGCTGCACGAATTGGCCTGCGGCTACGACGATCTCGTCGCCGAGGTGGCCAACGGCACGCGCCGCCTGCCCGACGGCTCCGACGACGCCCCCGGCAGCGGCCGCGACCAGGCCGACCAGCATCGGCCGGGCACCGAATAGCCTTCTTCAATACATCCGCAGCGCGACCAGCCGCCAGGTGTCCTTGCCCGATTCGATCCGTCCGGCGATGGCGAGGGTGCGGTCGCCCCGCTGATACAGGGCGAACACCTCGGCTGCTCCCGGTTCGGCCGAGGTCTGCCGGACACGCGTGAGAGTGGCGGCGCCCAATCCCTTTCCGGGAACCAGATCCTGGGCGAGCATGGTGGCGACCGCCGACACCACCAGCGGATCGGCGAAGGGTCGCAGATGCGTGACCGACCGCCGCCGGTCGAGGACTTCGAGCACCCACCGCAGCACCTGCTCGGCGAATCGCATTGTCTCCGTGGGCACTTCGACCACCGGCGTCTGCGCCACACACGCAGCGCGTACCGCGCGCCTGATCCCGGCGGGCGTGCCGTGCCCGGACCGCCGCGTGCGCGCCCGGGTAACCCGATGCGGCACAACCTCTTCCGATCGCCCGCCGTGCTCCAAGCGCGGCTCACAGTGCGGCGCGGGCAACAACGACGTTCCATCCATCGACCCAGACATGGGCTGTCCCCTCGAGTCCCGCCCACACACTCCCCAGTGCTGGCGCACAGCATGCCACGACCCTCCGACAAGTGTGCGCGGAATCGACGCGGACAGACTGGTCAGAACAGTGTCATCGGTTCCTCGGTCCCGCCCGCGGGTTGCGGTGGGAGTCCGGGAACCACCGCGGCGACCTCCGCGTGGAACCGGCGGGCCAGGTCGCGGGCGGCCGCGTTGTCGGGCGTGTGCACGAAGACCGTCGGCGACCGGCCTTCCCACAACCACTGCGCCACCGTCTCCACCCAGGGCTCCCACCCCGCCACCGTGCGCTCCTCGTCGGATCGGCCGTGATAGCGCACGATCGGGTACTCGGTGAGCGCGCGGGTACGCCTGGGCACCCGGGGCTTCTTCGCCCGTGCCTCCACCTCGGCCGCGTCGGCCGATGGCCCGTCGAACAGCACCGTCGTATCGAAGGGCACCCATTCGGCGCCGATTCGCCCGAGCACCCGTTCCAGCTGCACGGCGGCGTGGTCGTCGGTGAAGAAGGCCGGATGCCGCACCTCGACGGCGCAACGCAACCCCGAGGGCAGCTCACGCTGGAACCGGGCGAGCGCGCCGAGATCACCGGGACCGAACGAGGCGGGCAGCTGCAGCCACAGCGCGTGCACGCGGGAACCGAGTGGCGCCATCACGTCCAGGAAGGCGGCGAGTTCGGCGCGCGCGTCGACGAGCCTGCGTTCGTGGGTGATCGCCCTCGGCGGTTTGAGGACGAACCGGAAGTCCGGCGCCGTCTGACGCGCCCAGGATCGCACCGTCGACGCCGAGGGGGTCGCGTAGAAGGTCGTATTGCCCTCCACGGCGCCGCAGTGCGCGGCGTAGGAACGCAGCTTCTCGGCCGACGCGGGCCACTGCGGATGAGTCCACATCGCACACCCCACCCGCAGCTCACGCACTACCCGACCGTATTACAGCGAGCGCCCGTCCCTAAAATGAGACCGGTTGCCACCATTTCGCCCGTGCGCGTTTCCCCGGTGCGCGCACGACGGAAAGGGCCTGTGATGGCGATTCTCACCAGCGAGCGGCCCCGTGCTGTCCCGGCGACCCGCGCCTGGCAGGCGGTCTCGGCCGCCGTGGTGGCGATCGCCTGGGGTGGCAACGAGTTCACCCCGTTGCTGGTGATGTACAAGGGGCACGGGCTGGCCGCCACGGCCGTCGATCTGCTGCTCTTCTACTACGTGCTCGGCATCGTGCCCGCCCTGCTCATCGGTGGTCCGCTGTCGGACCGATTCGGCAGGCGCCCGCTCATGCTGCCCGCCCCGCTGATCGCCGCGGCCGGTTCGCTGTTGCTGGCGGCGGGGGCGTCGTCGGTGCCGATGCTCGCGGCCGGGCGGATGCTGTGCGGTGTCGCGCTCGGGCTGGCGATGGCCGTCGGCGGCAGCTGGCTCAAGGAGTTGTCCGGGCCGGGCGTCGGCGCCCGGCGCTCGGCGATGAGCCTGACCGCCGGTTTCGCCCTCGGCGCGGGTGTGGCGGGCGTGCTCGCGCAGTGGGGTCCGCTGCCCGATTCCACCGCGTATCTGGTCAATGTGGCGCTGTGTGTCCTGGCCACGGCCTGGCTGGTGCGAGCGCCGGAAACCGTGCGCCGACAGACACATCCGGCCCGGCTGCTCGACGATCTGAAGATCCCCGCCGCAGGTCACCGCCGCTTCCTGCGGGTCGCGGTGCCCGTGGCCCTGTGGTTGTTCACCGCCAACGCCACCGCCTACGCCGTGTTGCCGACGCTCATGCTCGGGCAGGTCGCCGAGGCCCCGATCGCGTTCTCCGCCCTGGTCACCATGGTCACGCTCGGCTGCGGTTTCACCATCCAGTCGGTCGCGCGCCGCATCGACAGGCCCGGCACCGCCCGCGCCGCGGTGCTCGCGCTCGTGCTGCTCACGGCCGGCATGCTGCTCGCGGCGTGGACCGCGTCGACCCTCACCATCGGCGCGACGCTGCTCACCGCCGTCGTTCTCGGCAGCGGTTACGGCATCGGCCTGGTCGCGGGACTGCAGCAGATCGAGCGGATCGCGGGCCCCGGTGACCTGGCCGGGCTGAACGCGGTGTTCTATTCGGTGAGTTACCTCGGTTTCGGTGTGCCCGCGATCCTGTCGGCGCTGCACGGCAGCTTCGGCTTCGGTTATCCCGCCATGTATCTGGTGACCGCGGTGATCGCCGCGGCCTGCCTCGCGCTGGTCGCGGCCAACTATCGTGAACGGGTATGAGCACCGACCCGGTCGAAACCCTGCGTCGCTGGGCTGATTCGGGCGCGATCTGGCGGGTGCTCACCCGCCGCGCCGACAGCGTCACCATCGGTTTGTTCGAATGCACCGGCGGCCAGGAGGTCGACCGGTTCACCTCCGCCGACCCCGCGCTGCTTCGGTTCCTCGGCGAACGGACGAGCAGCGATAGCTGACCGATACTCTCCGCCGGGCTAGGCTGGGTTCGTTATCGCTTCACACCCCGTCGGCCGTCCCTCGGCCGGATCGTCAAGTGAGGAGAGATCATGTCGGCACCTGCCAAGGGACTGGCCGCGGGAACCTGGGTCATCGACCCCGCCCACTCCAGCCTCCAATTCTCGGTTCGTCACCTCATGGTGAGCAAGGTGCGCGGCCGGTTCACCGACTTCTCCGGCACCCTCGTCGTCCACGACGACGGCACCGCCGACACCGAAGCCGAGATCCAGGTCGCCTCGCTCACCACCGACAACCCCCAGCGTGACGCCCACCTGGCCACCGCCGACTTCTTCGACGCCGCCAACTATCCGACCGCCACCTTCAAGGCCACCGGATTCAAGGCGCTGAGCAGCGAATTCAGTGTCACCGGCGATTTCACCGTGCGTGGCATCACCCACCCGGTCACCCTCGACGTGGAGTTCCTCGGCACCGGCCCCGGCATGGCCGACGCGCCGGTCGCCGGTTTCACCGCGACCGCCACCGTGAACCGCCGCGATTTCGGCCTCACCATCGACATGCCGATGGCCGACGGCGGCGCGGTGATCGGCGACAAGATCAACCTGTCCCTCGACATCGAGGTCGGCCTGCAGAGCTGAGCGGAACCGGACCGAGGGAGGGGCAGATGATCCGACAACGTTGTTCGGCCGCGCTGGCCGCCGTGCTCGTGCTGCTGCTGGTCGCGGCCTGCGGCGGCTCGACCACCGACTCCGGGTCCTCGACCGACGCCCCACCCGAGGCCGTGGTCTCGGTGTCGCCCGAGTCGGGCGCCACCGAGATCGACCCGCTGGCTCCGGTCCGGGTCAGCACCAGCGAAGGCACGCTCACCTCGGTCACGATGACCAATGAGCAGGGCAACGAGGTCGAGGGCGTCTTCACCCCCGACCGCACCGCCTGGAAGCCGACCGAACCCCTCGGCTACGGCCGCACCTACACGATCACCGCCGCGACCGACCGCGGCACCGAGCCGACCACCTCGACGTTCACCACGCTGGCCCCCAACAACCAGACCAAGGTGTATTTCCGCACCACGGGCGGCACGGCCCTCTCACCACAGGGGACCTTCGGCGTCGGCACGGTTGTCGTCGCCCATTTCGACGAGAACGTGCCGGATCGCGCCACCGCCGAACGGCACCTGTCGGTCACCACCGACCCGCCCGTCACCGGCTCCTGGTACTGGCTCGACGACCGCAACGCCCACTGGCGCCCACAGAACTACTACGAGCCGGGTACCCGCGTGACGCTCGCCGCCGACATCTACGGCAAGGACCTCGGCGGCGGCCTCTACGGCCAGGAGGACACCGAGACCAGCTTCACCATCGGCGCGTCCCACGTCTCGATCGTCGACGACACGACCAAACAGGTCCAGGTCTACGAGAACGGCACCCTCGTGCGCACCATGCCCACCTCGATGGGTCGCGGCGGCAGCGAGGAGGTCGCGGGCAAGACCATCTCCTTCTGGACCCAGCCCGGTATCTACACGGTGATGGACAAGGCCAATCCGGTGGTGATGGACTCCTCCACCTACGGCCTGCCCGTGAACTCGCGCCTCGGCTACAAGGAGACCATCGGCTGGGCGACCAGGATCAGCACCGACGGCATCTACCTGCATCAACTCGACGACACCATCTGGGCGCAGGGCAACACCAATGTCTCGCACGGCTGCCTCAACCTCAGCGGGGAGAACGCGCGCTGGTTCTACGAGTTCTCCCAGCCCGGCGATGTGGTGGAGATCCGCAATACCGGCGGCGCACCGCTCGAAGTGTGGCAGAACGGTGACTGGAGCGTGCCCTGGGACCAGTGGCTGGCGGGTAGTGCCCTGAGGTGAACCGGATCGATGAACCACCGGCGCCCTGGCCGCGCCGGCAGCCGCCCAGGCGTATCGGCGCGCCGCCCGTCCCCCGGTCGACCGGTCATGCCCGGTTGCGCCGCATCGGCTCGATCGTCACCAGGATGTTCGTCGCCGCCGTCGCGCTCGCGGTGCTGGCGGGTACCGGCCTCGCCTGGTCGGCGAAGAACGGTTTCGATGCCGGTTTCCTGCACTCCGACGCGCTGGGCGACGACGCGCCGCGCTCGCTCGACGGCGCGGTCAACATCTTGCTGATCGGCCTGGACACCCGCAAAGACCTCGACGGCAAGGACCTGCCGAAAGCCATCCTCGATCAGCTGCACGCCGGTGACGGCAGCGAAGGCGGTTACAACGCCAATTCACTGATCCTGCTGCATATCCCGGCCGATATGAGCAAGATCGTCGCCTTCTCCATCCCCCGCGACAACTATGTGGCGGTCACCGGCATCCCCGGCTACTCGCGCATCAAGATCAAAGAGGCGTACGGCCTGAAAAAGGCTGTGGTGCAGGCGAAACTGATGGAGCAGGGCGTCGACGACCCTGTGGAACTCGAGCGCCGCAGCCGGGAGGCGGGCCGCGAATCCATCGTCACCACGGTGCGCAACCTGGTCGGCGTGCCGATCGACCGGTTCGCCGAGATCTCGCTCGCCGGGTTCTACGACCTGGCCGACGCGGTGGGCGGCGTCGATGTGTGCCTGACCAACGCCGTCGACGACAGCGAGTTCTCCGGCGCGGTGTTCCCCGCGGGCCGTCAGCATCTCGACGCGTCCCAGGCCCTCGCGTTCGTGCGCCAGCGCCACGGTCTGCCCAACGGCGACCTCGACCGCACCCACCGTCAGCAGGCCTTCCTCACCTCGGTCGCCAAGTCGCTCAAGGACTCCGGCACGCTCACCGATCTGAGCAAGCTGTCCGCCCTGATGGATGCGGCCCACCGCGACATCGTGCTGTCGCAGGGCTGGGACCTGTTCGAATTCGTCCGCGATCTCGGTGCGGCGGGAAGCATCCCGGTCGAGTTCCGCACCCTGCCGGTGTTGCGCTACGACGTGATCGACGGTCAGGACGTCAATATCGTCGACCCGGCCGCCATCAAACGCGAGGTGCGCGCGGCTTTCGGTCAGCAGGCCCCGACAACCACTGTGGCGGCGGCGAATCCGGATGCCGTGGTGGACGTGCACAATGTCGGCTCGACGACCGGGCAGGCCGCCCAGGTGTCGAAGATGCTGACCGCGCGCGGCTACGGCGAGGGCGAGGTCGGCAGTGGTGACGGCAACGACGAGCCCTATTCGGCGGTCACCTACGGCCCCGGCGCCATCCATGACGCGCGCGCTGTCGCCGAAATCCTCGGTGGGCTACCGGTTTCCGCGTCGCCCTGGGTGGAGGACGGCCACGTGCGCGTCATCCTCGGCGCCGACTTCACTCCCCCGGCCGAGCTGAGCCCGACCACCACCACCCGCCCCGTCACCACGACAAGCAGCGTCGCCGGACAGCCCCTGCCGGACGCCGGCAAACCACTCACCACCAATATCGGCGACACGATCCCCTGCGTGAACTGAGCCGCTCCACGGCCGACGACAAACGGCTCGGCCACCGGTTCCCCGGCGGCCGAGCCGTTTTCGATGACGTCAGTCGACCGGAGCGTCCGGATAGTCCCGCTGCCGGTAGCCCCCACGCAGCGTCCCGTCGAGGTACGCCGCCCGGCACGCGCGCCGGGCGATCTTGCCGCTCGAAGTCCGCGGAATCGAACCAGCAGGCACCAGCAGCACATCACGCACCGTCACGCCGTGCCTGCGCGAGATCGCCGCACGCACCGTGTCGATGATCGGCTGCGGATCGAGTTTCGCCGCCCCCGAACCTCTTTCGGCCACCACGACGAGCTGTTCGGCGATGTCGTCGGCGTCGGCCACCCGCACCGGCGCGGGCAGTTCTCCCGCCGGAACCGAGAACGCCGCGATGAAGCCCGGCCGCAGCGCGTTGCTCGCTTCCTGCGCCGAGTATTCGAGGTCCTGCGGGTAGTGATTACGTCCGTCGACGATGACGAGGTCCTTCACCCGGCCGGTGATGAACAGTTCCCCGTCGTAGTAGGCACCGAAATCGCCGGTGCGCATCCAGGTCGCGTCCTCCGGCGCGCCCTCGGCGCGGCTGCCGATCGGATTGCGGGTCACCCGGTTGTGGAAGGTCTGCGCGGTCTCCTCCGGCCGCCCCCAGTACCCGATGCCCATATTGTCGCCGTGCAACCAGATCTCGCCGACCTCGCCGTCGCGCCGCTCGATACCCGTCTCCGGATCGACGATCACGGCCCACTGCGACCTGGCGACATACCCGCACGACACCTGCGCCACCGCCTGCGCCGCGTGCTCGTCGACCTCGACCATGCGCCCGGCATTGAGTTTGCCCCGGTCCACATAGACCACCCGCGCCTCGTCCTCGCGGCGGGTCGCCGACACGAACAGCGTCGCCTCGGCCATCCCGTAGCAGGGTTTGATCGCGGTCTTGGACAACCCGAACGGCGCGAAAGCCTCGTTGAACTTGCGCATCGAGGCCACCGACACCGGTTCGCTGCCGTTGATGAGCCCGATCACGTTCGACAGGTCGAGTGTCTCCTCGCCCTTGGGCAACCCGCGCACCGCCGCGTGCTCGAACGCGAAGTTCGGTGCGGCCGAGTAGATCTCGGCCCCGTCGGCCTGCGCGGCGAGTTCCTTGATCCAGCGCGAGGGCCTGCGGACGAACGCGCTCGGCGACATGATGGTGATGAACTTGCCACCGATGGTCGGCAGGATCACCGTGAGCAGACCCATGTCGTGGAACAGCGGCAGCCAGGTGACACCGCGCGCGTTCTCGGTGATGCCGATGGCGTCGATCATCTGGAGCAGGTTGGTGCCGACCGAGCGGTGGGTGATCTCCACACCGGCGGGCACCCGGGTGGAGCCGGAGGTGTACTGCAGGTAGGCCACACTGTCGATCGAGATGTCGGGCCTGCGCCAGCGCGATCCCACCGCGTCGGGAATCGCCTCCACCGCGATGATTCTCGGCCTGCGCGTGTTCGGCTGTTCACGGAAAAAGTTGCGTACCCCCGCCGCCGAACCGGTGACGGTGAGCACCGCGGCCGGCTCGCAGTCGCCGAGCACCGCGTGCAACCGGTCGCTGTGCCCCTGCTCCTCCGGATCGAACAGCGGCACCGCCACATTGCCCGCGTACACCGCCGCGAACAGCGCCACCACGTAGTCGAGCCCCTGCGGCGCCAGGACCGCTACCCGGTCGCCCGGCTCGGTGACCTGCTGCAAGCGCGCCGCCACCGCCCGCAACCGCACCCCGAACTCACGCCAGGTGAGCTCCTGGTACTCGCCGTCGCGTTCGCGCGAGTAGTCGATGAACCGGTAGGCCAGTTCGTCGCCGTTGGCTTCGCTGTGCTTGTCGACGAAATCGATGAGCGTCTGGTTACCGGGAATGCGGATGGCGCCGTGCTCGTCGAGGTAGTCGTCGAGTGTCTCGCCGATCATCAGAACCGCCCGAAGGCCAGGGCCACGTTGTGCCCGCCGAAGCCGAACGAGTTGTTCACCGCGTAGTCGATGCGGCCCGGTCGCGCCTGACCCGAGACCACGTCGAGGTCGATCGCGGGGTCCTGGTTCTCCAGGTTCAGCGTGGGCGGGACGATGCTGTCGCGCACGCTGAGCACGGTGATCACCGATTCCAGCGCACCCACCGCGCCGATCGAATGCCCGAGCGCCGACTTCGGCGCGTACACCGAAGCATGCGACCCGATGGCCTTGCCGATCGCGTTGGCCTCGGCGGTGTCGCCGATGGGGGTGGCGGTGGCGTGGGCGTTGATGTGGGTGACGTCGGTGCGGCTGATGCCGCCGGTCTGCATGGCCCGCGTCATCGCCCGGGCCGCGCCGGTGCCGTCGGGGTCGGGCGCGACCAGGTGGAAGCCGTCGGAGGTGACGCCCGCACCGAGCAGGCGCGCGTGGATCGTCGCCCCGCGCGCCTTGGCATGGGCCTCGGTCTCGATCACCATCATCGCCCCGGCCTCGCCGAAGACGAATCCGTCGCGGTCGGCGTCGAACGGGCGCGAGGCGCCCTTGGGGTCGTCGTTGCGGGTGCTCATGGCACGCATCTGGGTGAAGGCAGCGATCGGCACGGCCTGGATGCAGCCTTCCACCCCGCCGGTCACCACCATGTCGGCATCGCCCATCACGATCATGCGCCACGCGTTGGCGATGGCCTCCGAACCCGACGAACACGCCGAAACGGGCGTGGAAACGCCTGCGCGCGCACCCAATTCGACGCCGACACACGCGGCGGCGCCGTTGGGCATCATGGCCGCGACGGTCTGCGGCGACACCTTCCGGTAGCCGCCGTTGGACAGCTTGTCCCGCGCGTAGAGCAGGGATTCGGCGCCGCCGAGCCCGGTGCCGATGGAGACACCGAGCCGATCCAGGTCGACCTCGGGGCTGCCCGCGTTGCGCCAGACCTCACGGCCGAGCACCACGGCCATCTGCTCGACGTAGGACAACCGGCGCGCCTCCTCGCGGGTGAGCGAGGCCGCCGGCGACACCTTCAGGTGACCACCGATCCGCACCGGAAGGTCGAAGTCGTCGATGAAGGAGTCCTCCAGGACGTCGATCCCGCTCTCGCCGTTGAGCAGACCTTTCCAGGTCGAGTCGACGTCGCCCGCGATCGACGTGGTCGCCGCAAGGCTCGTGACCACGATGTCCGTCATAATTCTTCGCTCACTCTCTCTAGCTATGCCACGACTGAACGGGAACCGCTGATGGAGCTGAACTGGTGAAGCGTAGAGAATGGCACCGCGTTTCGCCAGGTGCCTTGCGCCGGGTCTATTCTCGGCGACGACCGGCAACATTACCGACTCTTGCTTTTCCCTGCAGCGAAAGGGCACGAGCGTGGCCAGGAACCTCACCCAGCTGGAACTGCTGATCGAATTGGAAGATGTTGCGGCGCGCAATGTCGATCGTCATCTATCGATGGCCAAGGACTGGCATCCGCACGACTACGTGCCGTGGGAGCAGGGCCGCAATTTCGCATCGATGGGCGGAATCGATTGGGCGCCGGAGCAATCCGCGTTGAACGAGGTCGCCAAGGCGGCGATGATCACCAACCTGCTCACCGAGGACAACCTGCCCTCCTATCACCGCGAGATCGCCGAGAA